>JACPTZ010000107.1 GCA_016192525.1 Planctomycetota bacterium
CCTGTCCCGCCGGAGAACGCGGCGCAGTTTCTGAGGGATGTGAAGGTGTGAGGGAGGAACGGAGTAACGGAGTAACAGAGTAACGGAGCAACGGAAGGACAGAGTGACGGAGTATGGAAGCGACTCCAAGGGAGGGGAGTCATAGGCGCCCACGATTTGGTGTCATTCCGAGGAGCGCAGCGACGAGGGATCTGTTCGGGCCGTCAGTGCCGCCTGTCCTTGGCCCTGTTCCCGAAGACTCGTGCCGCCAGGACTCCTGAGAGGAGAACACGCCCGGCGGTCAGATTCCTCGCTACGCCCCGCGGCACCTGCTGCGGGGCTACGCTCGGAATGAAACAGAATTGAGACTGGCGCAAAAACGCGGACTCGTTTGAGCGGAGGGGAGGATTGTCCGCTCCTGACTGAAGTGGTACAATCTAGCAGGCGCCGGGACTACCCCCCGGCCGTAGGGCGCGAGCGAGACGCGGTCATGGGAGAGGTCAAGGTCAGAGTCTTGCTTCAGAATGCGGGCGACTTGGTCCTCAAGGAACGAGGAAAGCTGGGGCGGCAGAAGGTGCGTTCCCGTAACGTAGACGCGGTCGTGGACACCGGAGCCGTCATGATGCTGTTGCCGCAGGACCTGGTCGAAGACCTGGGCGTCGACACGAAGGGGAAGACAATCGTAACTCTCACCGACGAGAGCAAGAGGGAATTGTCCGTCGCCAGAATTCTGTCCATTACGGTTTGCGGCCGGACGTGGGAGACCGACTCCCTGGTGGGGCCGCCCGGATGCACTCCGTTGATCGGCCAGTTGATTCTGGAACGCCTCGACCTGATCGTGGACCCCGCGAAGAGGACGCTCACCCCCAGACCTGAATCACCCTTCCTGCCCACCCTGAATCTGAAATGACGGCGCCGGATCCGCCCCGCGATCGCGGATCCGTTCAGGGTGGACCTCCTCACGGATGGTCCCCGGAGCGGCCTCTCGATCGCACAAGCTCATCCCCGTTCGACCCATTTTGCTTCCATGACGATGGGGATCGCCTATAATTGGTCTCCCGAACGCCTTTCGCCCCCCCGGCGCCGCCATACCGCCGGTGGATGTCTACCCCCAAAGGAGTCCCCATGTTCGTCCTCCAGGCCGCGCCCGAGGTCGTGCCGTTCGCCAAGACCGGCGGGCTGGCCGATGTCGCGGGCACGCTTCCGAAATACCTGAAGAAGAACGGCGTCGAGGGCGCCGTCATCATGCCGCTCTACAAGAAGGTGAAGGAGACGACGGCCGGACTGAAGAGCACCGGGGTGACGATCAGCGTCCCGGTCGGCGAACACACGCTCACCGGCATCCTCTGGGAGGCCACCCTGCCGGGGACCGACATCCCCGCCTACTTCATCCAGCGCGATGAGTTCTTTCACCGGGACGGGCTGTATGTCACCGGCGACAAGGACTACTGGGACAACGCCCAGCGGTTCATCTTCTACTCCCGCGGCGTGCTCGAAGCCGCCGAGGCGCTGGGGCTCAAGGTGGATGTCTTCCATTGCCACGACTGGCAATCCTCCCTCATCGCCGTTTATCTCAAGACGCTCTACGCGGGGCGGAACCACTTCCGCGGCTCGAAGTCGCTGCTCACCATCCACAACCTGGCCTATCAGGGGGTCTTCTGGCACTGGGACATGAAGCTCACCGGGTTCGACTGGTCGCTCTTCCACTGGAAGCGCCTCGAGTTCTGGGGGAAGCTGAACTTCCTGAAAGGGGGGATCGTCTATGCCGATGCGCTCACGACGGTGAGCCCCCGCTACGCCCGCGAGATCCAGACGGAGGAGTTCGGCCACGGGCTCCACGGGGTGATCCGCGAGCGGGCCTCGGAACTCACGGGGATCATCAACGGCGTGGACTACGCGGTGTGGAGTCCGGAGGTGGACCCCCTCATCCCGTCGAAGTTCTCGGCGGGGAAGCCGGCCGGGAAGGCGAAGTGCAAGGCGGCCCTCCAGAAGAGGTGCAGGCTTCCCGCCTCCGAGGCGCCGCTGATCGGCATCATCTCGCGACTGGCCGACCAGAAGGGGTTCGATCTCTTCGCCAAGGTCGCGCCGGAACTCCTCACGAAGGACGTGCAGATCGTCGTCCTGGGGACCGGCGAAGAGCGGTATCACCGGCTCTTCAACGATCTCGCGACCAAGCACCCGAAGAAAGTCTCCGTCCACCTCACGTTCGACAACACGCTCGCCCATGAGATCGAGGCCGGCTCGGACATGTTCCTCATGCCGTCGCGCTTCGAGCCGTGCGGGCTGAACCAGCTCTACTCGCTCAAGTACGGCACGATCCCGGTGGTGCGCGCCACGGGCGGCCTCGCCGACTCGATCGTGGACGCCACCCCGGAGGCCCTCGAGGCCGGCACGGCGACGGGCTTCTCCTTCACGAAGTACGAGCCGACCGAACTGTGGACCTGTCTCCAGCGCGCCCTCGCCGCCTGGGCCGACCGGAAGAAGTGGGCGGGGCTCGTGAAGACGGCCATGGAACAGGACTTCTCGTGGGAGCGCAGCGCGGCGGAGTATGCGGAGCTGTATCGCAAACTGAGCGGGCACAGGTAAGGGGGGAGTGTTGTCATCCTTCGCGTCCGCCTGCGGCGGTCGCTCAGGATGACAGTGCGGTAACCTCGTAAGGTAGCTCTTCCCTTCGGCATTCGCCATTCGTCATTCATTCGTCATTCCGTTTTCCTCATTCGTCATTCCTCCTCCCCGCCCCATGCCCGCCACCATTCACTTCGCGTTCGCCATCCACAATCACCAGCCGATCGGCAATTTCGACAACGTCATCGCCGCGGCCACCAATGACGCGTACGCCCCCTTCCTCGAGGTCCTCGCCGCGCACCCCGCCATCCGGTGCGGGATCCACGTCAGCGGCTGCCTCCTCGACTGGCTCACCGCGAACCGTCCCGACCTTTGCGAGATCCTGAAGCGCGGCGTGGAGGAGGGGCGGATCGAAATCGTCGGCGGCGGCTACTACGAGCCGATCCTGCCGATGCTCCCGGAACGCGACCGGCAGGGACAGATCAAGTCGTTCGCCGCCCACCTCAAGCGGGTCTTCGGCACCGAGGTGACCGGCGCGTGGCTCGCCGAGCGGGTCTGGGAGCAGCCGCTCGCCGCCACCTTTGCCGAGGCCGGGGTACGCTACACCTTTCTCGACGATTTCCACTTCCGGACCGCCGGGGCGGACGTGTCCGACCTCACCGGTTACTACATGACCGAGGACCAGGGCAAATCGGTCGCCGTCTTCCCGATCCTGGAGGAACTCCGCTACGCGATCCCCTTCAAGGAGCCGCAGGAGACGATCGATCTGCTGCGTCGACTCGCCACGCCGGACGGCCGCCGGCTCGTCGTTTACGCCGACGACGGCGAGAAATTCGGCGTCTGGCCCCGCACGAAGAAACACTGCTACGGGGAGGACCGGTGGCTGGACCGGTTCTTCTCGATGCTCGAGGCGAACCGCGACTGGATCACGCTGGTGACGCCCCGCGAGGCGCTGGAGCGGCTCCCCCCCGCGGGCCGGATCTACCTTCCCGACTGTTCCTACCGCGAGATGACCGAGTGGGTCCTTCCCACGGCGCGGCAGCACGCGCTCGAGGAGGCGCACGCCCTGCTCAAGCGGGGCAGCCAGGACGGTCAGGCGACCCCGTTCCTCCGCGGCGGCTTCTGGCGCAACTTCCGTGTGAAGTACTCCGAGGCGAACGCGATGCACGCCAGGATGGAGCGGGTGAGCGAACTGGTGGACGCCCTCCCGCGCGCCTCCCGCGAGAGCCGGCTGGCGCGGGTGGAGCTCTACCGTGGCCAGTGCAACTGCGCCTACTGGCACGGCGTGTTCGGCGGGCTCTATCTCCCGCACCTCAGGAACGCCGTCTACACCCATCTCCTCCGGGCGGAGGAGCACGCCAATCGCTACCTGAAGCGCGGGAAGACGCCGCTGGTGGAAGTGCGCGATCTCGACCACGACGGCCACCCCGAGGTGAACCTGCTTGCCGGCGGGCTCGAGGCGGTCCTCTCCCCGCAGCGGGGGGGACATCTCGTGGAACTCGACCTCCTCGCCAAGCACTTCAACGTCACCGCTTGCCTGGCGCGTCGCACCGAGGCGTACCACCGGAAGGTGTCCCAGGCGCGCGTGGTGAAGGACCTCGACACGATGGCGTCGATCCACGACCTCATCCTCGCCAAGGAGGAGGGGCTGGACAAGAGGCTCGCCGTCGATCCCTTCCCGCGTGAGTCGCTCATCGACCACTTCTTCGTGGAGGGGACTACGATCGAGTCGCTGGATCGGGGCTCCTCGTACGAGACGGGAGATTTTGCGGCGGGGGCCTACACCTGTCATCTGCCCGCCGTCGGCGCGAAGGCGAGAGCGGCGGAAGTATCCCTGGAGCGTCAGGGAACCGTCGTCCGGGACGGAACGCCGTACGCCGTCGCCGTCTGGAAGACCGTGCGTCTGGAGGCGCGGAAGTCGCGCCTGGAGGCGGCCTACACGATCACGAACCGCGACACGCGGCGATTCGAGGCGACCTTCGGCGTGGAGTGGAACTTCAACTTCCTCGCCCCGAAGGACGCGGACCGGTCATGGATCGGTCCGAACGGCGATCCGCTGGGAATGCTCGGGACGACGCACTCCCTCGCCGGGGTGAGCCGGTTCGGGGTCCGGGACGACTGGCAGGGGATCGCGATGACCTGCGATTGGGACGTTCCGGCGGACCTGTGGTGCCATCCGGTCGAGACGGTCTCGCAGTCCGAGGGGGGCTTCGAGCGGGTCTACCAGGGCTCCGCGGTGGTGCCGCACTGGCGCCTCGCGCTCCCCCCGGGCGCCTCCTGGCGGGTGAAGATCGGGGTGGGGTTCAGCGTGAAGTAGGAGGTGTCGGTCTCCGGCCACGCGCACCACGTAGAGTCGGTGGACAGGGTGCGTGGATCGGGCTACAATACTCCCAAACGTATCGATCGGAGCGAGTTGAGTGCCGTGTCGAGTGAGGCGCTCGAGGCGGAGAACGCGATGAACCCTCAGCCGGAGAGACGCTCCCGCGCGTCTGAACTGCTCGCCCGGTTCGGGAGGACCTTTCGCGTGACACCCTCGGTGGAAGACCGGGCAGAACGCCTCGAGCGGTCCGGATTCGGGTCCTTCGACGCCCTCCACCTGGCTTGCGCCAAGGCCGCCGGCGTGGAGGTCCTCCTGACGTGTGACGAGGCGCTGAGGCGAAGGGCAAGGGCCTCCGGAAAGCGCCTGCTCGTCTCCGTCGAAAACCCCGTGGACTTTCTTCGGCGACGTCCTTGATCGTGAGGAGGCGGGACCATGATGAGCGCGGCGGAGCTTCGGCGCGAGGGGTTCAAGGCGCTCTGCGACCGGCTGGGAATGGGCGGGGCCGTCCGGTTTCTGGACCAGTATGAGACAGGCTCAGGCGACTACACCCGAGAGCGTCCGAGGATCGTCGGCGGGAGGGGCGTGAAGGAGATCGTGCGCGAGATCCATCGCCGCCGGCGGGAGAGGTAGAGGGTATCCGCCAGACCCAGCCGACCCATGCCGCCCGAGGTAATTCTCTGCACCCTCCGGGGCCGCTCGGAGAGGATTGTCATCCCGAGGAGCCGCCCTCCGTCCGGGCGGCGACGAGCCATCTGTTCCCCCCGCAGCACGTGCGGCGGGGGCGCGACGCTCGGAGTACCGCCTCGCCGTGAGACCGCCGTGATCCGGCGCCTGGGTGCGAACGCGACCTGCGCCGAGGCGACTTCGAGTCCGGCCGCGACAGCGCAAAGTTGCGGAGCCATCCTGTCAGAAGACGGCCTTCGCGATCGCGAGTGCACCTGCCGCCAGAGCGATTCCGACGAGCCGTACGACTTCCCAGACGGGCATTCCCTTGCGCTCGGCGCGGTTCGGAACGAGATCCATCGGAGAGTCGTCGCTGCCGGGAATCTGCGGATTGTCGTTCACGAGAGGGTTCCCGAAGGCTACTTGCCGACCCGCTTGAGCCTGATCACGATGTCGCCGACTCTCGATCCGACGCCGATCCGCACGCCGCCACGAGAGATGAGGCGGCGATCGGACTTACAGGGAGCGATCTCAACCCATCGCGATCCCCTCATCGCGGCCCTTGCGCCGCGCCCGTTGCGTCATCACAGAGAGAGTTCGTCGAGAACTTTCGGCGATCTTCCTGCGCAGGGCCTGAAAGGACGCTCTTTGCAACCAAGTTCCATGAGCGGGACAGACCTGCAGTGAGAACTCCATCGCCCTCTGAAGGCTCATGGGTGCTCCGCATTCTGGACAAGGCAGACTTCGTGCGGGCTGGCGGGTAGGGGTAGATCTGGGCGGATTCATGAGCCAATACTCGGGGCTTGCATCCCTTTGGATCAACGATAGAGGTTCGTTGTGTCTTGTGTCAACTGGGACGCGCTGATGCTGAGTCGCTTGCGCTCGGTACGATAGTCTGGCGCCATGATTTCGACATCCCACATTCCTGCGGGAATGCCGTCGATGACAGCGCTGCCGGTTTCTGAATCGGTGAGGGATGCGAGCGGAAACCCATCTTTGCTTGGAGCTCGCACTAGAACCTGGGCGTTCCCAACGGGTCTGTCCGAGGCGGCGTCCCTGACGGTACAGACAAGCCGCCCCAAATTATCACGCTCCAACATCAGATCTGCGTCTGCTCGTCCTCCAGCGCGCACAGATACTCTGTGCTTGCTCGGACGATACTGCACTCCAGCCGTGGTGGGCCTTGCCGTCAATTCCAGCTCGTATACGCCGTCGGGGAGAGAAGACAGCAGAAAACGCCCATCGCGCCCTGTCGTCTCGCGCACGAGTTCGGTCGAGTTGACGCCCTCGCGTCGGCACGTGACGACAACGCCTGACAACTTCTCCCCCGATAGAGCATCTCGAATGGAGCCGAAAACCGCGCCACCCGAAGCGAACGTGGGCGAGAGGACGCTCGTTCGGCCGGATTCGATGCTGGCAGACAATAGCGCGCACTGACCGCCCGTTCGACTCCGGACGGGATCTCCCGCGGCTGGGCTCACCGATCGGACGAGGACCGTCCAGACTCCCTCAGGCAAGATCCAGACTCCGAATCGCCTCTCAGCGCTTGCGAGCAAGGTTTGAGCGTCCGATATCTGGACAAACGGATACTGCCGGCTTCTTCTCGCGACCTGTTCCCACGCGTAGCACGGACGAGGGGCCATCACGATGGGCCCTCCTTGCGCGGGAATCACAAGTACGGCATAGTCCAGCGCGCTACGCTCATTTCCAAAGTCGATCTTCAGTCTTCCCAGCCTTCGGCCGGCGATGCCCCGCACCCTCATCGTCACGTGGGCTCCTCCCGGCTCCACGACAAGTTCCTCTTCTTCAAATCGTCCATACTCATCAGCAAGGCACAAACGCGCGCGGTGATCCGTCGGGCAGCATGGGTACTGAAACGAACCGTCCGATGCTATGGCCAATGACACAACCGGGAGGCCTTGAGATGACGAGCAGGAGCTGGCCGGAACCGCTCCGAATTCGGATTCCTCTCCGCCATTCGCCACCTTCCGGGGTGTCTCATGGGCGATTGGAATCCACACACACGAGAGATCCGCATCCGCTGTTTCCTCCTCCGATAGTCCGAGGACACGTCCTTGAAGCGTCCACCCCCGGCTGAGTCTGATGACCACCTCCACTGAGCCTCGCGGCGGCACCGCCGGGAGCGCCTGATGTGCCAAAGAGAAGTCGGCTGCCGCGACCGTCACGGAGCACCCACAGGCCGCGCAATCAACGTCCGTGGCGAACTGGGTCTCGCCGCGATCATCCGTGATCAGCAGATCTGGCCATTTGGATGCTACCCTTCCCGTCCCTGGATCTAGCGAGAGGCTGCTACTCGCGTCGCTCTGAACCCGGATGAACGCGCCAGGGATCGTACCGCCGTCAGTATTCAGGACACGAATGATGTAAGTTCTGTCTGACGGCTCTTCTCCAATCGAGCCTCGATCAGCCGCCGCCTCCGCATTTCCCGGCTGTCGTGAAGAGCTTGTGCCGATCGCCTGACTGCGGGGATTCTCCGCCTTCGCGACGTCGTGCAGAGCGCTCGTGGACTCGAGAGGTGCTGATGGAAAGGCAAAGCGGAGGATTACGCAGAGCAAGAGTGCTGCAACGGAAAGAGAGAAGAACGCAATCACACGGCGCCGCCCCGCGAGTACTTTGGATGACCTCTGAGACACTGGATGACTCCGCCCCGGTTGCTCGAATCAGTCGAATTGCGCACCCTTGAAGGTGGTGAGTTCCTGGGTCAAGCCTTTCGCCGCCGAGCGCAACTTCAGAGGGAGGTTCGTCACAAGAAACTGTTGCGCCGCGTCGACGCGCATCCCGATCACGGATCGCGCAAGATCCTGAAGCCTTCTCATCTCCTGGTCTTTCACGCCAGCAAACCTGGCGGCAACCGGCTGTTTGCGGACCCCGGTACCCACGTGCCATTTCACGGACGAGTCCACCACAGTACCGGGTATCTCCGCGTTTGGATTCGGCTGCACGCACAGCCCGATGCCAGCGCCGACAAAGAAGACCTCTCCTTCCCCTCGACCTTCGGACACGCCTGAAGCGCTCATCTTCAGGCTAGCCGCTCCGCTGATCTGAAGATTGGGGCTACTGCGGTCGGGGGGGGGGGCACCGACGCCCAGCTCACCGGATCCGCCGAAACCCACGTCGTTCTGTGCCGGCGCCCATGTTCCCCACGCCCGGGCCTCCACCTCAAAGTCGTCAGGGTCTGTGAACGCATAGAGTTGCAGATAGGCTGTATCGTCCCGTGCCTAAGAAGAAGTGGCGACAGAATCCGCCGTCACGTGGTCCTGTCCGCATTCCAGGACCAGTCTCGTGGCCGTTTCCACGTGACCAGCGCCCTCGTTCGAGACCCATGATGCGGGGTGGATCAGTCTCCTGATGAATGGGAACTTGATGGGGAGCGGCAGCAGTTTCATGGCATCTCTCAGAACAGTCAGGCCGAGAGATTCATGCTGTGGATCTTCGGCCATCTTCGCTTGCGCCCGGGTCACGATCACGCCTCCCATGACCCCGACCCACTCCTGTGGGGGGGGCGGCTCTCCAGCGTATCCAAGCAGAGTGATGCCCAGGACGAGACTCTCCCTTTCCTCAGTCTCCCATGGTCCCGGCAGGGTCTCGCCTTCGACTCTGACGAGCTTTCTCGCGAAGGGCATTCCGTTGATGGAAACCCCGGCTCCCCATGTATCCGCGATGATCGTGGAAGGAGGGGCATCCGGGTACCACTTTGTCATGTCCGAAAGTTTCGACTTCAGCGGATCTCCAAATTCATCCCAAGCGGTGGAGACCGTTACCACCCTGACTGGCTGCGAGTCGAATCTCGATTGGGTGGTCGGGCACGCGTCACCCCGCAGCATCATTCCGCCCGCCACTGCGCACGTCGCCAGAATCGACCGTACGGCCTTGCCTGGGTTTCGAGATCCTTTCCAGGTGGTACCGAACATGCCACACCTCCGGTGGACTCACCGTCCCGTGGCCGCGCACCCCCCCCGTGAGGGCATGCGGCACGATCCAAAAGAGGTGAGTCTAGGGTCTTCCTTCCTTGCGAGACAATTCAGTCGAAATCCGCGCGGGGAAGAAGCCTTGGTGGCCAGGCGACTCGATGCGCGTCCGCTTCGTGTCAGGAAGTCGCCTTTTCCTTCCCTTCCTGCGGTCCTCCGCTATAATCCCCCCCTTCCTTCGCGGGTAGGGAAGGACCCCCCGAAGGTCACAATTCGGCTCGTCCGCCGCGGGCGGACGGCCGATAATGTTGTCGGCGTCCCGATCCGGGTATTTCAGCGCGATCCCGGTCCCGGCCCCTTGTTACGCCCCGTAGCACGTGCTACGGGGCCGCTCGGGGCCTCGTGCGCTCTCCCCGCGGCCCCATTGGTTGCGCCTCGATGCAACTCAAGAAACTCGAAGTCGTCGGCTTCAAGTCGTTCGCGGATCGAACGGAGTTCCACTTCGACCCGGGCATCACCGGCCTCGTGGGGCCGAACGGGTGCGGGAAGACCAACGTCGTCGATTCCATCAAGTGGGTCCTCGGCACCCAGAGCGTGAAGTCGCTCCGCGGGGACGAGATGCTCGACGTCATCTTCAACGGCGGCTCCGGCCGCCCGCCGCTCGGCATGGCCGAGGTCTCCCTCACCTTCGACAACACCGATCACCGCCTCCCCATCGACTACGACGAGGTCGTCGTCTCCCGCCGTCTCTACCGCACCGGTGAGAGCGAGTACCTCCTCAACAAGCAGACCTGCCGCCTGCGCGACATCAAAGAACGCGAACCCGAAGGAGCGCCGCAACATCTTCGAGGAGGCGGCCGGGATCAGCAAGTTCCGGGCGCGCCGGCGCGAGGCGGAGTCGAAACTCGAACGGGTGGGGCAGGACCTTCTCCGCGTGGGCGACATCGTCCGCGAGGTGAACCGCGAGATCCGGTCCATCAAGCTCCAGGCCGCCAAGGCGGAACGATACCAGCAGATCCTCAAGGACCTCGGGGCGCTGAAACTCCGGCTGGGATTGCACCAGTACCGCGGTCTGGCGAAGGCGCACGCCGATCTCCTGGAGGCCTGCACGCAGGCGGTCGCGGCACAGGCCGAGGCCGAAGGGCGCGCCACCGCGGTCCGCGAGAGGCTGGCCGAGGCCGAAAAGGCCTCCGCGTCGGCGGCCGCCGCCCTCGAGGAGTCGGGTCGGCGACGCGCCGCCGGCGAGGCCCGCGCGGCCGCGATCGACGAGGCGGTCACCGCCGCCGGACTGCGCCGCGACGAACTGGCGCGGGAACGCGGACAGCGGGCCCAGGAGGCCCTCGAGGCGAAGGCCCGCATCGAGGCGCTGGCGGCGCAGGAAGATCAGATGCTCCGCGAGCAGCGGGCGTGCGGGATCCGGCTCGACGAACTCGCGCGCGAGCAGCAGGAGTGCCAGGCGATCGTGATCCAGGCGGCGCAGGCGGCCGCCGAGATCGCCCAGGCGGTCGAGGGGAAGAAGTCGGAGGCCGTGGACCTCCTCCACAAGCGCGCCCGCTATCAGAACGAGCTGGTCGGCGTGGAGACGGAGCGGAAAAACCTCGAGGCCGAGCACGCGCGCGCCACCGCCCGGGCGGAGAACGCGGGTCGCGAGGCGGCCGAGATGGAGGCGAGACGCGACCTCCTGACGAGGGAGTATGCGGACATCGAGGCGGCGATCGCCTCCGAGCGGGCCGAACTGGCCGCGCTGGAGGCGAAGGTGCGCGAGACGAAGGACCTGGTCGAGGCGCTCGCCACCCGGATGCTCGGCGTCCACGAGCAGCAGACCAAGCAGTCGAGCCGCAAGGAGTTCCTGGAAGAACTGGAGCAGGTTCGCGAGGGGTATGGGGCCGGCACGCAGGCGATTCTCACGGCGTGGCGGAACGGGGAGCCCCGGTGCGCCGGGGTGCTGGGGACGGTCGTGGACCTGTGCCGCGTCGAGATGCAGAAGGCGCGGCTGGTCGACCTGGCGCTCGGCGACGGCGCGCAGGCGATCGTCACCGAGACGATCGCGCAGGCCCGGACGGTGCTCGATTTCTCCAGCGAGACGGGTGTGGGCCGGGTGCAGGTGATTCCGCTTGAACTGGCGGCGCGGATCGTGGCCGCGCGGGGGGCGTCGGCGGTAGAGGCCCTGGAGGCGTCGCTGGCGCGACGCGGCCCGGCGGAGGAGGCCCCGGGGGCGTCGCTGGCGCCGGATTCGACGCCTGCTCCGACCGGAGCCCCCCCCACGGGGCTGGATGCGCTCATCGGAGGGAGTCCCGAGGGGGCGGCGTCCGGTACCCCGCCGATCGGGGCGCCGGCGGGTCTGGAATCGCTGGTGGGAGGGGGGGGGCTCTCTGCGGGAGGGGCCTCGGAGGCGTCGCCGGCGCGACGCGGGCCAGGGGAGGAGGCCCCGGGGGCGTCGCTGGCGCGACGCGGCCCGGCCGACACGCCTTCCATCGCCGATCACGTGGAGACCACCGAGCCCCGGTTCGCTCCGATCGTTCGCCTCCTCCTCGGCGCCGCCCGCTCCTGCCCGGATCTCGAATCGGCCCTCGCCTCCGTGGCGGTGGGGCTCGACGGCGCCTGCTTCCTCACCGAGTCCGGGGAACTGGTGACTCCGCACGGCGCCATCGTCGGCGGGACCGATGCCGGCACCACGATCCTCTCCCGGCGCGCCGAACTCCACGATCTCGACACCGGGCTGCGCGAAACGCTTGAACGGCTCGGCCGGCTGGAGAGCGAGAAGGACCATCAGACGCAGGCGCTCGAGGCGGCGACGCGCGGCTGCGAGGAACTGCGGCTCCTGATCTACGAACGGAACGTGGCCGCCCTCGAGAAGCGCAACGCCCTCGAAGGGGCCCGCAAACGGTGCCAGGTGCTCGAAGAGGAGCGGAACGTCGTCGCCCTCGAGATTGCCGAGATCGCCACGCAAAGGCGGTGGCACGAGGAGAAGGCGCAGTCGCTCACGCAGTTTGTGACCGACATGGACGCCCTCGCGGCCAAGATCCAGACGGAGGTGGCGGAACTCTCGACCCAGGGGGACGCCTACGAGGCCGACCGGACGAAGGCCCAGGAGTCGCTCACCGGGATCCAGGTGAAGCGGGCTCAGGCGCAGGAACGTGGGGAGCAGCTCAAGGTGGCCGTGGAGCGACTCGTCAGGGACCGCGAGGCCGCGCAGCAGACCCTGGCCACCATCGACGGGATCCTCGCCGACATCGACCGCCGCACCGCCGCCGTGGCCGCCGATCTCGCCGAGCGGGAGCGACAGCGGGAAGAGGTGGAGGCGGAAATCGCCCTTCTCGTTTCGGAGCGGGCCGGTCTCACCGCGCGTGCCCAGGCCGCTTCGGATGCCGAGACGGAGGCCTTCTCGCTCGTCCAGGAGGCCGAGGTCGCCATCCGCGAGGCGGGCGAGGTCCTGCAGGCCCGCCGCATCGAGGAGCGGGAGGCGCAGGTGCGTCTCGAGGGGCTCACGAATCGCCTGAACGAGGAACTCGCCGTCAACCTGGCTCAGCTCGCCCAGGAGACCCCGCCGGAGGCCGACTTCCCCGAGCAGGAGGTGGCCTCACAGGTCGATCTCCTCAAACAGAAGATCGCCTCTCTCGGGAACGTCAATCTGGGCGCCATCGAGGAGCTGAAATCGCTCGAGGAGCGATCGACCTATCTGTCGAACCAGCAGACCGACCTCGAGACGGCGAAGACGCAGTGCGAGGATCTGATCCGCAAGCTGAACCGTGAGAGTCGGGTCTCATTCGAGGAGACGCTCGGAAAGGTGCGCGAGAACTTCCACGTCATGTTCCGCAAGCTGTTCGGCGGCGGCCGGGCGGACATCATCGTGGAGGAGAACGTCGATCTTCTCGAAGCGGGGATCGACATCATCGCGAAGCCGCCCGGCAAGGAACCGGCCTCGATCAGCCTCCTCTCCGGCGGAGAGAAGACGCTCACCGCTATCGCCCTCATCATGTCGATCTTCCAGCTTCGGCCCAGCCCCTTCTGCGTGATGGACGAGGCGGATGCCGCGCTCGACGAATCGAACGTCGACCGCTTCGTCTCGATCATCCGCGAGTTCAGCGCCACCTCCCAGTTCCTGCTCATCACCCACAACAAGCGCACGATGACGGCCGCGAATGTCATCTACGGCGTCACCATGCAGACGCCGGGCGTGTCGAAGAAGGTGTCGGTCCGCCTCGAGGAGGTGGAGCCGATGCTGGAGGGGGCGACGACGTGAGGACCGAAGTACGAGGTTACCGCCCCTGACGCCGTCATCCTGAGTGAAGCCCGCCGCCCCCGAGTAGGCCGCCCGCAGGCGGCCGTAACGAGGGGTTGGCGGCCCTGAGCGCAGCGAAGGGGAAGGATCGCCAGCTTTGACTCGGAGCAAACGCCTTACTGCGGCAGGCTTGGCGATCCTTCGCCTCGCCCTGCGGGGCGAGGCTCAGGATGACAATGCGGTAACCTCATACGGACCGGCATCCCGCGTCCCCGGTTACTCCTGACTCGGCCCGTGGGCTTTCAGGATCGATTCTGTGGGCTTCCGGGTGGCACGTGCAGCTCGCTGCCCGTGCTCGGAGCGCGCAGGCACGGGCCCTGTGGCAAGCCGCCTGTGCCACCCCCTCGGTCGATCCCGGCCCCTACGGCCGCCGACCCCCCGCCCACCAGCGGTCGATGTGCCAGGCGATGAGGAAGGCCCCTGCGACGAGTCCTCCCGCCGCGTAGCCCACCACATATCCCAAGAGCGCCAGCACGCACAGTGCCTCTGGTCCAATGTACACACATGGCCCGCTCTGGAGCCACACCGCCCCCGGAATCACCACCACCCCGGCCAACTGGGAGACCAGCCGTGCAGGCGGACCCTGACCCGCCCACATCTGAAGCGCCGCGAGCAGCGTCAGGAAACCGAGTACGCAAAGCGCCGGGACGATGGGCAGGGCCGCCGAGACGACACTGTACAGGGTCATCAGGACCAGAAGCGAGCCCAGTCCAAACCGTCGGGGAACGCCGACGGGGGGGGCACCCTTCTCTGGACAGCAGTCCGTGCGGCAGGTAGGGATAGAGGCGCCTTTCGGGAGTATCTGGCCCTGGATACTATCTCAAGACTCGCCGTCCGCAGGGGCACGGCGCCGTCGTGCCCCGATGGCGGGCTTCTGAGATATCTCCCGGTACGGACGAAACCGCGCGAGGTTCGCCCATGGGCGTCATCGACCGCATCTTTGCCGGGAGCGACCCGAGCCGGGACTGGGTGGCCGACCCGCTGGTCCCGCTCGAATTCGACTTCTCGCTCCACGCGCTGTGCGGGGTGCGGGTCGGAAACCCGTTCAGCCTGCTCTCCATCCTCGGCCCGGCGGAGGACAGGAAGGCGGCCGGGAAGGGGCTGCTGCGCTACTTCTCCCGCGGGGTGGAGGTGGAGGTGGGGGAGGGGCGGGTGCGTTCGATCCGGCTGGTCTGGGTCGATGAGTTCGAGGAGGGGTTCAATCCGTTTCCCGGGGCGTGCCGCCTGAACGGGCAGACGATTCCGCTGGGCGCCGGCACGCGCGAGGAAGAGGTCCTGGCGCTCTTCGGGGAGCCCTGGTGGCACGACGAGGACGAGGACGAGGTCATCCTCTTCTACGAGTTCAGCCACATCGAATGGGAGATTGAGCTTCGACGCGAGGGGACGCTGAAGTCGATCCTTGTGCTCACGCCGCCGCTGCTCGCCGACGAGGCCCAGCGAAAGGCGTACGGGGTGACGCGGGCATGGCCTCCGTAGGGGCCGGAGCCGACCGGTGGTTGGATGTCGTTTCGCCCCGATGGCACTTGGGATTCCGGGGGGTCCCTCGATCTTCCTTCACAGGGAGGGCGGGTCCGGCCCGCCGGGCGGGACCCGGCCTCGCGAGACTCCCGGCGCCCTATTCACTCCGGAGCCTCCGCGCTCCAGCGATGTGCCACCGGCTGGAACCGGCCGGCTCCCGCCCCTGCGGCGTCGGCCTGCGGGCGGTCGGGCTCCGATGTGGAAGCCGAGTTCCTCCCCGGTCGCGCGGAGATCACGGCTC
>JACPTZ010000108.1 GCA_016192525.1 Planctomycetota bacterium
ATACGAGCTCAGAAAGCCGAGCACGATCGCCCCCTGGGCTTCAGCAAACTCCGCCCACATCCGACGCCGCCACAACACCACCCCGAGCGCGATCGGGATGAAATAGAAGCAGGCGTAGACGACCTGGAGGAACTCGACCGCGGGAGGCCAGATCCAGGGTTCGATGGCGAAGGTGGGATGGACGCCGAACAGGGTCAGGTCGGCCTGGATGAGCCAGTCGTCCACATCCTGAGGGTTCACGGCGGGGATGAGGAAGTAGAGTTCCCGGAAGACGATCAGGATGACCGCCACGGGATACCAGGCGTGGGCAAACTGCCAGACCGCTCCGTCGAATCGCGCGGCGGCAAAGAGGAGGAGCACGACGGCGATGAGGCACGCGACATGGGCCCCGAGGATCGCCGCCGGGCTCGGAAGCGTCCCCCTGACCGCCGTCCAGAGGGCGAGAAGGAGCGATCCGGCGAGCCAGGCGAGAACGGCGCCGTCGGCGGGCAGGATCGCCGGAAACCGCGGCGATGGTGCGCCTACTTCTTGGCCTCGAATTCGACGACCTCCATCACCGAGTCGGTCGTGACCGCCCCCTCTGAGTGCGTGACGGACTTCACCGCCGCGCCGGGGACTTCATCCGAGGTCCACATCTGGCACCTGGTCTTCATCCCGTTCGCCTCGGTGGCGGTCTTCATCCACCTGGTCTTCATCTGCTTTCCCGCGACGGTGATCTCCTCCTCGCCCGTCTCCGGCTTCGGGGCGTCCTTGACCTCCGCGGTCTTCGCCTCCGACTTCAGCGGGATCTTCATGGTGCTCGTGAACGTGTTGCCGGCGACCGTCGTGTCGGTCTGAATGGTGGCCTCCGTGTCAGTGAGTTCGGTCAGGGTCTGCTTCATCTCGGTGACCGACTCCTGCGTGTTCCCGGCCACCAGGAGCGTGGTCGTGGTCTTCGTCTTGACCCACGAGCCGACCTTGAACTTCGCCCACGGGTGCTGGGCGGTCTCGTCGGCGGCGAGAGGGAGGGCCATGAGGACGAAGAGCGGGATCCATCGGACGGTGCGCATTTCGATCCTTTCAGGGATTGGCCGGCGCGGGAGCGGGTACCGCGGGGAGGGCCGGGGAAGAGGGGGGCGGCTCGGGGGCCCGGGCCGCCTTGAGCAGGGCGAGGGCGTTCTTGAGTCGATCCATCGTCTGGAGCGGGGTCATCTCCGGCGGGGCATGAGCGATGGCTTCCTCCACGAGGCGGACCGCGTCGCCGATGGCGTGATCGCGGTCGTGCAGGGTGCGGGTCAGCGAGTTAAGCGCCGAGCCCAGGTCCTGCAGGTAGTCGCTGCGCCGGAGCGTGACGAATTCCGAGTACTCTCCACGTATCAGCCGGCGCAGAGCCTCGGCGATCTTCCGCGCGGGGCCGGCGACCCGATGCGTCAGCACCAGCGTCTGCACGCCGAGGAGTCCGGTCAGGGCGAGGAGGGAGACCCCCATGATGATCCAATGTTGTCGCGCCTCGGAGGTCGTGATCGAGCCGTCCTGCGCCTTGATGGAAGCCAGCATCGAAGCCGAGACGGTGAAGGCCATGACGACCACGTAGGCCAGGGTGGTGACCAGGGTGAAGGCGAGCGTCGAATACTGGAAGTCGCGATCTACGACGTACTGTCGTCGGAAGAACCGAGGGGGAGAGGTGAGTCCATATCAGGCTCCTTGCGCGTGGCCTTGAGTGCGGGTCGGGATTCTATGGTGGAGTCACGGCGAAATCAAGCCTCATTTCACCTGCCGGGGCCGCCCGAGGGAGGGCAGGTCGAGTTCGTCGGACCACCTCCGGGTCGACGGCGGGCGAAGGAGGCTTTACCTTGACGTAATGCCAATGTACCCTGCCGGTAACGCTCGATGGCACACGTGAATTCAACTCCTCTGTGCGCGGGTCGGTGGGGGGGGACGAGCGGAGGATGTGAACATAATACATTGCTCAGTAATGACTTGTGAACTGTGATCGGAGACCGTCCAGTTTGCGGAATGTGTCGCGATAAGGCTTCGGAATTGCTAGGGTTATGACCCCAGTCGAGATTCCATTCAAATCCTTTCGGAGACCCATCATGCAGCCTGCCCAGAAGCCCACCCGGGGAAGCGTTCTGATTGTGTCTCTGGGGACGCTTGCCGTGCTGGCCGTGTTCGCCTTCGTCTTCGTCGGAGTGGCGAAGTCCGAGCGGAGCATCAGTTCGAACTACGTGGACATGGTGCGGGCGCGCATGCTGGCTGTGAGCGGGATGGAGGCGGCGGTCGCGCACCTGCGTCGATGCGCCGGAGTGAGGTCCTGGGACGGACTGACGGACGAGTGGGCGTTCGGCATGTACGACCCGATGAACGCGGGCACTTTCGAGCCCTTGAGCCTCAAACTCGAACAGTCCCGCGCGCCTTCCTTCTGTCTCCGCGTCGGCGGACCCTTGACGTTGCCGATCCAGGTGAATGTGGACGGCGCCCAGAGGGGTTGCTCCGGAATACTGCCCGGGACCTACGAACTGAACGGCGACACTTATGCCGTCAAGGTCATTGACGCTTCGAGCAAGATCAACCTGAATGGTCGACAGCCCAACATGGCTCAGATGCTCGTGAATCTGGGCACCGCGATGCAGATGGCGGGGGCCCCATACAATCCCATCGGCGCCATCGCCAACGCGAACGCCATCATTGCCTTCCGGAACGGGCTCCCTGGAGGGCAGATTCTGATGATGGAGCAATTCCGTCAATTTGTGAAAGAAACCAACATTCCACCGAAGCCGGCCACCGTTACGGAGGAAGACCACTTCAACCTGCTGGCGAGCTGCCTTACGGTGTATGGCTGGGTGGACTTGAGCGTGATCAAGCCGAAGGCCCAGATCGCGCCGACGTACAACAACTGGCTGCCGTGTCCCCAGAGCATGGACTTCTCCTACAACGGCGGGGGGGTGCTGAACGGGCAGTACATGGTGGTCGATCCCCCGCCGATTTCGATCAGCGAGGCCTACACGATCGCCACACATATTGATGACTACCGGAAGCGACGCGTGTTGGGATCGGGGGGCAACCAGGCCCCTGTCCCCTTCACCAACTGGCAACAGTTCAATGCCTACATCAACGGCGACGGGAACGAGGACGGTCTCGTGGATCCCGCCCCCCCGGCGAACCTGCAGACCGCCCACCCGGCCGTGGGTCTTCCCGCCTCGGCCTTCTCCCCCGCGCAGTATGCTCCCTATCATCGCGGGATCATCCAGGCCATGGCCAACCCGAACTCCGACCTGGAGAAGTTCAATCCCACCCGGGCGATGACCCGGTCCGCGATCGTGGGGGCCAATGTAACCGCCGGGGTGGACAAGAGCGATCTGACCTACTACACCACCGAGTTTTGCTTCCAGTCCAGCGGGTACTTCGAGATTGAGTCTCTGGGACGGGTCACCGGCGGCGGCGGACAGCTCCGGGCGGCCCACAAGGTGCGGTCCGTCGTGAAGACCTTCGATCAGGTGCGTCTCACGACTCAACGCGAGTTTCTGACGAACAAGTCCGGCACGGGATCCGGTCAGGGTTTTCAGCGCACCGTGAGCTATCCGGAAAACGTGAGAAACCGCACCCCCGCGCCGAGCGAAAACGCCTCCAATCCGGCGATGGGGTCGATTCTCGACGGTCAGATCAGTCTGAAAGACAGGCTCGACACCGCCAATGCCGTCTGGAACGCGCCGCTCGACGACAAGGTCCAGGGCTCCGACAACTACACGCGCCCAAACCCCTACTTTGCCGTACCGAACCCTTCCGTGCAACGCGCCTATCGCTGCCTGCAGGGAATCACGCTCTTCAATCCCTCCGGGACGGCGCCCGCGGGGACGATGCACCTCAGCGGCGGAGACGTGGACCGCTGCTCCGATCTCTATGCGGACGGGCTGTTCGTGGGGACGTCCCGCAACCGGATGCCGTCGTGGTCCTACAGCCCGACGGGGCCCTACACCATCCCGAATCAGGCCCCCCCGCCGGGGAACATGCACCCGGCCAACGGGAAGATCGGGTTTTGGGTGAAGCCGGTCGCGAACACGGGGGGCAAGCTGTCGGCGGTGGTTTCGATCCTGCTTCTGGGGAAGGACAAGGGTCAGTACAGCGGCTCTTTCTTTCCCGCCGACATCTACGGCGTGTTCATGACCAAGGACTGGATCAACGGAGGGCACTGCTCGAAGGTCAGCGGCGGGGTGATCCTCCCGAACGCCCACTACCGGAACGACCTGACCTACCCGTTCGGCTCCAACGACTACTTCGTTCTGACCCAACCCGCCCCCTGGAACAACTACCCGTTCTCCTTCTCGGACTGGCACTACGTCGAATTCACCTGGACCAACTACTACAATCCCTGGAAGGTGTACATCGACGGCGTTCAGCGCGCCTCGGCGCCGGGGTGGATCATCAACTCGCCGGGATACGTCTACCTGAACACGACCAACATCATCGATGACATGCAGATCGCCCAGGTGTTCCTTCCGGCCTATTGGGGGAGCGTCTGGAAGTGGATGACGGAGGGCACCTTCGACAACCTGATGACGTACGGGACGAATTCGCCTTCCACCAGTCCCTTCCGGTACGATCCCACGATGGGAGGGAGCTACTACGAAGGCTCGATTCCCTGGCCCGCCGGGGTTCCGGCCAGCGTGCGGGTCCTCAACATCACCTGGACGCAGCATCAGCCCAAGTTCCGGTCGACCGACGGGAGTCCGATCGCCCCGTCCGCCCGACCCTGGATTCAGCTCAAGGCCATCGTCAACGGGAACCCCTACGACCTCTCCACGCGCGGGGACGGGCTCCTGGGTGGACCCGGGGGAACGCCGGTGGGGGGCACGGCGCTCGTGACGATCAATACCCCGGTTTCCACCGCCTCTCCGATCACTTACAAGGCCGAGTTCTATGACAATGGCGTGACTCCGTCCAGCGTGGCTCCCTATCTGGATGACGTCACCCTGACCTACACCTCGGGGGTGAAGTATCTGTACTACGTCGACGGCGATTAGCCACCAGCCGCCCCTCCTGATGAGGCGCGCCCTGCTCCTGCTGGCGCCCGTTTTCCTGGCCGGAATTCCGCCTCTTGGGGCGCAGGAGGGGAATCCCGAGGCCGGAGCAAACGCGAACGCCGCCCCTCCCTTCGCCACCATCGCATCGGTCGAGGCGAGTTCCGTCGCTGAGGGCTTCTCCATCGTCCTCACCGGGACCGCCAAGGTACCGCCCCGGACCTCGCTCCTGCTCACGATCCGGTTCGGAGGAATGGACCTCACCCAGTACTGGACGCGCTGCTACGTGGACGCGAAGGAGGGGATGCGGTTTGAGCTCACGCCCTCCGCCCGGAAACTCCTCGCCGGGGCTTATACGTTCGACGTTTCGCTCGACCCGACCGTCCAGGATCTCTCCGTTGAGCCCTTCTTCCGGGGGACGAGCGGCATTGGACCGGTCCGACGTCCAGGCGCACTTCAAGAAGGTGCTCGACGCCTTTGAAGCAAGTCTCCAGGAACTCCTCGACACGAGCGCGGCCATGAAAGCCGGGAAGAAGTTCGCTTCTTCCGGTTCCGGAAAGATCGACGGAGCGGCCTTCAACGCGTGGTCGGAGGATTTCCGCGTCCGTGTTCTCGCGTGCAAACAGGAGCACCAGGAGTATCTGGACGGGGTCTTCGCCCACTATTACCCGCAGGAGACGATCTTCACGACCCCCGCCCTGTTCGGACTGATGGACATCGTCTGCTTCTACGAACTGGTCCCCCTCTGCAAGAAGTACCGCGTGATTCTTCCGGAGTGGCTGTTCGAGATCAAGCGGAGCTGCGAAGGGGTACCGATGCTCCCCCCCGAGGAGGCGGTCCTGAGGGGGATTCGACGCGACCTGCGCCTCATCCGGGAAGGAGTGGGACTCCTGCCCGCGACCTACGCCCTCAAGGACGCCGCTCTGAGCCGCGAGAAGATCGAGGAGATGAAGAAGTCCGAGGAGGGGGAACCCTTGCGGGCCTTCGACTGGGCCCCGGTCCCGGAGGCCCTGGCGACCCTCTCGACCGAGATGCCTCATCTCTTTCCGGAACCCGAGCTGCGCCGGGTGAAGGACCTGGCGGCCCTCACCTACCCGGGAATCCCCGTCGATTCGGTCCGGGCCTGTTATCTCGCCTCGCTCGTCGAATCGCCGGCCCCGACGGATCCCAAGGCGCCGCCGGCCCGGCTGCGCGTCCTCGGCCTCGAATACGAAACGCGGGAGATCGCCCTCACGGAGCGGGACCGGCTGGCCACGCAGCTCGATCATCCTCCCGGGAGAATGGCCTTCGCCATGCAGAAGAACACCGTGGTCGTCGCCGTGATCTATGAAGGTCCGCCGGAGCGGGTCGCCGCCTGGCAGTATCTGAACACCTGGTTCGCGATGCACATGGAGTAGGGGATGTCGATCAGACCGGCCATGATGGCGGCGACCGCAGCGCTTCTTCTGGCGGTCTTCCCGGGGGGGCCCCGCCCCTTGCGGGCCGACGACAAGGAGACCCCGGCCGAACGCGAGACCCGACGAGTCGCCGAATTCCTCACGCACTCCAAGGAGAAGGTCGAGGTGCAGTCCGGCTACCACGTGAAGGGATCCTTTGGATTGACCGTGACCGGAGCGGGGGGAACCCGGGAGAAGATCGACTTCACCGGCATCGTTCGCGCCTCCTCCGTCACCCAGTTCTCGTTGCGTGTCCCGGAGATGAATCCACGGGAGGACCTCGCCGCCTACAAGAGCTTCGGATCCGGCGTGATTCGCGTGGACGACAAGATGGGCTGGGTGGAGTTCGAGCGTCTGCCGAGTCCAACCCTCGCGTCCCTGGTGATCACCCCTCCCGAGGTCTACAACCTGATCTGGAACTGCACCGAGCAGGCGGCGGTCAGCAGTGCGACCGAGAAGATCGCCGGGCATGTCTGCCACCACTTCAGCCTCAGCCTGTCCGGTGAGTCGATCCAGGCCCTGAGTACGCGGTTTCTCAGTGAGAACGGTCGCGAGGCCATTTCCGGTCAACAGTCCGGCGCCCAGGCCGGTCTGTGGATCGACGACGAAGGGCTGGTCTACAAGATCGCGCTTCAGGTCACGATGACCTTTCTCCTCCCCCCGGAGTCGGGAGACTCGGAGGGCCAAGGCGACAGTCCGAACCCCGGGATTGGAGGGATTTCCTCCGGGCGCCCCGGCGAGGCGCCGCCGAAGCCGGGCGGAGTGGTCGTTCGCGTCTACGACGTCCGGATCGACGTTTCCGACTACGGCGAAGGCGTCGACTTCAACATCCCGCCCGAGGTGGAGCGACGGTTGAGATGAGCGTCGCTTGATCCGCGGGCTCGAGTCTGGTACCGTATCGGACCTCCGCCTTCGTCTCCCCACAGGAGTCTCCGATGCGCCCCCGTCCGCTTTCCTTCCTCCTTGTCCTCGCCGCCCTCCTTCCGGCCGGACCCACGGCTCGCGCCGTCCCCTTCGACGCCCAGGCCTGGGCCGATGCCGACAAGGCCAATGAGAAAACGGCCAGGCGCCTGGTCTCCGAGTTCGAGGCCGCCTGGAGAAACACACACGAGCCGACCCGCCTCAAGGCGATCGAGTCCGTCTCCACCCTGAATCACCCGCTCATCGTGAGGGCGCTCGGGATCACCCTGACCCAGGGCGGGGAGGCCCTGCGGATCGCCGGCGCCGGGGCGATGGGGCGCATGAACCACCGGCCGGAGGCGGCGAGATTGCTCGCGGCCGCCGTGAAACCCAACGCCAAGATGACGAACGTTCTGGTCGCTCTTTATGCGGCGATGGGCGCCGTCGGGGACCCCTCCTCGATCGCCGTGCTCAACTCGGAGCTCTCCAGCCGGCTTTCAAAGGCGCGGGCGGCCGATCTCCCGATCGTCCAGGCCTGCGTCGAGGCGCTCGGAAAGATCCACGACAAGCGGGCCGTAGACGCCCTGATCGACGTATGGCAGAAGGCCGATCCGGACTCGCGACCCACCGACAAGACTCCGCGTGAAACGGCCGACTTCAGGGAGGCCGTGAACGCCGACTTCGGCACGGTGCTCTCCACGCTCACCGGCGAGAGGGAACGCCCCTGGTCGGAATGGAAGTCGTGGTGGAAGAAGGCGAAGAACACCTTCACCCTTCCCGAGGGACCGGATGCTCCTCCCCCGGAGAATCCGGACGGGGCGGACACGACCGGACTCAAGCCGCCGGACGACGACAAGGCGGGCGAGGGCGAGGGGGACAAGCCGAAGGAGGGGGAGGGCGACAAGCCGGCGGCGGGGGAAGGAGACAAGCCAAAGGAGGGCGAGGGGGAGAAGCCCCCGGAGGGTGGAGGAGACAAGCCGAAGGAGGGCGAGGGGGCGAAGCCGGCGGAGGGGGAAGGGGGCGGCGCCGGCGTGGAGCAGGGCGGTTCAGACGGGCCCAAGTGACCCTGATAATGCTTGCCTGAGCGTCCCCCTCCACTATAATCGCGCGTTTGCCCCCGGCCCGCGGGAAGGGACCATGGCGGTCGCCAAACTCGTCCTTGAAGACGGAACGGTGTTCACCGGCCAGGCTTTCGGCGCCCGCGTCGAGCGGGCCGGTGAGGTCGTCTTCAACACTTCCATGACCGGGTACGTCGAGGTCCTCACCGATCCCTCCTACCGGGGTCAGCTGGTGGCCATGACGTATCCGCTGATCGGCAACACCGGCGTCACCCCGGAGGACTTTGAATCCCCCCGCCCGCAGGTGGAAGGGTTCATCGTGAGGGAGTGCTCGCGGCGCGTCAGCAACTTCCGCTCCACCCGCGATCTCGCCCCGTGGCTCGAGGAGGCGGGAGTGCCTGGCATCGAGGGAATCGACACGCGCGCCCTCACCCGGCGCCTGCGCGAAACCGGCTCGCTGATGGGGGTCCTCTCCTCCAACGACCTCGACGATCGCAGCCTGGTGGCCAAGGCGCGCCGGGCCCCGAAGATGGCGGGGCGCGATCTCGTCCCCGAGGTCACCGTTCCCCGGCCGATGCAGTGGACCGAGGGCTGGACGACCGCCTTCCGCGTCGATCTCCCCCCCCCGCCCCGGCCGCTCCGCGTCACCGCCCTCGACTACGGCGCCAAGCAGTCGATCCTCAGATACCTCGTGGCGTCGTCCGGGAGTTCCGTGACGGTCCTCCCGGCCACGAGCACGGCCGAGGAGGTTCTGGCCACCCGCCCCGACGGCGTCTTTCTCTCCAACGGTCCCGGCGACCCGGCGGCCGTCACCTACGCCATCCGCTGCGCGAAGGGACTCCTCGGAAAGGTCCCGATCTTCGGCATCTGCCTCGGGCACCAGATCCTGGCGCACGCGCTGGGGGGAAAGACGTACAAGCTCAAGTTCGGCCACCACGGGGCGAACCACCCCGTCCGGGAGGAGACCACCGGCCGGGTGGCCATCACCGTCCAGAATCACGGTTTCGCCGTCGACGCCGACAGCCTCGCGTCGACCGGCCTCGAGGTCACGCACCTGAATCTGAACGACGGGACGGTGGAGGGGATGCGCCACCGGTCGCTTCCCGTGTTCTCGGTCCAGTACCACCCGGAGGCCTCGGCGGGTCCGCACGACTCGCTTCCGCTCTTCCAGGCCTTTGTCGACCTGATGACGGATCGCTCGTCCGCCCCTGCCCTGGCCCGGTGAGGAACGAAGCAAGGAGTCATCCATGGAACCGCCGTCCCCGCTCCAGCGCCGCCACATCTACATCATCGACAAGGAATTCCAGTACCGCTTCCTGGCCACGTGGCTGGTGATGACCTTCGGGTTCATCCTCATCGTGGTGGCGATCTACTTCCTCGGAAGTACGCTGGTGTCG
>JACPTZ010000017.1:0-84138 GCA_016192525.1 Planctomycetota bacterium
GGATGGACATTCCGAACTCGCGCTGGAGGTCGCGCAGGAGCTCGAGGATCTGGGCCTGGATGGTGACGTCGAGCGCGGTCGACGGCTCGTCCGCGATGAGCAGTCTCGGTTTGCAGGCGAGGGCCATGGCGATCATCACGCGCTGTCGCATTCCGCCGGAGAGCTGGTGGGGGTACTCGTCGACCCGGATTTCGGGGGCGGGGATGCGGACCGCCGCAAGGAGGTCGATCGCCCGCCGTCGGGCCTCGCTCTTGCCGACCTTTTCGTGGAGGATGATCGCCTCCATGATCTGGTTTCCGACCGTGAAGACCGGATTCAGAGAGGTCATCGGCTCCTGGAAGATCATCGAGATCCGGGGCCCCCGGATCGTCCGCACCCTGGACTCCGGCCAGGTGAGGAGATCCTCGCCCTCGAAGAGGATCCGGGAGCCTTCCATGATCATTCCCTGCGGCTTCTGGATGAGCTGGAGGATCGAGAGAGCGGAGACGCTCTTTCCGGACCCGCTTTCGCCCACGAGGCCGAGAGTCTTGCCGGGGTAAATGGCGTACGAGACGCCGTCGACGGCCCGGGCCACCCCTTCGTCCGAGTGGAAGTAGGTCCGGACGTTGGAGAGTTCGACGATCGGCAACTCGGCCGTCGGAACGGTCATATCTTCAGCCTCGGATCGATGGCGTCTCTCATCGCTTCGCCGACGAGGTTGTACGCCGCAACGGTCAGGAAGATCAGGAACCCGGGAAAGGTGATCATCCACCAGTAATCCGGGTTGGCGCGTGCCGTGCTCAGCACGCTTCCCCAGGAGGTGTCGGGAATGGGGACGCCGAGACCGAGGAAGGAGAGACCGGACTCGGTGAGAATGGCCCCGGCGACTCCAAACGAGGCCGCCACCATGACCGGCGCCAGGGCGTTCGGCAGGATGTGGCGGAAGATGATTCGCCAGGCGGGGACGCCGAGCGCCCGCGCCGCGATGACGAAATCCTGGTTTCCGAGACGCAGGAACTCGCCGCGGACGAGCCTCGCCTCCACGGTCCATCCCGTGAGGCCGATCACGATCATGATGTTGTAGATGCTCGGGGGGAGCAGGGCGACCACGGCCAGGACGAGGAAGAACGTCGGGACGCAGATCACCCACTCGATGACGCGGGAGATCGCCATGTCCGTCGCGCCCCGGTAATACCCCGCCAGCGAGCCCAGCACGATTCCGATCACCGTGTAGATTCCGACGGCGACGAACCCCACCGTGAGCGAGATGCGTCCCCCCCACAGGAGACGCGTCAGGAGATCGCGTCCATTCTCGTCCGTGCCCAGCCAGTAGACGTTGCGGGTCCGCGGGACGGGGAGATTCTCCTCTTTGGACTCCCTCCAGCAGGGTCCGCGGAACTTGTCCGCGAGGTGGTCCTCGTTCATGCCGTAGAAGACGGGCGGGAGGATCACCTTCTCCGCCTGAATGGCCGTCCTTCCATCCGCGTCCGGAACGAGCCCCGCCTTGTAGTTTACGATGTCGGTGTGCGCGGGACGGAGGGCCCACAGGGCGCCCGCAAGGCACGGAGGCACGAGGAGGAGCGCGGAGCGGATCCGGAAGCGGCTCTGTCGCGGCCTGAGGTCCAGTTTGAGGAGGAGGCCCGCGGTCGGCACGAGGACGAGGGCCGTCAGCGTGAGGGTGAGGAAGAAAACGTCCCACCCATGGAGGCTCCGAAGCAGAGGCCATCGCGTGACCGGAAGAAGGGCCTCAGGTTTCACGTCGAGGGCGGCGGCCGTCCTGTCCTTCAGGGCATTCAGACGCCCCTTGAGCGATTCGGCGGCTTCGGGCTTCTCCGAAAAGAACTCCTCATCGTTTGCCGTGAGGGTTCGGTACTCCCGTACCGCCTCACGCGCGGTCGCGGCGACATCGGCCGGAACCTGCTCGGCGAGGAAGTCGAGCTTGAGGGCGATCGCCTCCAGCGCGGCGGCCTTTCGCTTCGAGTAGAGTTCCGAGAGGCCGATCCGGAGGCGTTCGATCCGGGCGTTGATCTCTCTCACGTCCGAGGCGACCATTCCCGAGAGCAGGCTCTTCACCTCCGCGTCGCTTCCCGCGTCGCGCGCGGCCTTCACCTTCTCCCGGATCGGGGCGAGCGCCTTGGACGAATCCTCTCCGAGCGCCTTCTCCCGCACCGCGAGGGCATCGTCGTCGTCGGCCGCCACCGCCGCCAGGACCTCCTTCACGGTCACCAGTCCGGTCTTCCACTTGAACTCGGAGGGGTTGCGCTCCAGGATCGTCCTCTGGCATCCCTCGATTCCCAGCCCGATGACGTGCCAGTCCTCCGGTTTCAGTTCCGCCTTGAATTCCTTGAGGTTGGCCTCTCCCTTCTCCCACTTCTGCCGCGCGGCCTGCAGGCCCTTCGGAAGGCCCACCAGTTCCGTGTGCGCTCCGAACTTCCACTCCCGGAACATCTTCGCATAGAGGCCCGGAAACGTCGCCCGGAGATAGAGCGGTTTGTCGTTCGCGAGGAACGGCGTGAAGATGGCGCTCAGGAAGAGGATCAGCACGATCCAGAGGCACACGACGGCCACCTTGTTCTTCCGGAATTGCCCGCGGACGATGTCGCCGTACGACTTTCCTTCGTCCAGCGGGACACGGGCGGGGGCGGAGACAGGGGCGGTCGCGGAGGGCATGGGCGGGTCCGGCGGCTACGAGGCCGCCTTGTCATAGGAGATCGTTGGATTCACCAGGACATAGAGGAGGTCCGAAATCAGCAGCCCCACGAGCGTGAGGACCGCCGCCACGAACACCTCCGCCGTCACGATCGGATAATCGCGATTGATGATCGCTTCGTAGATGAGAAGTCCCATGCCGCGGATTCCGAAGATGGCCTCGATGATGACGCTGCCGCCCAGCAGGGCCGGGAGCAGGGTCCCCAGGAGGGTGATGATCGGGATGAGCGAGTTCCGGAGGGCGTGCTTGAGGATGACGCGCGACTCCGGAAGCCCCTTCGCCCTCGCCGTGCGGATGTAGTCCTGTCTCACGCACTCCATCATCCCCGCCCGCATCTGCCGGGAGAGGAAGGCGAATCCGCCGTAGACGAGGCAGAACACCGGCAGCGTGTAGTGCCACCCCCGGTGCAGGATCATCACGATCGTGGAGAGGGCATCGATTTCATGGCTTTCGGAGGCGCCGATCGGGAATCTCAACTGAACCGGCCGGTCCGGCATCGCCTGCTGTCCGGCCCAGCAGAGCAGGACCAGAAGCGACACGAAGATCGCCGGGAGCAGGACGCCCACGACGAGGAAGGACCCCGTCTTCCATCCCCGGGTCGGCGCGGCATCCATCGCGTAGATGGCGATCAGCAGGTAGGGCAGGAAGAGGAAGCCCAGCCACATCAGACTGGGGGCCGGTTCGCGGCACACGCCGAGGAGGAGCATCGTCGCCGTCCAGAACGACGGCATCGAGTACAGCACGAACAGCGTCACGGTGAGGGTGTGGTCCGCCACGGTGTAGGGTCGCCACGCGGAGTAGATCCCGATCGGAATCGCCATCAGGTAGATGAGGATGAAGACGACCACGTTGATGCAGATCGTCACCAGGACGCGCTCCAGGATGACGTCCAGGACCGGTCGCTTGAAGAAGTAGGAATCGTCGAGGTCGCCCCGGCAGAGCTTCCCGAGCCAGTGTACGTACTGGACGGGGACCGGGCGGTCGAGGAGGTGGTCCCGCCGCCACTTCTCGAGGGCCTCGCGGGTCGGGGTCTTTCCGCCCATCTGCCCGCTGACCCCGCTGCCGACGATCACGGCTGCGGGATCGCCCGGAGCCAGGCGCATGACGCCGAACGCGATGAAGGTGATCCCGAGCAGATTGATCGGGATCAGAAGGAGTCGCTTCAGGATGTAGCTGCGCATCTACTGCTGAAGTTCCTTCGGAATGAACCACTCGGTGAGATCGTATCCGGGGCGGAGCCGGTAGAGCTTTACGCCGCGGTAGTTCTTCCGGTAGGCGCAGTAGTCGGGGCGGCAGTAGAGGAAGAAGTAGGGCTGCTCGTCGTAGATCAGTTTCTGGAGATCGTAGGCCAGCTGATGACGCCGGGCGTCGTCCAACTCGGGACGCGACGCCATGATGAGCTCGTCTCCGCGGGCGTTCACGAATCCCACGTGATTGGAACCCTGCTCCCCGGTCTGGGACGAGTGCCACGACTGGTAGGAGTCCGACTCGATGCTCATCGTCCAGCCCAGCATGCAGGCGTCGAAATTCAGCTTCTCGATGTTGGAGATGTAGGTCGGCCACTCGAGCTGCCGGACCGTCATCTCGATCCCCATCCGCTTCATGTTCTCGACCATCACCGCCGACATCTGGTTCGAGGGATGATCGGCGGCCGCGGAGTACTTGAGGAGTTCGAACTTGAAGGGGACGCCGTCCTTGTCCCGGAGGCCGTCCCCGTCGTGGTCGAACCAGCCGGCCTCCATCAGCATTTCGTCCGCCTTCTTGGGGTCGTACGCGGGGGACGTGATGCTCCGGTCGTACGCCTCTCCATAGTAATACTGCGGGCCGGTGACGATGACTCCGTCGCCGTGATAGACCTTCTTCAGGAAGTCCTCGCGGTCGAGCAGACAGTAGTTCATCGCCTGTCGCACCGCTTTGTCATCGAACGGACTCTTCCGCATGTTCCATCCGATGTACCCGTAGTTCGGGTAGTAGATCTTCCCCTTGGCGAACTTCTTCAGGAACTCCTCGTCGTTGGTCTGCTCGTAGAACTGGGGAGTGGTCATGCGGGGGATGAAGTCGATCTCACCGTTTTTGAGGGCCTGCAGCGAGGCGACGTCATCGGTGATGAACCGGAAGACCACCTTCTCGATCCGGGCGGCCTTCTCGGGCCAGAAGAAGTTCGGGTTGCGCACCAGAGTGACCTTGGATCCCTTGTCCCATGAGTCCACCATGTAGGGCCCGAAGCCGATCGGCCTCATGTGCGTCGGATGCTCCCGGAACGCCTTCATGAACTCCTCGGTCGGATCGCCCGTGAGTTTGCCCTCCGGGTCGAAGACGTGGCGGGGAAGGAGGTAGAAGCCGCTCCCGGCCATCTCGATGGCGAGGAAGTACTGCTTCTCATTCGTGATGCGGACCGTGTAGTCGTCCAGCACCTCGCACGACCGCAGGTCGGCGTAGTAGTTCGTGATGTGAGGCTGTTCGAGGAAGGGGGACTTGATGACCTTGAAGGCGAATTCCACGTCGCGCGCCGTGAGCGGCTTCCCGTCGTGCCACTTGACGTTCTTGCGGAGGAAGAAGGTCATGATGGTCCCGCGCAGGACCTCCTGGGCGTCCTCCTTCTTCACGGCGACCGCCTCGCCGTCGTACGGTTTGACCGAGAAGCCCTCCGCCGTCTCCGTCACCTTCCCGCGCACCTCCGTCTTGTCCTTCCGGACGAGACGGTCCTCCATCTCCCACTTCTCCGCCACCCACGGCTCCATCAGGAACGACTCGGCGTTTCGGGTGATCATCGTGCCCGAGACATACGACATGATGTACTGCGTGACGGACGAGTTATCGAGGATCTCGTTGAGGATCTTCGGCTCGGACTCGTAGCGGATCGTGAGCGATCCGCCGCCGACGGGAGACTCCTTCCCGGTGGACTGGTCGTTGTATTCGTCGATCTTGACCGCGCCGGGGAGCTTCGAGGAGTCCGTGGCTTTGTCGGCGGCGGTGAGGGACGCGGACATTGTCGTGAGCGCGAGAATCAGACTCGCGAACGCGGCGGCGCGAAGGGTGGCGCGGGTGGGGGACATGAGGGTCTCCTTCCAGGCGAAGAGGGCGGGACCGGGGTCAGGCGACGAAAACTGATACGGCCAAGACGGGGAATCGTAGTGCCGGAGGAGCCGAAGGGCAAGGAAAAACGCCCGGCGGGCCGCTAGTGGAGCCCCGGCAGCGTCTGAAACTGCCGCCAGCACCAGAGCATCACCCAGGCGAACGCGGCGAGCCAGACAAGCGTGTAGAGCGAGACAACGACCGTCCAGAACCACTTCCATCCGCGCGAGAGGTTCGGCGTCTTCCAGAGCCAGGGGAGGCCGCAGGCGGCCGTCGCGCCGAAGAGGACGAGGAAGAGGAGCCAGGTGTGGTGATACCAGGGGATGGCGGATGGGGGCGAGGGCGGGGTCGCGGGAGCGACGGATTCCGCCGGGGGCCTCGGAGGGGCGGGAGCGAAGCGGGCGATGGGAAGATCGTCCGGCCCGGACAGCGGGGGGGGAGCGTCCGGGGTCAACAGTACCTCCTCCGTGCCTGGGCCGCGGCGAAGGCCTTCTCCACCGCCTCCGCCGGGGTGCGGGCCTTGACCATCGTGCCATACTGCATCCGGCGCTTGTCGATCTCCCACGTCCCGAGTCCGACCACGGTCAGCCCGGCCTGGAAGGCGTAAGCGATCTCGGAGAGGGTCCCCACCCCGCCCGCAATGGCGATCACCGCCTCGCCGCCGTAGACCACGCAGACGTTTCGGGCGTATCCCAGCCCGGTCGGGAGCGGGATGGTCACGTACGGGTTCGCCGGCATCGGCTCGGGACCGGGCAGAATCCCGATCGTGATCCCGCCCGCCTCCTGAGCCCCCTTGCAGGCCGAGGCCATCACCCCCGTGAGTCCGCCGCAGATGAGGACCCCGCCTCGACGCGCAATCTCGCGTCCCACCGCCTCCGCCCGTGTCGCCTCCGGACCCGTGCACTTCGAGGCGCCGATCACGGAGATGCGGTAGGGGCGGGAGACGGTCGACGGGGCGGCGGGCATGGGCACTCCTCGGGAAGGGACCGCGAAGGGCGCGAAGGGGGAGAAGGGGGAGAACCACGATTTGCGCCAATGACGCGAATTAGACGGATTTCAGAGGGGAAAGAAAAGAAGAATTGGGGGAGATGAATTCCGGCGCGAGGCCCGCCTTGACTTCCGACTCCCGGGGGGCTATGATTTCAGGAGAGATTTGAACCTTTTCCCCCCTGCGCCGTCTAAGGGAATAAGCGGAAGGAGTGGGGGGTATCCGGGATCAGGGAAGGCCGGATCGCCCCCTTGTTGCGACCAGAAAGGCGCCGCCATGGAAGGTATCCTCGCCGGAATCCGGACCCGGGTCCGGGAGGTGCAGCGGAGGATGCTCCTCTTCGCCGCCGCCTCGTGGGCCCTGCGCGGGCTCTTCTACGCCCTGCTCGGGCTCACCATCCTGGCCCTCGTCGACCGGCTCGTCTACCTCGACTACGACCTCCGCGTCCTCATCCCGTTCGTCATCGCCGTCCCGCTCCTCGTGGGACCCATCCTCGCCTGGGGCCGCCGCGCCTCGCTCCTCCGCGCCGCCATCGCCGCAGATGAACAGCTGAACGTCCAGGAGCGCCTCTCCAGCGCCCTCGCCCTCGACACCGCCCGGACCCCGATGGAACAGGCGCTCGTCCACGACGCCCAGCGCTGGGCCGAACGGCTCCCCCTCACCGCCGCCGCCCGCTTCCGCGCCCCGTGGGAGGCGAAGTGGGCCCCGCTTCCCCTCCTGGCCTGCCTCGCGGTCTTCCTCTTCTGTCCGCAGTGGGACCTGTTCGGCCGCGCCGCGGAAAAGGAGGAACTCCGGCAGGAGATCGCCCAGGTCCAGAAGAAGGCCGAGCGGCTGAAGAAGATGTCGGAGGAGTTCGCCAAGGCGGCGAAGGCGGAGGAACTCAAGACCCCGCAGAAGCTCGCCCAGGAGATGGAGCGCCTCTCGGAGGAGTTCGAGAAGGGTCTCCCGCAGAAGGACGCGCTCGCCAAACTGACCTCGCTCACCGACGAGATCAAGCAGCGCCGGACCGAGCTCGGGCCGAAGATCGACATGGCCAAGGACCTCCAGGACATGTTCGGCCCGGACAAGCAGGGTCTGGAGGGGATGGAGAAGAAACTCTCTCAGGGGGCCTTCGGCGAGGCCGCGAAGATGCTGGAGCAGATCCAGAAGGACCTCAAGGACGGCAACCTGTCCGAGACCCAGAAGGAGAACCTCCGGCGGATGCTGGAAAAGCTCGGGCAGCGGATGAAGGACAACCCGAACCTCTCGAAGCTGGCCGAGAAACTCCAGAAGGCGATGAACGAACTCGGCGAGAAGGACTACGAGAAGCTGGCGAAGGCGCTGAAATCGCTGCAGAACGACATGCAGCAGCTCGAAGCCGACCTGAACGAATACGACATGCTGGACATGCAGGAGATCAGCCTCGAGGATCTGAAGTTCGAGCTGACCCATCCCGGCGAACATGTCTGCAAGAAGTGCGGCCGCAATCTGGAGCCGTTCCGGAAGGGCCAGGACGGTCTGACGTCGCCCGAGGGCGGAGACGCCGATCAGGAGAGCGATGATTGGGAGGCCCTGACCGAGGAGCGCCCCGAGGAGGAAGAAGACCTGACGGCCGAGGAGGAGGAGCGGGGGGAAGGGGAACAGGGCGAAGACGGAGGCGAGGAGGCTCAGGTGGGCGAACAAGGTGATCAGGGTGATCAGGGAGAAAACGGTCAACCGGGTGAACAAGCCGGCGGTGAACAGGGGCAGGACGGACAACAGGGCGATCAGGCCGGCGGGCCGCGGGGGGGGAAGAAGCCCGGCGACCAGGCCGGCGGCAAGAAGCAGGGAGGGCAGCAGGCCGGCCAGAAGGCCGGTTCAAAGGGAGGGAAGAAGACGGCCGGAACGCAGGGGGCGGGGAAGGGGCAGGGGGCGGAACAAGGAAAGGGGCAAGGGAAGGGGAGCGGAGGCGGGGAGGGGGCGGATGACGGAGACACCTGAGGGGAATACGGCGTCGCGTGCCGACGCGCAGGCGGTGGCTGAAGCGGCGGCGCAGGCTGCACGGGGTGCAGCATCCATCCGGTGGGGCTGGGCGGCGGGCCGGGACCCAGCATGGGTCAGGCGGCCGGCGGCAAGGTCCCGGAGACGCCGGACGACATCGCGTTCGACAAGTCGAAGGTCAAGGGGCAGATCGGCAAGGGCGAAATTCTCGGCGGCAAGTTCGTCAAGGGGCTGCCGAAGAAGGGCGAGGTGATGACGGAGTACGTCGACGTGGTCCAGTCGGCGAAGCAGGAGGCGACCGACGCCTTCTCGAAGGATGACATTCCCGCCGGGTATCGCCGGTACGTGATCGACTATTTCGATTCGATCAACCCGCAGAACGCCCCGGCGGCGCCGGAGCCGGGCGGCACGACTCAACCGCCGAAGTAGGGGGCGGGTACGAGATTGCCGAATTGTCATCCTGAGCGTCCGCCGCAGGCGGACGCGAAGGATCGCCAGTTCATGCGCCAAGATCGCTCCGGTACGGGTGATCCTTCGCCCTGCCTGCCGGAAGTCTGCAAGGGTATGGACCCATCCCGGGTATGATCAACCTGCCGGGACTGGATCGCGCACAACTCCCGGGTCGTCCCTCCGCCGCCACAACCACCAAAGGCCGCCGCCGCCGATCATCGCCACGACCGCGCCGATCACGCCCGCCGGCTGTTGACCGAAGAGACTCGCCCCCACGCCCCACATCGTCCCGTAGACGAGTCCCAGCCCGAGAAGCCAGCACAACCCCACGCGACCGAGCGAGATCGCCGGCCGCACCCCGGGACACTCCTTCGCGATCGGCCCCCACCCGGGTCCGGGCGGACGCACGCGACGGTAGAAGGCCTTGAGATGTTCGCGGTCGTCGGCGGGGGTGGCCAGGGCGATCAGGATCGCGGGGAGCACCCCCCCCGCCACCACCACGAGGACTCCTCCACATCGGGGTGGCAGGCCACTCGTAGTACCAGAGAATCGGGTCGCGCAGGACGAAAGTCATGAGCGGCGAGAGGATCATCGCCGAGATCTCGGCCCACGCGTTGACTCTCCACCAGAGCCAGCGCAGGATCGCCACCACTCCGATCGCCGCGGTGCCGGTGATCACGTATTCAAAGGCCTTCGCGATGCTCTCCGTCAGGAACGCCGTGGCCACCGCCCCCCCCATCACCAGCATTGAGGCCACCCGTCCGGCATTGACGTAGTGCCCCGCCGAGGCCTCCGGTCGCAGGAACCGCCGATAGTAGTCATTCACGAGGAGCGAGCCGCCCCAGTTCATCGACTGGGCGATCGACGACATGAACTCGGCGAAGAACCAGGCGACAACCGCGCCCCGAAGCCCGGCCGGGATCACGCGCGCCATGACGATCGGGTAGGCCGCTTCGTGGTCGGGGGAACCGTTCGCCAGCCGCGGAAGGTCGGAGGCGGGCACGAGCACGATCGAGGCCAGCCCCACCAGCACCCAGGGCCAGCAACGGAGCCCGTAGTGGACGACGGCGTACCACAGGGTGGCGCCCATGGCGTGCCGCTCGTCGCGGCAGGAGGCCCACCGCTGAACCATCACACCGCTGCCGTCGGTGTTCTTCCACGCCCACCACTGGATCGCGAGAAAGGGGAGACAATATTCAAAGCCGATCCCCTCGAGCGGCAGGATCTGGAGGTGCCCCGCCGGAAGGGTGGCCGTGACGGCGTCCAGCCCGCCCGCGGCGTCGACGGCATGCCATGCCACCACCCCCGCGCAGAGGAGGATCGAGTCGGTCTTGCCCAGCCCCGTGAGGGCGGCGGTCACCTTGACCAGACCGGTCACGGCCCAGGCCCCCGCCGTGAAGCAGTTGAACAGCACCCCCCAGTAGAACGACTTGACCCCGCGCAGCACCGCCGCGCCGTCGCCGGAGTACCGGAGTTCCGTCAGCTCGACGTCCGTCACGACCCGCGCGGACCGCCAGAGCGGGGCGAAGAGAAAGACCGTCAGGACGGCGCTGATGCCGAATCCCCACCAGAGCCAGTTTCCCCAGAGCCCTTTCGAGCGCACGAGCCCGCTCACCAGGAGCGGCGTGTCCGAGGCGAACGATGCGGCGATGAGCGAGGTGCCCGCCATCCACCACGGGAGGGTCCGGCCGGAGACGAAGTAGTCCTCGGCGCCGGCGGAGGCCTTGCGGCTCGGCAGGAGGCCGATGCCGAGGAGGAGGGCGAAGTAGACGAGGAGGACGGTCCAGTCGAGGGGGGTCATGGAGCGAAGGGCCGAATGACGAGTGAGGACGGATCAGTCCCCCGGACTCACCGGCCACAGGTCCGGCCGCTTCTGCGCCAGCCAGAAGAAGGCGTTGTGGACGAGGGCGTGCGCGATTTCGCCCCGCGCCAGCATGGCGGGGATGGTGGAGAGGGGCGAGAGTCGAACGGCGAGATCTTCGGCCTCGTCCGGATCGGGCGCGCCGGTGAGGGCCGCGCCGAGGGCCAGCCAGGTGATGCACGAGTTTCCCTGGATCGCCGGATTCGGGTTCACGCGTCCGATCTCGTGCCACTCCGGGGCGGTGTATCCGGTTTCCTCCTGGAGTTCGCGACGGGCCGCGGCGAGCGGCGGCTCCCCCGGATCGACCTGTCCGCCGGGGATCTCGAGCGTGACGCGGCCGGTGCCGTGCCGGTACTGCTCGATCAGAACCACCTGCCGGCGGTCCGGCGTGAGGGCGATGACGTTGATCCAGTCCGGCGCTTCCATCCGGACGAAGGTGTGGGTGCGGCCGTCGTGGGGGGCGCGGAGATCGTCTTCGGTGAGGCGGAAGATGCGGCAGGCGTAGGCGGGGCGGGAGGAAAGGCGGGTCCAGGGTTCGGGCATTCCGAGATCCTCCGTGACTCGGATCTCCGCGCCCCCCGCTCCGCTTCGAGGGAGGCCGGCGCAGAAAGGAGGAAGGGGGGAGGGGGAAACAACAACGGCCGACCACGCGCACGATCAGGGTTGACGGATCACTACCGCGACGTGAACTCGAACCGCGGCCCGTTTTCCTTCCACCAGGCGTCCCACTTCCGGGCCGAGAGTTCGCGGTCGGAGGTGCTCGCGTAGTACTTGTACCCGAATTCCTGGCCGGTCGCCTTTCGGAGGATGTCGAAGGCGAGGGCGCACTTCACCGCGTCCGAACTCTTCAATCCCTCAATCAGGATCGGGATCCCCTCCTTCGCCTTGAGCTGGACGAGCGACCCCGCCGCGGCGAACCGGAGTTCAGAGTTGTTCTTGTCCCCGAGATAGGTGAAGAGGTGCGGGACGGCCGACGGATCGCCCTGGAGGCCGAGAATGCGGACCACGCGGATCCGGCTGTCCGGGTTCCTCTTGAGTTCGTCGAGCAGGAAGGACTGGGAGATCCGGGCCGGGACCACGGCCAGGGCCTTCTCGGCCCGTGAGCGGAATTCGAAGTCGTTGTCGCCCAGCCCGCGGATGAGGGAGGGAACCACGTCGACCCCGGCGGTGGACACCTGGCGGAGGAGAGCATCGACCTTCTCGGGGCTCCGTTCGTTCCGGAGCGCCTCCACGAGGGCGGACGGATCGGACGACCCGCGGCCGGGAACCGGGACGGGCGCGGAGACGAACGGCTTCGCGGCGGGGTCGGCGCCGGCCTTCGGATCGAAGGGGGACGCCACGACGCCGCTGGACGGAATCGCGCCGATCTCGCCGCTCTTCTGGTTCGACTCCATCCGCTCCACGCGCAACTTGATGGCGCCGACCTGGCGGAGGAGCCGGTCGTTGTCCTCGCGGAGCGTCCGGTACTTGTCCTCCAGCTCGGTCATGCGGCGCTCCAGCCGGTCGTCCTGAATCGGCGCGGGCGGGAGGGACATCGCCGCCGGCGGCATCTGCGGCTCCGGCTGGGGCGGCGGAGGCGGGGCGCCTCCTCGACGCACCATGGACTGGCAGCCGACGGTGGAGAGGAGCGTGAGCACGACCGCTCCCCCGCGAAGGGTGAGGTGACGCATGGTGAGTCTCCCTACCAGGGCCGGCGCGGCCGGCACCACCTTCGAATCCCACGCCCCCGCGTGGGTGCGGCGGACAGAGGCTACTCTTTTTTTTTCGGTACTTCAAATATTATCGGTCGTTCCCGGACCCGACTTTTGCCGTGCGGGGCAAGCGAATCGGTGAGGTTCGACCCGGCTCAATGGAGGAGTTTCCCCAGCCACGGCGGGAGCGCGGAACGCCCCACGCGACGACCACCCTCGAACTCAGCGACGAAGCGGAAAGGACGGGTGAGACCGCTGTTGTCGTAGACCAGGATGTGGGGCAGTTTCCGGATCGCCGACCGGAGGTTCCGCAGGGTCCGAGGATACCGGGACCTCAGTTTCTCGGAAGGGACATCGTGTCCGCCCTGCGACACGCGCATCGCCACCCGTTCCTCCGAGATCGCTGGTCCGGCCAAACCGATGAAACAAAAGAGGACCTCGTATCCGGCCGCGACCGCGCCTTTCAAGAACGCCAGTTTCTCCCCTGCGGGATCGGAGAAGACTGTCTCGAAGGCAAAACTCTCCCTGCGCGAGACGAGGGCCCGGCGGAGCGCGTCGGCGGCCCGGGCCGCTCCGTACGGGTCGAGGCCCAATTCCCGGGCCAAGGTATCCGTGTTGATGAATCTCAGTCCGGCGGAGGCCAGATGGGCGTGATAGAACGTGCTCTTCCCAGCGCCGTTCGGCCCCGCGAGGGCCACGATGATCGGACGGCGATCGAGGAGCGAGGGGTTCTTCACCGCCGGGAAGCCTTGAAGCGGCGTCCCACGAAGCGGCCCAAGGTCGTCCGTCCCCCTTTCTCGGTTCGGACGATCAACCCGGGGCGGCCCGGGGCGGCGGCGTAGTGCGGGTAGGGAACCGTCTTGAGATAGCCGGCGAGGTTTCGCTCGCCCTCGCGAGTGCGCACGGACTCAAGGCATGCCGCGAGGGGTCTCGCCTTCCCGGCCTTCCGCAAGGCGAGGGCCCGAGTCCCGTCCAGAAGCGGCTCGAGGGCGCACCCGAGGCGCGCCCAGAACTCAATCTGACCGGCGATGGAACGATTCAGCCAAGCGCCGGCCAGCCGGGCGTCCAGCACGAGGTCGTCCGCCAGTTTCACGGGCTGGCTCATGCCTCGAAGGTAGCATAATGCTACTCGCGCGTCAAGCTGGATTCCCCCTGGAGTTACCCCGGATCCTCTGATCGTTGTCAATCGTCATTTTCCGTAGCCCGGGCCTTCAGGCCCGGGAACCCCGTCCGCCCCGCATCTCCCGGCCCCCTTCAGGGGGCCTCCGCGCGCCGTGCCCCGGGAGAAGCCCCCTGAAGGGGGCTGTGGCCTCATCCTGGCGCCAAGTCCCCAGCCCGGAAGGGCTGGGCTGGTGGAAAACGCGACCCTCTGGAAAACTTCGGTGCGGGGACATGAACCGCGCTTCTCCCAGAGGGTCTGTGTGCCCTGCACATGGAACAACCCTGTCCACATCCTCATGTCGAGAAAAAGTACGCATTTGCCGGATGAGCCTGAAATCGGGCTTGACAATTGCCGTGTGTGTGTGTGTGATGATCGTGGCCGTCTTCAATCCCTTCCCGGATTCCCGGAGGAGAGGAGGCGGCCATGCGCGCGTGGAGGAGACTGTTCGTTCTGTCGGCGGTGCTGGCGGGCGCGAGGGACCTGGCGGCGCAAACGCCGGGACCCGGCGGAATTGTCATCATCGGGGTGGATCTCTCGGGCCAGTGGGACCTGGACATGACGGTGTTGAACGCCTCGGATCCGGCAATGATCGGAAGGACCTTCACCGGCTCGTTCACCGTCTCGGGCGGCGTACCGGAGTATTCCGGGGAGGGCACCTTCAACGACCTGCCCGCGACGATCAGCGGGAACGGCGCCGTCGACCCGGCCGACGGGACGACGATCATCCTCTCCGACCACATCGCGACCGACGATTCCACGACCACCTTCACGGCCACGCTGATGTCCGGCGATTTCGCAACGGGCGTCTTCACCGGCGGCACGACCGACGGGACGCAAACGTGGAGCGGGGTCTTCAAGATCGCCATCACCCGCCCGCCGACGCAGACGCCGCGGGAGCAACTGATGAACTACGACGAGGTGGCGTCGCGCACCCTCTCCGACGTCGCCATAGTCGCGGAAGCAGGCATGTTGGACGTCGCCACGAGCGCTCTGGAGCAGATTGGCAACGCTGCGTCCCGGAAGGACAAGCAGGCGATTCGGACGAATGCGCTGCGATCGATGCTCGATATCAGGTCATCCGCATTCCGCCTCATCGAGGAGAACTCTCGCCTGGCGCGAACCGAAATCTCAGACCGTCTCGACGCTGCCCCAAACGAGGAACGCGAGAGCCTTCGCCGATTGGCGGGTTCACTGAGGGCTGTGCTGGGTGAGGCCAGTTCGGGGGCGAAGACCGCGATAGACCGTGCTCTCAGAGACGGAAGAATGCTCATGCAAGATCGCCCTCCAAAGCCCCCCGAACTCGAGCGGAAGAAGCGGTGTTCCATCAAGGTGAAGATTCGCTCGGTCCTAGCCAAGACGGACAATTGGCGGAAACTGGACCAAAATGGGGATCCCGTGGGAACCCTGTCTGTCCAGACTTGGTGGACGGTGACTTCCGACGGAGAGCAGGTACAGGTTCAACCGAATGTGTAGTTTCTCATCGAAGTCGTGATGCCAGACGGACAGAAACGCAAGGTAGCTCTCCCCCTATGTTCCCAGCAACCCCCTACTCAGATCCCCAAAGGAGGCACCGACCAGCTGCTCAGGACCCCGTTGGACTGCGGGCGAAGGGAGATTGCAGACGCGATCATCAATTATCTCGAGCAGAATCCGGGCGTTGCGTTCATTGCGCAAGACTTCTCCGCTCACCTCACGATCAGAGTTGAAGTGGTGGGAACTTGCACGGGTCCGGGGAGCAATGCACACAATGTCACGGTAGATCTGGATATTTCGATCGATGCCAATGGCGCGGGAAAGGCGCAGTTTCCGAAATGACAGGACGTCGGTTTCCTAGACCTGCGGTGAGCGCTGTGATCGTGTTGGGCCTGCTTGCGGGTGGGCTGTGGTGGCTTTTCGGAAAGGGAGAAACCAGTGTCCCAGCCGCAGGCCGCCCGAAAGACACGAAGACCGATTGCCGGCCGAGGTTGACCGCATCGCCCGACACAGACGGCACTTCCCATGAGCAAGCTCCAACATCACGCATGGAGAGTCCACAGGCTCCCGAGCCATCGCCGAACCCCGAATCGCCCAGTGACCTTGCATCGTGGAGCAAGTTCCCAGGATATCAAGAGTGCCCTCTTGCTATTTGCGGGTTCTTCTGACCCTATTCGGAGCCAAGTCGGACTTGCTGCACTCTTCGGACTTCGATGCGAAGTCACCATCACCTGCGATGAGGCCGGCAGGTTTGCCGAAATCCAGGTTGATACACTCCCGAGGGCTGCCGTCTCTTGTTGGGGACCGTTCGAGAAGTCTGTCATGTCAGGTCGGATCTTCAAATCGGGAACATTGGCGACAGAGGCGAGGAACGTCGTACTTGCGGCAGCACAGACGGGTGATCCGGGCTTGCGAAGGACCGCCTTCGCATGCCTCATCCGCTCGCCGTTCCCCGAGGCGGAACCCGTGCTGCTAGGCGCCGTCCGTGGTGGAGGGTCTTCGGCCTTGAGTGCGGTTGCCACTGAAGCCCTGGTTTCCTACAACTCATCGAGCGCCAAGAGCGCTCTCCTATCCGTCCTGGAATCGCCTCCCCCCTCGCATGCCGAACGCGTCTATCTGAAGGCGGCAGAGTCGGTAATGCGGGATAGCCCGCTCCACCCGGTGGTTCGCGATGCTATCTGGACACTCTTCGTCCCAGCCTCAGGAAGTCCGGGGTCGCCGCGGTCCCTATCGTCGAGCCTCCAGGGTGCGCTCGCCGGGATCGTTGTAGATGCGCTGGCGCGCTCCAAGGACGTTGAACTTTCAAGTCTCGTCGACCAAATCGCCGGCATCCCCGAAAGGCCTGATCTTCGAGTTGCAATCGCCTGTAGAGTCGCGAAGAGAGAAATGCCGGGATGGACTGAACGTATCGCCGCCTGGCAGAGTTCCGAACCGGACCCAAGATCGCGGGAAGCATTTGAAATCGTAACGCGATTGCTCGATGACCCCGGGGCGGCTGCCGCAATGCGTGACACATTGAAAGGAGATCGGACCCATCTAGAGCAAACACGTCTTGCCTTGAGCATGAGCAAGACTGTAGCCGAGCGACTGCGTTTGGAAGAAGAGGTGCGTCGCCTCGAGTCCCACGTCTCCATCCTTGTGGCTGCCCTGCCCGATCTGGAAAGCAGTGACTAGCGAGCGTTGGGTTGCGTGGGGAACGCGTTCGGTCTCTCAGGATTGGCGCGCTCTTCTCCGTACCGTCGGCGCGGGTCGTGTGAAAACTCCGAACTCGAGTCAAGCGCGCATTCGGAGTGTTTTTCGGCCGAGCTCCTCGCTGGGCCCTGCATTACCCCTCTCCCACCACCCTCACCGTCCGATCCCCCTTCACCACCTTCCCGATGACCTGCGCGCGCTCGCCCCGTCGGTTCAGGCGGCGCGTCATCACCTTTGCGTAGTAGGGGTCGGCCACGATCGCCATCCCGATCCCCATGTTGAAGACCCGGTACATCTCCTCCCGCGGGACCTCCCCCAGTTCCTCCAGCCACGGGAAAACCGCCGGGACCGGCCAGGAGCCCTCCCGGATCTCGACGGCGCACCCCTCCGGCAGAATGCGCGGGAGGTTCTCGATCATCCCCCCCCCGGTGATGTTCGCCATCCCCTTCACCGCATGCTTCACCCGGTAGTGCGCGCAGCAGTCGCGGACACTCTTCACGTAGATCCGGGTCGGCGTGAGCAGCGCCCCGCCCACCGTGTCCCCCAGGACCGCCACCCGCTCGTCCGCCTTCAGCCGGGCCTTCTCGAAGACGATCTTCCGGGCCAGCGAATAGCCGTTCGAGTGGAGGCCGCTCGAGGAGAGCCCGATCACCGCGTCGCCGGGGCGGATCGTGCGACCGTCGATCATCCGCGACTTCTCGACGATTCCCACCGCGAATCCCGCCAGATCGTACTCCCCGGCGGCATACATCCCCGGCATCTCCGCCGTCTCCCCCCCGAGGAGGGCGCAGCCGGCCTGCTCGCACCCGGCCACGATCCCCCGGACGATCTCCAGAAGCTGTTTGCGATCCGTCTTCGACGTGGCGATGTAGTCGAGGAAAAAAAGCGGCTCGCCCCCCGTGACGATGAGGTCGTTCACGCTCATCGCGACGAGATCGATCCCCACGGTGTCGTGGCGGCCGACCGCCGAGGCGATCTTGAGTTTGGTCCCCACGCCGTCGGTGCAGGCGACGAGGACCGGGTTCCGGTAGTTCTGGCGGAAGAGCGGCTGATTGGCCGTGAGGGAGAAGAGGCCGGCGAAGCCCCAGGGGACATCGATCACGCGCGGGCCGTGCGTCCGACGCATGAGGGCGAGAATCTGGTCGACGGCCGCGTCCTTCGCGGCCTGATCGACCCCGGCGTCCTTGTAGGTGAGACCGGGCACTACCTTCGCTCCAGCACGAACTTGTCCAGCCCGGCCTCGATCGGGACGGGGTACTTTCCGGAGTAGCAGGCGGTGCAGTACGATTCGGCGCCGAACGACGTGGCGCGCAGCAGCCCGTCGAGACTCAGATACCCCAGCGAATCCACCTCGAGAATCTTTGCGATGTCCGGAATGTCGTGCTGGGCCGCGATCAGTTCGGTCTTCGTCGGGAAGTCGATCCCGTAGTGGCAGGGGTTCCGCACCGGCGGACAGGCGATCCGCATGTGGACCTCCCGCGCCCCGGCGGCCCGGAGGCGCCGCACGTGCGCCCGCGAGGTGGTCCCCCGGATGATCGAATCGTCCACGATCACCACCCGCTTTCCGCGGACGACGTCGACGACGAGATTGAGTTTCATTCCCACATCGGCGGCGCGCGTCCCCTGTGTCGGCTGGATGAAGGTGCGGCCGACGTAGTGGTTCCGGATGAATCCCATCTCGAAGGTGAGACCGGAGGCCCGCGCGTAGCCAAGGGCGGCGGACGTGCCGGAGTCGGGGATCGGCATCACGATGTCCGCGGGCGCCGGGTGTTCTTCGGCGAGGATTTCGCCGCAGCGGCGCCGCACGGCATGGACCGAGTCGCCGAAGACCCGCGAATCGGGCCGCGAGAAATAGACGTGCTCGAAGATGCAGTGGGCGCGCTTCGTCTCGGCGGGCGCGACGAACCGGGTCGAGCGGAGCGGCCGCCCCGGGGCGAGGAAGACCATCTCGCCCGGCTCGACCTCCCGCAGGTACTTCGCGCCGACGAGGTCGAAGGCGCAGGTCTCGGAGGCGACGACGAACCCGTCCCCGAGCGATCCGATGACGAGCGGCCGGAACCCCTGCGAGTCGCGGATGGCGATCACCTCGTCCGGCGTGAGGAGGAGGAGCGAGAAGGCGCCCCGGATCTCCCGCATCGTGGCCACGAGGGCGTCTTCGAACCGGTCCTGCGGCCGGTGGGCGAGGAGGTGGAGGATCACCTCGCTGTCGGTGGAGGTCTGGAAGATCGAACCGTGCGCCTCGTACTCGGCCCGGAGCGAGGAGGAGTTCACGAGATTCCCGTTGTGGGCGAGGGCCAGGGGCCCCTTCCCGGTCTTCGCCACGAGCGGCTGGGCGTTCGCCACGTTCGAGGAGCCGGTGGTGGAGTATCGGACGTGCCCCACGGCCACGTTCGAGGCGAGCCGGGCGAGATCGGCCTGGCTGAAGACGTCGCCCACCAGCCCCATCCCGCGATGGGCGATGATGTCGCCCTCGCGCGGGATCGCGATGCCCGCGGACTCCTGCCCCCGGTGCTGAAGGGCATAGAGCCCGAAGTAGGTCTTTTCCGCGGCGGCGGCGACGCCGACGGCGGCGAAGAGGCCGCAGAACTCACGGGGATGATCGGACATGGCGAGACACCCAAGGGAACTCCCCTCTCCCTTCGGGAGAGGGGTACGACGACCCGCATCCCGCGCTCAGGACGACCGGTCGGCGGAACCTGACGCCCCGTGGCCGGAAACGCCCGACGCGGGGCGGCGCTTCCTGCGTCTCAGGTCGGTCAACTCCTCCCGGATCTGGTGCAGCCACTTTCCGTTGGCGTCCTTGGTCCGGCAGAGGGCGAGGCAGCGGCGGGCCCGCCAGCGGGCCCCCATCGCCTTGTAGGTCATGGCGAGATGAAAGTAGGCGTCCGCATCGTCGCTGTCCAGCCGGAGAATGCTGCGAAGTTCGCGCCGGGCGGCGGCGAGATCGTTCCGGAGGTAGTGGGTGAGGGCGTCGAGAAAGAGCCGCCGCTTCGAGTCGCGGACGCTCTGGAGGCCGCGCCAGTAGGCGATGCGGAAGAAGTCGAGGGTGGCATAGAGCCAGTAGACGGAGCCGGCGCAGGCCAGGGCGACGGAGATGTCCCGTCCGAACCCGTCTCCGTGCCAGAGGAACGGGGCGATGATGAAGCCGTTCACGAAGAAGGTGAAGCCGAAGAAGAGCAGCACGCCCCGGAAGCAGCGCCCGATGGCGATGTGCCCCAGGCCCGGGATGAGGGCAAGGACGGTGCAGATCGCCTTCCAGACCATCGAGACGGGCCTCCGCGGCGCGGGAATCGACTCCGCAGCCCATTGATTCTAGCAGGCCGGGAGGGGGTCAACAAGCGAAATGGGCCGGGCGGGCTCAGGCCTTCGCGGCCTGCTTTCGGCTGTCGTGGCGGTCCCACAGGAGGAGGACCAGCGCCGTGCCGGCGAGGAGGATCGGCGTGGCGTAGAAGTACCGGCCGCCGGCGTACATGATGAGATCGTCGCAGCGGCCGATGAGGAGCGAGACCCGGCCCATGACCGTCAGGCCGAAGGAGGTGCCGAAGGACACCATGAGGAAGTAGATGCCGGCGGTCGCCAGCCACTTGACCGGCCCCTTGTGCTCGATCGAGTAGAAGAAGTAGGTGAGCACGGTGACCACGCCGATGAGGATGATGATGGCGGGGTACATCGGGACGGTCGAGTCCCCGCTCACGGTCAGCAGCGGCTTGACGGTGGCGCTCATGGGCGTCATCAGGTTCGAGGTCACGAACCGGGGAATGGCGAGCCCGGAGACGATCCCCATCAGGGCGGCGTAGGCGTACCGGCTCGTCCAGGCCAGAGGCTTGATGAACCGCATGAAGAGGAGGACCGTCATGATCGCGGGCACGATCATCCACCTGTCGGTCCCGTTCCAGAGTTCCATCGTCAGCTTGGGGTGGATCGTGTCGTAATAGTACCGGATCGCATAGTACCCCATCGAGACCCCGACGAACAGGTTCTCGCCCACCTTGTAGAGCGGGTTGTCGCGGTAGAGAAAACTGAGCAGGAAGAGGGTGCAGGCCACCGACACCCACACGCCGATCAGGTCGCTCAGGGGCGGCGGCTCCATTCTATCGCTCCGCTCCGGTCGAAGCGGCGGTTCGCAGCTTCGACGCAAAATAGATGACGTTCGAGAACAGGATGAACGCGATGATCAGGAAGTGGTCCACCGAGAGCACCTGGACCCCCACCGATCCCTTCCCCTCCGCGTTCTTCACTTCCGTGCCGTATTTATCCTTGAGAAGCCGCTCATATTCGGCCCCGCCCCGAAGCCCGCCGAGGAGGCCGTTCATCTGCTTCGCCTGAAAGTACGAGAGGTACTGCGTGATGCTGACGGCCGTCGAGCCGCCGCCCAGGAGACATCCGGACTCGCCCTGGCCGTAGATCACCCACTGTTCGAGCCCGGGGTCGCCGGCGGAGATCGAGACCACGTAGGCGAAGTCCTTGAGCGACTCGATCTTCCTCCCGTCCGCCTTCACCAGGATCGGCAGCGACGCGGTGTCCATCCCGTCGCGGTCTTTCGGATAGGTCTCGGTCAGGTTCCGCACCATGTTGGCGATCGCCGCCTGCTGTCCCGCGTTGTAGCCCAGGAAGGCCCAGTCCTCGTTCTTCCTGAGGTGGGGAAACTCGACCGTCATCTGCTGGAGGATGTCCTGGGTGAGCGCCAGCCCCCCGGGCCAGAGGGTCATCACCACCACCCGCTGCTTCCGGTGGAAGGCGTGTCGGAGGATGGCCAGCGTCATCGGCCGGAGTTCGGCGGCGGAGCCGGGGTCGTAGTCGTTCGAGAAGAGGATCACCGAGCCGGCGGGAAGGGTGTCGATCGTGTCGAAGATGCCCCGGGTGGGGTCGGTCACCTCGACCCGGACGAGCGAGAAGGGAAAGATGAGCGGGAGCGCGGTGGCGACGGCGATGCAGAGGAAGATCCAGCGCCGATCGAGTTTGAGGAGGCGATCCAGCATCACTTGTCCCCCCCGAGGTAGCCGCGTTCCAGGCCGATGATGACCCGGAGCGAGGTGGCGATCACGCCCAGACTGACGCCGATCAGAATTCCGCGCTTCCCGGCGACCACCAGCACCTGCTGCATGAACCCCGTGATGTCCGCCATCGTGGGAATCCTGTCGCCCGTGGCGTGGTAGAGCTTCTCCCAGAGCCACGCCCCCAGCGGCGCCTGGCCGAAGAGGATGATGATCGCCGTGGCGAGGAGACAGAACGCGGCGAGGGTCCGCGCGCGGAAGGCGCGGAAGGCGGCCGAGGCGATGAAGAAGGCGAGCAGGGCGAACATCGTGGCGTTGAGCGGTATGTACAGGTAGAAGTAGAACCAGCCGAATGAGGTCAGTTCGGCCTCCTCCGTGTACTCCTTCCCGTTCTCCCAGAGGCCCAGGGCCACGCCCGCCAGGATGCTCCCGATCACGATCAGGCTGTAGGCCCAGCCGGCCTTCTGCTTCAGAATCTGCTCGCCGTGCACGACGACGAGCACCGTGGCCCCGAGGATGAGCGCCACCGCCAGCATCACCTCGAGCCACTTCAGGATCTCGCCGGAGACCTCGTCGGAGGCGCGGTTCGGCACGTAGTAGCAGACCATCACGGTCATGCCGAAGAGGAAGGTCAGGAAGAGCGGAAGTTGTCGCTTCAGGAACAGCATCCCGGACTCACCCCGCGAACGGCGTCTTGAAGAAATCCACGAAATAGTGCAGCGGACCGAACGTCTCCGGTCCCAGGGCCACCGCCGTGGCCGAGAGGGCGCCGACGATCGCCACGAGGATCAGGAACCCCTTCCCGAGGTCCTGGCCGCGCAGCGTCCCCAGCAGGATCGGCTCCCGGGAGACATAGGCCGCGGCGGCGTACAGTTCCTCGCCGATCAGCGTGTAGTCGCAGGCGGCGAAGAAGAACGGAAGCTGGTGATCGGCGTCCGTGGCCCCCACCTGGATGGCGCCCACGCTGTTCCCGGTCTCCGCGAGGAGCAGCGACTCGGCGTAGTAGTAGCCGAAGTACATGATCGCCGCGGGCTTCTCGCGGGAGATCATGGCGGTCACGGCGGCCGTGTAGGAGAACTGGTCGGTGGAGATGTACGGGTTGATGTCCTCCTTGAAGGCGTCGGGCCGTCCGGCGCGGATGTAGGACTCGCGCGTCATCTCCTGGCAGACGCCGGCGACGACCGGGTCGGTGTGCGGCACCTTCAGGGCGCAGTCGTAGGTGGCCACCCGTTCGGCGACCTTGCCGAGGACGATCATGGCGGCGATGGTGGAGACGCTCTTCTCGTTGTCGGAGAGCCCCAGCCGGCCGGTGAGGTAGTAGAGCGGCTTTCCCATCTCCGTGGCGCGGCCGATCGCCTCGTCGAGCGCGGCGAGGCCGGGGATCTTGCGAAGGAAGAGCTCCTTGCCCCGGCGGGCCACGATGATGAAGCCGATGATCCCGCCGCAGAGGAAGAGGGTCAGGAGGAGGTGCGGCGTCTTGACGGTGTTGAAGTAATTGCCGCCGGCGGTCGCCGCCACCGGCGGAGAGGCGGCCTCGCCGTCTTTCGTCTTCGCCACGATCTGGTAGTAGTGCGCCCGCCCCCGGATCTGCCGGTTCTCCTGGCCGATCGATTCCTCCAGCTCGCGCTGCTCCTGATTCAGGCCGGGAATCAGGGAGGCGTCCCCGCCCGGCCTTCCGGCCTCCTTGATGGCCTCGTTGACCTTCTGGAGCTTCGCCTTTTCGGTCGGGGGAAGCGCCTCGGACGGATCGATCCTGGCGTGGTGCACGCCCTTGTTGGAGTCGAAGTACCAGAAGAGATCCGGGGCCTCGTCCTTCCAGCCCTCCCCCGCCTTCACCTCGGCCGCCTTCGTGAAGGGTCCCTCCGCGCGGTCGGAGATGCGGACTTCGTAGACGACACTGTTCTCCTTCTCGCCGGCCACCGGGTTCCAGGTGACGGAAACACTCTCCCCCTTGTCGTTGGGGGTGTCGAAGGCGGCGACCCCGGCGGGCGCGGGAGGCGGGGATTGAGGAAGGGAGCGCGAGGGCAGGGCGACCAGGCAGAGGGCGAGCAGGCAGAGGCGTCGGACAGTCATTCGTCAACTCTCGATGATCTCGACGTTCGCCCTCGGGACCACGGCCGAGGCGCCGTCGCTGAATTCCGCTTCAAGGACGCGGACAGGACTCTCCGTGGCGATCGAGGTCAGCTCCGGCGGCAGCGATCTCACCTTCGCCAGACGGCCGAAGTACGGGGCGCGGATGAGGCGGATCGGGTCCCCCGGCTTGAGTCCTTCCCGTTCCCCCGCCGGGGGGCGGGCGGCGTTCGTCTCGCCGGCGCCCAGCGGAATGACGATCTCCGGCCGAAGGACGCCGGCGCGAATCTGCGTCGCGCCGCTGAGCGAGGCGCGGCATCCGACCTTCGAGCCGAGCAGGTCGAACGTCCGCTTCGCCATGGCGATCCTACCGAAGCCCTCCGTGAGAATCAACGTAAAGCCGACGTTCTCGGTCCCCGTGATCGCCACCCCGAGGTCGTAGCCGAGGATCGCCCGCAGGTCGGAATCGTCGAATCCCCCGACGACGATCCCGCGGACGCCGATCTCCCTCGCCCGCGTCAGCGTGGCGCTCGGGACGTACGCCCCGCCGAACACGATCTTGTCCCGGTGCTCCGGCTTCAGCTTCTCCGGCGTGAGGTCCTCGTCGGGACGCTCGCAGGCCCGCGCGATCTCCCCCACCTGCTCCCCGCCGATCCCGAAGATCCCCTGCACGAACGACGCCTCCGTCTCGACGACCACGCCCTCCCGCGCCATCACCTCGACGATCGTCCCGTCGACGTAGGCGCGGAGTTCGAGCGCCCGCGGCGGCTCCCGGAGCAGGACCTGGCCGGTGACCTCGGAGATGTTCTCGATCTTTCCGGCGACGGGTGATTTCACCGCCGTCTTGAACCACTTGAGGAGCGGCTTGTTCTCGGCCAGCGCCTCATCGACCGCGACCGGGTCGCCCTCCCTTTTCAGCATGAAGGTCTTGATCTCGTTCGCCGCGATCCCGAGGGCGTTGACGACGTTGACGGTGTGGACCTTCCCGGGGAGGTCCGTGGAGGCGACCACCGACTCCGCCTTCACGGCGTCCCCGACCGCCACGCGCACCGTCCCCTGGAGCGGCAGAAGGCGCCGCTTGCGGAGGACCGCGCGATCGGTGACGCGGAGACCAGGGGTGTAAGTATGGGCCATTTCGCGTTCCGCACAGGCTGGAAAGCCTGTGCTACCTTTCACAGTGAGTGGCACAGGCTTTCCAGCTTCGCACGGGATTCACCCTCACGTAGTTCCACTTCTCGATGAACTCAGCTTCATCTCGCACGATGCGGTCGTACGATTCCGCCTGCCAGAACTGTCCTCTCCGGCCCCGTCGCTCGTTGATCTGCCGGCTGGTGAACCCCTTGAGACCCTGCATGATCTTCGCAAAGGGGAAGTCTCCGCCGGCGGCCATCCGCAGCGGCTTCAGAACGGCGTGTCCATGGTCCAGCATCACGACGATCACGGTCAACCAGTAACGCTTGAGATGCCAGAACTTGAACGCCGAAAGAACCACATCCCGCTCGGACGGGGCGAGTTCTCCCTGTCTCGACCGGAAGGTGACGAAGTAGATCGAGCCATTCATGCTCCAATGCGGCATGTTTCTGCGGGTGATGTGCCGGACAGGTTCCGGACAGCCGCGAGGTTCGCGCGTTCCCGTCAGCCCGGACTTTCCAGACTGTGCGGCAGGCGGCAGCACTTCGCTCGACCCTTGACTCTGCATCTCTCATCCTCCCGGCCGGCGCAGGCTGGAAAGCCTGCGCCTACCGTTTCGGGGGGGGGGCGCCCACCGCGGATAGGCGGTAGCACTGGCATTCCAGCCCGTGCGCCATCCTGCAACCGGTAGCACAGACTTTCCAGCCTGTGCGGCCCCTACGCCGGGTACAGTCCAACAGCGCTCGCCCACTTCTGGAGCGCCGCCACGCGCTCCGCCTTCGAATCGGGCAGGACGAGCGGACGGCCCCGGCCATCGAGGAGCAGCCCCGCCGCGCCGCCGCGAAGATCGGCCTCCATCGGTTTCCCTCGTCCGGCGCCGCAGTCAAACCCCTTCGCCGGCTTGAAGACGCCCTTCGCGGTCAGCCCCTCGGCCAGCGGGAGCATCTTCAGTGCGCCGAACGGGAGCGACCCTTCGTGGCGGGAACCGTCGGAGGCGGTCACCTCGTACGTCATGCAGGACTCGCCCGACCGGCCGGTCCCCGCGGCGGCGACGCAGTCGCCGAGGTACACCATGCAGTCGCGCTCGAAGACGTCCATCGCCGCCTTCTCGTTCACCGTCGCGAGCACGCCGAGGTGCGGCATCATGAAGATCGAGTCCACGGCGAGGCGCGTCACTCCGAGCGGCTGATAGGCATCCACCATCATCACCATCGACTGCATGCGGCGAGGCGCGTGCGAGAGGATCCCGCCGCTCCCGACGATGAGGTCGAGGTCCTCCATCCGGATGAGGGTCTGCCCGGTGGCGGTCTGGTCAAAGGCATCCGCGATCCCGCGCTCCTGCTGGATCCCCTTGAGGCCGACGGCGAGCAGTTTGTGCTGGTCGAGGGCGAGCCGGAGCGCCTCGCGGCAGATCGCCTGCTCGATCTGGAGTTCGTCGAGCGTCTGCGGAACGGTGGTCGGACGGATCATCTTGTTCTTGATGCGGTTCCGGAGATCGCCCTCGTCCACGTCGAACGGGACCCAGCGCATGATGTTGGCGAGTCCCGCCTCGGCGAGGACGTTCGAGATCGAGTAGGACATCCCGAGGTTGGCGCTGACGGTCCGGTTGAAGATGCCTTGGAAGACGGAGAAGACGTCGGTCGTGGCGCCGCCGATATCGGCCCCGAGGACGGTGATCCCCTGCCGCTTCGCGATCGTCTCCATGATGGAACCGACGGCCGCGGGGGTGGGGAGGATCGGAGCCCCGGTCCAGGACATGAGCTTCTTGTACCCCGGCGCCTGGGCCATCACGTGCTCGAGGAACAGGTCGTGGATCTTGTGCCGGGCCGGCATCAGGTTTTCGCGTTCGAGCGTGGGGCGGATGTTGTCGGTGACGGTCAGCGCGGCCTTCTCGCCGAGGATGCGCTGAATCTCGCTGCGGGCGCCGACGTTTCCGGCGTAGATGATGGGGAGCTTGTAACCGATCCCGAGGCGCGGCTTCGGGTCGGCGGCGCTCACGTACTCGGCGAGCTCGACGACGTGCGTGACGGTGCCGCCGTCCGTACCGCCCGAGAGGAGGATCATGTCCGGGCGGAGCTGGCGGATGCGTTCGATCTTCTCGTGGCCGTGACGACCGTCGTTCGACGCGAGGACGTCCATGACGATCGCGCCGCCGCCGAGGGCGCAGCGCTGCGCGCTCTCGCCGGTCATCGCCTTGACGGCGCCGGCCACCATCATCTGGAGTCCGCCCCCGGCGCTCGAGGTGGAGACGTAGATGTCCACCCCGGTCTTTCCGCCGTCGTTCGGCGTGATGATCCGTTCTCCGTCGAGGATTCTCCGGCCGGAGAGTTCTTCGACCTCCTGGATCGAGTTCAGGACCCCGCGGGTGACGTCTTCAAACGGGGCCTCGACGGTGGTGGGAGATTCGCCCCGAAAGGTCTGGCGGTAGACGTCGCCCTTCCTCTCGATGAGGATGGCCTTGGTGGTGGTGGAGCCGCAGTCGGTCGCGATAATTACGTCAAGGGGCTTTTCGGCCATCGACCTCTTCCAGCAGGGCGCACAACCGCGGGATCGCCCCGCGTCTTTCGCAGATCCGTGACGCCAGTTCCAGGTCGGCCGCGGGCACCCCCAGTTCGAGCAAGGGGCGCAGGGCGAGCATCCCCTGGCTGCCGACGAACTGGACCGGCGTGAGCGATTCGAGCGTAAAGAGCGCGGGGAGGGTCATCCTGCGTTCGGCGATCCCCTTCGCGATCCGGGCCAGGAGCACTTCGTCCTCGGCCGTGAGCGCCTCTCCCGGGCCCGAGATCGCAAAGGCATGCGCCCACTTCTCCCTCAGCGAGGCCCAGCGGCCCATCCCGAGGCTCCTTTCGCCTTTCCGCGGGATCGCCCTTATACGGGCCTTCGAGGGGACAGGTCAAGGGAATGGCACGGGGCACAACCCGTTGCCATCGGGCGCGCCGCGTGGTAATCTCTCCTTCTCGCCGCCCGGCCTTCCGCCGCGCGAATCGACCTCCGGAGACTACGCCATGCCGTGCCGCCTCATGCTCCTCACCCTGGTCCCCGCCTTCGGACTCATCCTCTGGCTCGCCCTCCTGCCCGGCTGCCGGAGCGCCCCACGGGTCACCTACCCCGCGGCGCGAACCGTCCCGCAGGTGGACGACTACCACGGAACGCGCGTCGCCGATCCGTACCGATGGCTCGAAGAACTCGATTCGCCCGAGACCCGGCGCTGGATCGAGGAGCAGAACCGCGTCACGCGCCGCGTCCTCGACCGGTTCCCGGGCCGACCGTCGATCGGTCGGCGTCTGACGGAACTCTGGAACTTCGAGCGGTACGGGGTGCCCTTCAAACGCGGCGGGCGGTACTTCTTTCACAAGAACGACGGTCTGCAGAACCAGTCGGTCCTCTACGTCACGGAGGATTTCAACCGGCCGCCCCGCGTCCTCATCGATCCCAACACCCTCTCGGCGGACGGCACCGTGGCGCTCGGCGGAATGGAGGTGAGCGAGGACGGACGGCTGCTGGCCTACTCGGTCTCGGCGGCGGGCTCCGACTGGCTCGAGTGGAAGGTCCGCGACATCGAGACGGGAAAGGACCTCGACGACCACCTCCTCTGGAGCAAGTTTTCCGGGGCGGCCTGGTCGCACGACGGGAAGGGGTTCTACTACGGACGGTACGACGCGCCGAAGGAGGGCGAGGAGTTCAAGGAGGCGAACTACTTCCAGAAGATCTACTACCACCGGCTCGGCACGCCGCAGGCGGAGGACACGCTCGTCTACGAGCGGCCGGACCAGAAGGAGTGGGGATTCGACGCGGGCGTCTCGGAAGACGGCCGGTATCTCCTCCTCCACGTGTGGGCGGGAACCGATCCGAAGAACCGGGTCTTCTACCGCGATCTCCAGGACCCCGCCGGGAAGGTGGTGGAACTGCTGAACGAATTCGACGCGGGCTACGTCTTCCTCGGCAACGACGGGCCGGTCTTCTGGTTCCGGACCGATCTCGACGCCACCCGCGGTCGCGTGATCGCCATCGACACGCGGAATCCGGCGCGGTCGGCCTGGAAGGAGCTGATCCCGCAGTCGGCGGACACGCTCGAACAGGTGCAGCTGGTGGGGAACCGCTTTATCGGGTTGTATCTGAAGGACGCGAGGTCGGTGGTGCGGGTGTTCGAGACCGATGGGCGGCCCGTCAGGGAACTGTCGCTCCCGGGGATCGGGACCGCCGGCGGTTTCGGGGGGCGGAGGGAGTACCGCGAGACGTTCTATTCGTATGCCAGCTACAACACCCCCGCCACGATCCACCGGCTCGACATGAACACGCTGGAAAGCAAGACGCTCTTCCGACCCCGATTGCTCTTCGATCCGGAGTCGATCGCGGTGGAGCAGGTCTTCTATCCGAGCAAGGACGGGACGAGGATCCCGATGTTCCTGGCGTACAAGAAGGGTGACGCATTGGCGGCCGCAACCGGAGATTCACCGTCCGCCCTGAGCGAGGGGCGCGCGGGGCGCGACCCGAGTCGAAGGGCGCAGGGGACGGGAGACCCTTCGACTCGCCCCGCAACGGAGACAAGCCCCACCGCAGCCCCGAGTAGCCCGCCGAAGGCGGGCGTAACGAGGGGCGGTCTGGCGCACGACGGCTCCCACCGCGTCCTCCTGTACGGCTACGGCGGGTTCGGGATCCCGATGACCCCGTCATTCTCGGTCCCGTACCTCACCTGGATGGAGCGGGGCGGGGTGCTGGCGGTGGCCTGCCTGCGCGGCGGCGGCGAGTACGGGGAGGAGTGGCACCAGGCGGGGACGAAGTCGAACAAGCAGAATGTCTTCGACGACTTCATCGCCGCGGCCGAATGGCTCGTGGAGGAGGGTTACACGGCGCCCTCCCGGCTCGCCATTCATGGACGGTCGAACGGCGGGCTGCTGATTGGGGCCTGCATGTCGCAGAGGCCGGAACTGTTTGGAGCGGCGGTCCCCGGCGTGGGGGTGATGGACATGCTGCGGTTCGACAAGTTCACGATCGGCTGGGCGTGGACCTCCGACTACGGCGATCCTGACGAGGCCGCCGAATTCCCGGCCTTGCGCGCCTACTCCCCGCTCCACAACCTCAAACCGGGCACCTCGTATCCACCCACCCTGGTCCTGACCGGCGACCACGACGATCGGGTCTTCCCGGCCCACTCCTTCAAGTTCGCCGCCGCGCTCCAGGCCGCGCAGACCGGCCCGAACCCGACGCTCATCCGGATCGAGACCCGCGCGGGCCACGGCGCCGGGAAGCCCACGTCGAAGCAGATCGACGAGTGGGCGGACGTGCTGGCGTTTCTGGAGGGGGAGTTGAGGTAGGCAGAAGCCGCCCCGGAGGGGCGGCAGAGGCGCTGAGATCAGCGGGGTGACGGCTCGATGAGGTAGTATGCCCGGGGAGCCCGAAGCGTCAAGTCGATGGCGTCTCCACCGCGAAGATCCTCAACGCGAAGGTGAATCCAGACATCCATCCAGTATTCCCGATTGGCTTCGTCCGGCGTCACCGTCGCCGGAAAGGAACGGGTCGACGTGCCGTTTCCCCCGGGATGAAGACTGAACAGGGTGCGCGTCCAATCACCGGCGCCGGAGGGGCCGTCGGATACATTGAATCTGCAATGTCCCTCCAACGCACGGGAAGCTCCGGGTTCCAGCGTGAAGCTGGATGAATCGATAGAGAAGATCCCGGATGAGCTGAACCCTCCGCCTTCGCGGGATTGGGTGGTGCACCTGTCCAGGGCGGTGATCGAAAGAGCGACGGCGCCCTCGTTGACGATTCGGGCCTTCAACTCGCATCCGCCGTCCTCGAGCGGGCTCCGGTCCAGAACAAACCTGAGCTCGTGCAACAGCAGATTCTCTCTCTCCCGGACGGTCCGTCGACCCGCCAGGTAGCTCAATGTCTGTGCCTGAACCCGCTGAAACTCATCCTCGTTCAAAAACTGCCACCTCCACTCCGTTCCGCTCCCGTTCACCCGCCAGCACACGCGCCCCCGCCGGCCGGCCCTCTTGCAGCAGCATTCCCAGTCCCCCGCGGACGCATAGTACATGAGGATCAGACCCGCTGGATCATCCTCCCGCAACCCCTCGTTGTAGCGATAACAGCAGAGATCTTCCGTCAGGCTGCGGGTACTCTGCCAATGGGCTTCGGCCGCCCGCGCCAGCACGTGGGAGGTGAAGAAGTGAACGTCGTGCTCGTTCTCGAATGCCCGAGCCAGGGAATCCCACTCATCCCTGCCCCCCCTGGGGTACCAGCCCTCATGGCTTGAAGCGTACTGGTCGAACGCGAAATGGGTGAAGTTCCGGCAGTTGAAGCAGGACTGCTCGCCCAGAATCGTGTGGTCGGCGGAGAACCGTAGTCCCCAGGCGACTCCGATCAGCAGGGCCAGGGAACAGGGGACGGAGAGGAGGACCCTCTGCTTGAGCCGGCGGTGAACGAAGAGGAAGGGGAGGATGCTCCACGCGAGGAGAATCCCCGCGACGCAGGGCGGCCGCAGCCACCATGGAATGAGATCACCGCAGGGCGGGTGTTCGCCGAGATCGAGGAACGATTGCGGCTTGAGAGGGACACAGGAGAAGGCGATGGCCGCCGCGCCGATGGAGACCGCGAGACCCAAGCGGAAGCGGGTGGAGTCGGACAGGCGCATCACCCCTCACGCGATGCCCCCGGTGAAAGACTCGATATCCTCGATGAGTTGTTCTTGAGAGGGGCTCTACGCGCTCATCGATCCTATCGCCGCAGGTCGGAGATGTCAACGTCGCCGGCGGAACGGCGACTCCGGACCGCATCGGTTCTGCGATCCCCACCGCCCTCGTCTCCGCCGTGCGCGAACTCCTCGCAAGGCACGGGAAGCAGGTCCCGGCGGGAACGGGCTTGGCCCGAGCCGGGTGTGCGGTGTTCGGCAAGTAGTCAAACACTTCATCACGGTCCGGCCACGCGCCTTGGTACCGCTACTGGGGCGAGGTCCGCCTCCGCTCGTCCTGCTCCTTTTGCAACTCCTCCAGTCGTGTCACTTGGCGCCGCAGTTTCTCCAGATCCTGCTGGAATCCTTGCGAGCCTCCTTTTCCTCCGCCTCCTCCCTGTTGCTCTCCATAGTACCGCGCCGCAGCCATGCCCGCGCACGCAATCGCCAAGGCACTTTCCAGGGCAAGATCCTGTTGCGCCTCCAGCGCTTTCCGGGCGCCGGCCTGCGCACTGTTCAATCCCCCCATCAACTTCAGCATGCGTTCAATCTCGTCGCGTTGCCGCTCGCTCTCCTTGCCCTGTTCGAACTGAGCGACGATCACGCCAAAGAACGCACATGCGGTAAACAACGCGCTCAGCACACCGAAGCTATCCCCCAAGTGCGCCATGTCCTGTAGATTGCGGTTCGATACCACGTAGCCGAAGGCAACGCAGATAACCACTACACTCACGACTGCCACGACGTAGGTTGTCTTGAACATCTTCGGCCCTTTCGAGAGACATGGCCTCACCTCCAAGCATCATCGTGGCGAGGCGGGATGGCGCTGTCAATGGCGCGGGCGAGCCCGGATGAATGCCGGTCAGCCGCCCGGCGGCGCGGGGAGCGTGGCTCCCTGCGCGCGAAAGTGCAAGTGTGGCTTCCGCCACACGGAAGGCGGACAGGTGCGCACTCCAGAGTCACATCCCCCGCAGATAGCGCTGCACGACGTCGTGACCCCCGACCCGCGCCGCCACGAGTTCGTTGGAGCGCAGACCGAAGACGAGGCGGATCCCCCGATCGGCCCTTGCTTCCCAGATCCCGCTGGGGTGGATCTTCCGGAGCCCAATGCCCGAGTGGGCGTGCGGGCGGCGAAAGGCCTCCTCGATCTCGATCAGAGTCAGGAGGACACGAATGCGCGCGTCCTCCGGCAGGGCGCGCAGGTCCCGCTGGAACCCCTCCGTGAGGGTGATCGTCACCTCACTCCCCCTTGCCCCTGGCGCCCTTCCTGCCGGCCGAGCCGAGAAGCGCCTTCCCCGAGGAGAAGGACGTCAACCGACCCGATCTCCGTTCCCGTCCGATCCCCTCCCAGAATCGGACCGCCTGCGCATCGGTGAGGCGCGGCGCCAGCTCCAGATCATCGCTGGTGACGGGCGTCAGCGTCACGACGGGGCGTGATCCCCGAAGCAGCACGACCTGCTCGCCCGCCTGGGCCCGGCGAACCAGGTCGTTCAGCGAAATACGGGCCTCTCGCAGAGTTCGGGTGATCATGAGTGGTATCCCCTAGTAGTATCCATAAGTGTATCCGCACCGGGGCGGCAACGCAAGGGGAAAGGACGGGATGAACAAGAGGGCATGGCTCCCCGTCAAGGCGCAGGCCGGGGGCAAGCCCCGGCCCTACACGCGGGACATCTCCATCTCCGCGCCCGCGGCCTTCGGCGGCTTCACCGCGATCGTGTCCCCCTCCCGAAAACGGCCGTCCAGGAGGCCGAGCGCGATCGGGTCCTGCACGCGACGCTGCACCACGCGCTTGAGGGGCCGCGCGCCCCACGTGGGATCGTACCCCTCCCGGGCGAGGAACTCCTTCGCGGCGTCGGTGACGTTCAGCGCGATCTTCTTCGGAGCGAGACGCTTCCCGAGGTCGCGCAACTGGAGGTCGAGAATCTGCTTCACCTGATCGAGCGTGAGCGGGTGGAAGACGATCTGCTCGTCGAGCCGGTTCAGGAACTCCGGACGGAAGTGGCGCTTCACCGATTCCAGCACCCGCCGCCGCGTCGATTCCTGGATCCCCTCGGCCACGTTCTCGACCGTGAGATGCTCAGTCCCCAGGTTCGACGTGAGGATCACCAGCGTGTTCCGGAAATCGACCGTCCGCCCCTGCCCGTCGGTGAGCCGCCCATCGTCGAGCAGCTGGAGCAGGACATTGAACACCTCCGGGTGCGCCTTTTCCACCTCGTCGAACAGCGCCACCGAGTAGGGCCGGCGCCGCACCGCCTCCGTGAGCGCCCCTCCCTCCTCGTACCCCACGTACCCCGGCGGCGCCCCCATGAGCCGCGAGACCGCGTGCTTCTCCATGTACTCCGACATGTCGATCCGAACCATCGCCTGATCCGAGTCGAAGAGAAACTCCGCCAGAGCCCGGGCGAGCTCGGTCTTTCCCACCCCCGTCGGGCCGAGGAACAGAAACGCCCCGATCGGACGGTGCGGGTCCGAGAGTTCCGCCCTCGCCCGCCGCACCGCGTTCGCCACCGCGTGGATCGCCTCCTTCTGACCGATCACCCTCTGCGCGATCCGCTCCTCCATGTGCACCAGCTTCGACTTCTCGCTCTCGAGCATCCGCGCCACGGGGATGCCGGTCCAGCGCGCCACCACCTCCGCAATCTCCGGCTCTCCCACCTCCTCCCGCAGCATCCGCTGCTCCTCCGGGATCTTCGACAGTTTCGCCTGCGCCTTGTCCAGCTCCTTCTGCAGCCCGGGAATCGTGCCGTATCGGATCTCGGCCACCTTCTCGAGATCCCCCTTCCGCTGGAGCTCCTCCGCCCGGGTCTTCTGCGACTCGACCTGCTCCTTCAGCAGCCGGATGTCGGCGATCGCCTGACGCTCCTTCTCCCAGTGCGCCTTCCGTTCGCGCGACTCCTCCCGAACGTCGGCCAGTTCCTTCTCGATCTTCCTCTGCCGGTCCTTCGACGCGGCGTCGGTCTCGCGCTTCAGCCCCTGGACCTCGATCTCCATCTGGGTGGCCCGCCGCTGAAGCTCGTCCAGTTCGCGCGGCATCGAGTCGAGCTCGATCTTGAGCGCGGCGGCGGCCTCGTCGACGAGGTCGATCGCCTTGTCCGGAAGGAATCGGTCGCTGATGTACCGGTGCGAGAGAGTGGCGGCGGCGACGAGCGCGCCGTCCTGGATGCGGACCCCGTGATGCACCTCGTACCGTTCGCGCAGGCCGCGCAGGATGGCGATCGTATCCTCCGCGGAGGGCTCGCCGACGAATACCGGCTGAAAGCGGCGCTCCAGCGCCGCGTCCTTCTCGATGTGCTTGCGGTACTCGTCGAGCGTGGTGGCCCCGATGCAGCGGAGTTCGCCGCGGGCGAGGGCCGGCTTCAGCATGTTGGCGGCGTCCTGCGCCCCCTCGGCGGCGCCGGCGCCGACGAGCGTGTGCAGCTCATCGATGAACAGGATGATCTCGCCGTCGGAGGCGGTGATCTCCCGGAGAAGCGCCTTCAGCCGGTCCTCGAACTCGCCCCGGAACTTCGTCCCGGCCACGAGCGCGCCGAGATCGAGGGCGAGCACGCGGCGGCTCCGCAGACCGTCCGGCACGTCTCCGGCCACGATCCGGCGGGCGAGCCCCTCCGCGATCGCCGTCTTCCCCACGCCCGGATCGCCGATCAGCACCGGGTTGTTCTTGGTCCGGCGCGAGAGCACCTGCATGAGGCGCCGGATCTCGCTGTCGCGGCCGATCACCGGGTCGAGCTTCCCCCGGCGGGCGAGGTCGGTGAGGTCGCGGGTGTACTTCTCGAGGACCTGGTACTTGGCCTCCGGATTCTGATCGGTGACACGCTGGTTTCCGCGGATCTGCGCAATGGCCTCCGCCACGGCCCGTTTGGCGATGCCGGCCCGCTGGAGCAACCGCCCGCACGGCGACTTCGCGTCCTCGCACAGCGAGAGGAGCAGGTGCTCCGCGGAGACGTACTGGTCCTTCATGGCCTGCGCCTCGTCCCAGGCGATGTCCAGCACCTTCTTGAGGGCGGGGCTGATCAGAAGTTGACCGGTCACGCCGCCCCCGCTCTCGGCGAACTTGTCGAGCTCGCGGTCGAGATTCCCCTGGAGGACGCTCAGGTTGGCCCCGAGCTTCTCGAGGACGGGCCGAACAACTCCGTCGGCCTGCTCGAGCAGGACCCAGAGGAGGTGCTCCGGCTGAAGCTCGGTATGGTGCCGTCTGTCCGCCAGTTCCTGCGCGGCCTGGAGGGCCTCCTGTGACTTGTGGGTGAACTTGTCGAGGCGCATGGATCTCTCCCGCTTGGGCACAATGCCGGTCTCAGCCCGCATGCTGCATGGAAGCAATGATCGTGCCGGGGATTCCGACAGTCCTCGGGAGTGCAAGATATTACGAATCAATGCATTGTGATGTCGGTGACGCAGGAGGATTGAGGAGGGCTACTGGACTTGCGTTCGCAGTGCCAGATTGGCAGGGAGTGGCAAGCCTGAACCGGTAGGCGCGAACACCGTTGAGAACGCCCCTGAGAGGCCTTCTGAGGGGCCCGCCGTGGGGGCACGGGGGTGTGTAGGGACGCGGGCGGCGCCGTCGGGGCACGGCGGCGCCGTGCCCCTACGGACGGAGAGCCTTAGAGCGTCTATCAGAATGAACTTGTCATCCTGAGCTTCGCCCGCCTCCGTTTGGCGGCCCTGAGCGCAGCGAAGGGGAAGGATCACCAGCTCAGTGCTCAGCCGGTTCCAGACGGGTGATCCTTCGGCCCCGCAGCACGTGCTGCGGGGCGGCCTCAGGATGACATGCTACGGCGGTCATTCTGATAGGCGCTCTTAGAAAAGTCTTTAAGGCCTCCGCGGCGATTTCGTCGAGGGCGTAGGGGTCTTCTTCGGCGCTGCCTTCATGTAATCGCGCCAGTTGGGATCGCGGGAGTAGGGGCTGCCGCCCGAGGGCGGGGGGGTGGTGCTGTTCTGTCGCTTGAGCGCCTCGGAGACCGCTCGATCGGCCTTGTTCTGTTCGTTCGTCTTGACCCCGCTCGATCCCCAACTGCCCAGGTTCTCGATGTCCACGCTGGTGGCCGGGTTCTTCTCGCGGTTGAACACGAACCAGAAGGCATTCTCGAGCTCGACGAAATCCTGAAGCTGTCTCCCGGACAAACTCTCGATCAGGACCCGCTTGCGCCGTCCCTCGAGCTGAACCGAGAGCGCGCGCGTGTTGGCATCTATCCGTTTGAGAGCGGTCAGGTCCGGCTCCGGGGCATCCGGCATGCGCCAGAACCCCTTGACGTCGAGGGCCTGGATGAGGGAGGCCATGTCTTCGTCGTTCCCGATCTTGGTGGTGGGATTCCAGTAAGACGTGTACGCGTCCCGGAACCAGATGCCGTCGGGTCGGCTCGCCCAGCGGTCGGTGACCAGCGCTGTATACTCGCCATGACTCTTCATGGAGCTCTTCCCCTTCCCGAGGACGAAGTGGGAGATCCAGAAGTTTGGAGCGGTCCCGTAGGAAGTCTTGGCGGTGGATCCATCGGCCGGGTTCCCTGCGGCGGCACCCTCGCGACCCCGCCCCGCCCCGCCGGGTCCGCCGGAAGTCGGTCCGCCGGCGCAGCCGGCCAGGACGATGGAGAAGGTGAGCGCGACGGCGCCCGGGATCAGGAGGGTGCGCATAGGGATCGTCTCCTCAGCGAGGGGATGTGGACCTGCCCGGCGCCGTCATGGCGCGGGAGCCGCTGAGAAGATTATCGGTCCCCGGGCCGCCGTCTGCACCGCCTCCACCACCTTCGAGACCGGGTCCACCGGCACTGTCGTGAAGCCCTCCTTCTTTCGGCTCTTCACCTCCACATTTCCCTGCTCCACCGCCTTCCCGACGGTCACGCGCAGGGGAATGCCGATCAGATCCGCGTCCTTGAACTTCACCCCGGCCTGCGAGTCGCGGTCGTCCCACAGGACCTCGAACGCCTCGCCGGTCTCCGGATCCCGGGCCGCCGAAAGCGCCTCGTAGATCCTCTGCGAGGCCTCCGCCACCTTCGGCTTCTTGAGATCGACCGACGTAACGAGCACGTGATACGGGGCGATCGCCCAGGGCCATTGGATGCCGCGGTCGTCGCTCGCGTTTTCCAGGCAGGCGGCCACGATGCGGTTCACGCCGATTCCGTAGCAGCCCATCACGGCCGGGATCCCCTTTCCCGCCTCCGTCAGGATGTGAGCCTTGAGGGCGTCCGAGTACTTTGTCCCGAGTTTGAAGACGTGCCCCACCTCGATTCCGTGCGTCACGGCCGTCCGGCGCCCGCACTTCGGGCAGGGATCGCCGTCGACGGCCATCCGCAGGTCCCACACCTCGGCCGCCTTGTAGTCGCGGTTCCATACGGCGTGACGGAGGTGCGTATCAGCCCGGTTCCCGCCGACGATCGCCTCGGACATCGCCGCCACGGCGCGGTCGGCGTAGATCGGGATCGTCAGCCCCACCGGCCCGGAGAAGCCCAGCGGGCCGCCCGTGACACGCTGGATCGTGGCTGCGTCCGCGAGCGCCACGTCCGCCGACTTGAGGGAACGGATCAGTTTCGGGATCGAAAGTTCGTGATCGCCGCGGACGAGCGCCGCGAAGGGCTTCCCGCCGCTCGTGCAGATGAGCGTCTTCACGAGATCGGCCGGCCGTCCGTCCATCGCCCGGCAGACCTGCTCGACGGTGTGCGATCCGGGGGTGCTCACCGGCTCCGGCGGGGGGATCGATCCGACGCGTGAGTCCGCGACGCCGGCGACCGGCCCCTCCGCGATTTCGATGTTCGCCCCGTAGCCGCACTCGCAGGAGACGATCAGGTCCTCCCCCGCCGGACTCGGGACCATGAACTCGCAGGAGGCGCTCCCGCCCATGAGGCCGCTGTCGGCCTGCACCACGCGGAAGACCAGCCCGCAGCGGGTGAAGATCCGTCCGTACGCCTCGTACATCTTCTCGTACGACTTGTCCATCCCGGCGGTGTCGACGTCGAAGGAGTAGGCGTCCTTCATGATGAACTCGCGGCTGCGGAGGACGCCGAAGCGGGGGCGGATCTCGTCCCGGAACTTCACCTGGATCTGGTAGAGCGTGATGGGGAGCTGGCGGTAGGAGTTGATCTCGTTCCGGACGATGTCGGTCACCACCTCCTCGTGCGTCGGTCCGAGGACGTTCATGCGGCCGGTCCGGTCCTGGAACTGGCACATGATCGGCCCGAAGGCCTCGTAGCGCCCGGTCTCCTTCCAGAGTTCCACCGGCTGGAGGGCGGGCATGAGGATCTCGTTCGCCCCGGCCCGGTCCATCTCGTCGCGGACGATGTGGACCACCTTGTTGAGGGCGCGGAAACCGAGCGGGAGATAGTTGTACGTCCCCGAAGCGAGCTTCCGGATCAGACCGGCCCGGAGCATCAGCTTGTGGCTGACGACCTCGGCGTCCGCCGGGGTCTCCTTGAGCGTCGGGATCAGCGTCTGCGTCCAGCGCATGGGTGGCACCGCGAAAACAACAACGGACGGGGGAAACCGCGAATTACGCGAATGGCGCGAATTCAACAACAGCAACAGAAAGAACAGCAACAGCAACAGCAACAGCAACAGCCACAGCCACAGCCACAGCCACAGCCACAGCCACAGCCACAGAAACAACAGCATCAGAAACAACAGCAACAGAAACAACAGCAACAGAAACAACAGCAACAGAAACAACAGCAACAGAATCGTATCCGTTCTCGTTTTTCTTCACTCACCGCCGTCGTTTGGAACCGTAACGAAATGACCGAAGCGATTCCCCCCCCGTAGGGGCGACCCTTGCCTGCCCTGAGCCCCGCCGAAGGGCGGTCGCCCCCCTGTGGGAGACGCCTCGGTGCCCCTGCTCCGGGCCGCTTGAAGCGCCACTCGACAGGGAGGGCGGGGGCGAGCCCCGCCCCTGCGCTACCCGTACAAGTTGCGCCGTTCCCTTGTTGCGGTTCCTTTCTTCCTCTGCTTCCGTTGTCGTTTCTTCTGTCGTTTCGGCTGTCTCTTCTTCTGTTTGAATTCGCGTAATTCGCGCAATTCGCGGTCTTCACCGGCGTCGTTCGGTGGCTTCGCGGACCCACTCGGAGTCGAGCGTCCCGACGATCCGGATCTCATCGACGAGCGCGCGGGAATTGACGAGCCAGATGGAGAGCCCGCCGCGGGTGAGTTCGGAGTTCTCCGCCTCGGCCACCTTCACCTCGCCGGCGATGAAGCGCACCACCGGGCCCTGCCGCTCGAGGCGGAGGGGACCGTAGGTCTGGCCGCTCACGAGCCGCGGCTCCGACTTGGAACCGAGGACCCGCAGGGACTCCGGGCCCTTCCCCTGGGTGGTGTCGATCCGGAGGAGGGCGTTCGGGGCGGCGACGATTCGGGTCAGGGCCCGGTTGTCTCCGCCGATCCCCAGGACGCCGAGGTACATCCGACCGTCGCCCTCGCCGCAGAAGGTCATCCCGAGGTTCTTGTCGTCCTTCGCCACCGCGCGCATCTCGAAGAGGCAGTCTCCCGCCAGTTTCCCCTTCCAGACGAATCGCGCCGTCCCGCCGATATCCAGCATTCCCTTCCCGTCGCAATTCTTCTGGGCGTCCATTCCACGGTCGGCCAGGAACTTCAGGTTGATCGGCTGGCTCTCCCAGTCCTGCTGCTGGTCCGCCGAGGTGAAGTCGTACGTGATCGAGACCCGGTTCCCCTCTCGCCGGACCTTGCCGCGGAAGAGTTCTTCAATCGTCCCGGGGGTTCCCGGACCGGGCCCGGGACCCGGCCCGGCGCTGAGCCGGGCGCGACACTTGCCGATCATCTCCTCGATCTTTCCCCGGTTGGCCTTCACCACGGCGGCGTCGGGGAAGTCCTTCAGCAGCCGCTCGTAGGCGTCCCGGGCCGCCGCGAAGTCAGCCCGGAGGTAGGCCGCCTCCGCCTCCTCGAAGATCCCCTGCGGATCATGGGCGCCCGGCGAAACCGCGCTTCCCCCCCCGAGCAGATCCAGATAGTACGTGGCCCGCGCGATCCCCCCGTCGCGCGCCGCCTCCAGTTCCGGCACCGCCTCCTTCTCGAGACCGGCGAAGTAGGCGTACACCCCCAGGTTCATTCGCGCCTCGACCGACTTCAGGTCTTCCACCTTGCCGATGAAGAACCGGACGTCCGACCAGCCCAGCCCCTTCCGGTCGAAGCCCACGCGCGCGTTGTTCATCTGCGGTAATTCCACGACCACTCTTCCGCCTTCCTTCACGAGTCGCACCTGCTGGCCCTTCTGCTTCGAGAGCTCGATCACTTCGCCGAGGCAGCCCTCGATCCCTCTCGTGAGATCGTTGTCCGCGGTGAGCAGCCGGCCGACATCCTCCCGATCCAGTGCCAGCCGGTCGCGCACGCTCTCCATGGCGGGATCGGAGATCGCCCGGTCCACCGCCTCTTGCATCCCGGTCCAGTCCCGCGCGGATCCGAGGGATTTCAGCGACTCGCCGAGCTTCGCGTACGCTTCCGAAGCCGCCTTCCGGCGGGTCGCCATCTCCTCCTCGCGGGCCTGCTCCACCTGCCGTCTCCGTTCCGCGTACCCCTTCTGCATCGACGGGGGGGCCGTCTTCAGGAGGCCGTCGAGGATGCGGAGCGCGAGGTCGAAGTCCTTCTGGCCGACCGCCTTCTCGATGCGCCCCTCGTCGTCTTTCAGCCGGGCGGAGAGCCGGCCCTTCAGGGCGTCGGCGGTCTGCCGGGCCGTCGCGGCGGCCTTCGTCTTCTGGAGCGCCGGCGGAAAGGCCTCGTACACCTCGATGGCCTTCACGAGGTCCCCCTGCTTTTCGAACGGATCCGCCAGCCCCCGGGTCCGGTGGAGCGCCTCGTCTCCCGACTCCTCCACGTGGCGCTGGAACTTCTCCTGCGAGTCGAGGATGTCCTTTCCGGCGGGTGTGTCGCCGTACTTCGAGACGAGCCCGTCGTACTTCTGCAGGATCTCCTCGAAGCGGTTGATGTTCTCCCAGTTCTTCTGCGCGACGGCGTCGAGGCTGGCGAGCGAGTCGCGCCCGACGTCGCCGGTCTTCGGATCGAGGATCGGCGTCGGAGGCGGGGGCGGAGGCTCCGGCGAAGAGGTCGTCGAGGTCGTGCTCGTCGTCGGTCCGACGATTCCGCCGCCGTTCCCGCCGCCGTTCCCGTTCCCGGCCGGCTTCCCGCTCCGGGAGAGCGCCATCCCCACGAGGGCGAGGAGGAGCACGGCGCCGACCACCCCCGCCATCATCCCGATCGATCGGCGCGCCGGCGCGGCGGGCGCCGGGTGGGCGGCCACGGCAGTGATGGCCGGCTCGCTCTCCACCGGTTCCGCGGCGAGGGCCAGATGCCTCGGTGGCTTTCCGGTCAGCATCAGGGTGAGATCGTCGATCACTTCGGCGGGGGTCTGGTACCGGCCCTCGCGACGCTTCGACATGAGCCGGCAGACGAAGGCGTCGGTCGTGGCGGTGATGTCCGGTCGCACCTTCCGCGGGGGGACCAGCGCCTCCGTGACGTGCTTCGTCATCACCACGGCCGCGGTCGAACCGTTGAAGGGAACGCCGCCGGTGAGGAGGTGATAGAGCGAGGCGCCGAGCGAGTAGAGGTCGCTCCGGATGTCGATGTTCGGCTCGCCCCGGGCCTGCTCCGGCGAGATGTAGAACGGGGTGCCGACCGAGGTGCCGGACTGGGTGAGCGAGGAGTCGCTCGTGGTCTCCTTGGCGAGTCCGAGGTCGCAGAGCTTGGCGACCCCGTCCTTCGTGACCATCATGTTCTCGGGCTTCACGTCGCGGTGAACGAGGGAGTGCGTGTGGGCGTGGTCGAGGGCGCGGGCGATCTGGAGGATGATGCCAAGGGCGCGTTTCTCGTCGAGGCGTTTCTCGCGCTTCAGCGCCTGGGCGACCGTCTCGCCGTCCACGTACTCCATGACGAAGTAGTGGAGACCCGACGCCTCCCCGACGTCGATCCCGACGATGATGTTCTCGTGATTGAGTTTCGCGACGGCGCGGGCCTCGCGCACGAAGCGGGTGACGAAGGTCCGGTCGCGCCCGAGCCGGGGCGGCAGGAGTTTGACGGCGACGACGCGGTCCATCGAGAGCTGCTTCGCCTTGTAGACGGCCCCCATGGCCCCCTGGCCCAGCTTCGAGAGCAGCTGATATCCGGGAATCTGGGTGGCGCCGCTCCCGGCCTCGGGCGCGATCGAGCGCTGGATCGACCCGGCCTGCTCTTTCGTGAGGTGCCCCTTCTCGACGAGGATCTCGCTCAGGCGTTTTGAAACGCCGAGTTCCTGGACCTTCGACTGGATTTCGAGACACTCGTTGATCTGCTCCGTCGTGACGAGCCGCTGCTTCATCGCGGCCTGGCCGAACGCGAGGTCTTCTTTGGAGCAGGGCGAGGTCGACGGATCGGCCATGGCGGGGAAGAACCCTGAAGGCGAAGTCCCGGTCCTAACGAACGAAGAAGACGTGAATTGTGGACGAAGTCGGGCGCGCCGGCGCTTGAGGGCCCGAGCGTGGCCGGCAGGCAACCCCGCAGTATAGCGGTCGGGAGGGGGGGGCGCCAGCGAAAGTGGCCCGCTGCAACTCACACCGGCATTGGGGCGACCACGGCAGGGACGGGCGCCGGGGCCGCCATCCAGGCCCAGACGAGCCGCTCCGCGGCGTCCTGATGCGTGATGCCCGCAACGACGGCCCGCGCCGCCGTCGAGAAGAAGATGCGGGAGGAGGTCAGGGTGGAATCGACGATCCGGATGGCCTCGGCCACATCCTGCGGCTCGACGGCCGCCGACTTCCGGCCATAGGCGGAGGCACGGGCGTACCAGCCGATGGCGGCGCAAGAGGCCCCGAGAACGGCGATCCCGGTCAGATAGGGCTGTCCGCCAGCGTTCGGACCGTACGTGAGTTGTCCGAAGATCTTCGACGAGCAGAACCGCTCGAACATGGCCTCGATCTCGGGATGCGCGGGCGGGGGGGGCATCGCGTCGATCGTAGGGAGCGGGAGCGCCCCGCCCAGGTCGCGCATCACGATCTCCCCGCGGCCGAGGGCGAAGCGAAGCCCGTTCGTGAAGAACCGGATCTGAAGTTTCATCCTCGCGAAGAACGAAGCGCCCGCGAAGTCGACGAACTCTCTCAGGGTGAACATCCGGAGGAACTGCCGGAACTGGATCCGGGTCCCGGTCTTCGGCAGTCCCGGAGGGATCATCTGTCCGGCGGAGGCCTGGGCGGCGAAGTCCTTCCCCATGATGCGGCAGAACTCGATCGCCTGTCCCCCCTCGAGGGCGGAGAGCCGCGCCTCGGAGAGGAGCCGGGCCAGTCGAAGGACGGAGACGAGTCGGGGAAAGAACGGAATCCCGCGCTGTCGGAACAGTCCGTCGAACACCTCCTGCACCCCGATGAGATCGGTCCAGGGGAGCCGGAGTTTCCGGGTGAACCGCACCGTGCCGGAGATCGGAGTCGGGAGAATGTCCCGGGCCGCGGCGGACGCGAGGGCTGCGACCTCCTCCCGCTGCTCCTCCATCGGTCGACCCTTCCCGGCGATGGCGGAGGGGCAGGACATCTTCACGCTGACGAAGATCCCGCTTGGGGTGTGGGTGAACGTGTAGGGATAGATGCGGCAGACGAGCGGCTTCGCGGCGGACCCCAGTTGTTCGTGAATGCGGCAGCGGTTGTTCCCGTCGAGGAAGATGCAGGTGCCGTCCGCCTTGTGTGAGAGGCGGTACATCCGGCCTTCGGGCATCTGCACGGGGGGCTCGAAGACGGGAACGCCCTTCAGGTCGGGAAAGAGTTCACCCCAGTCGCGCGAGAGGGTCCGCTGTGCCTCGGCCTCGGAGCACAGGATCATCCAGTCGCGACAGCAGCGTCCGCAGGCGTGACAGTCGTAGCGGAGGTCGGCCGGCATGAAGACGCGGGCGGCGGTCGTCATGCGGTTCACGATACCATTCCCCCGGGCCGGGCGCGACAGGATTTGCGCCGGGGCGGCGGGCATGGGCACTCCTCGGGAAGGGACCGCGAAGGGCGCGAAGGGGGAGAACCGCGAATTACGCTGATTACGCGAATTAGACGGATTTCAGAGGGGAAAGAAAAAAGAAACGGAGAGGCTTCTATCGATCAGGGGAGGGCAGGTCTGTGCGGAGAACTCTGCGCGGCTGGCCCGGCGTGAACTCCGCAGTTTCGGTCAGCTCGAAGATCGTTTCCTCTCGGGCGAACTCCCCGTTCAGCCGAAAAGCCGTGAGCGATTCGATTCGGGCCGTCTGCCCGGGCTCGAACCCGAATACCTCGGCAGAGATTTCCTCAATTCGAGTTCTCCCGGTGTGGAGGGGAAACTTGATGGCGGTTCGTCCCCAGCCGGATTGTTCGTAACGCAGGAGCGGCAGGCTGTGATCCGAATGGCTCCAGGCGCCGTCGGCGCCGACACCCGCGCGGACGCCGAAGGACCACCGTGCCGACGCCGGGGCATCCACCTCCGCTTCCATGTAGACATAGTCCCGGAGGCCGATCAGTTTGATGCTGCGTGGATCGAGAACGCCCTCGGGCCCGCATTTCCGTTCGGCGACCAGCTCCTCTTCGCACCGACGGACGATCCACGGACGTTCGTCCAGCAGCCGCTCGCGCGGCCCCGCTCCGTCCCACGGGACCGGCGCCAGTGCAAAGAAAAGCGGTTCTCGATCCTGACGCATCCATTCCTCCACCTCCCGGTCGGTGAGCGTGTTGAAGTCGTTGGCCACGCCCAGGACGGGGTGCGATCCGATTCTTCGGCCCGTGAAGGGCGCGGTCCGGTGCGGCCCCTGGTGGTACTCCTCCCGCACGATGTTCCCACCCTGGTCGACTTCCACCCGGTAGGTCCACTCGATGTCGACCATTCGCCCGTATCGGGCCATGAGCAGCGGGGGGAGCATGCCGGTTCCCCCGTCCTCATTGCTCCAGATCATGGAGTAGGTGTACTCCCTTCCCGTTTCCGTCGGTCTCTCCGTGTAGAACGCGAGGAGCGGCAGGTCCGAGTCCGTCAGGGGCCGGCACCGACGAACGTGACGGCCCGGTGGATTCCACTGCAACCGGCCGCGCAGAATCGGAGCCCATCGCAGGGCCTCCGGAGCCCGAGCGCACTTGAACTCCGCACGGAGAATTCGGACCCGCGCCGCATCGGTGGGCGGAGGATCCGATTGAATGAGCTCGAGGCGCGTCGGTCCCGCCCGGAGCGGCCCGGAGAAGAGCCGGTACTCGGTCGCCGAACCGATGACGACGAGCGAAGATCGGGTTTCTCCACCCACGTCCAGCCTGACGACCACCGGAGAGTGTCGCGTCGGACGCTCCGCAGGTTCGATCACAAATTCGGCGAGAATCTCGTCGTCCGCGTGTTCAACGACCGTCTCGGCGTGCCAGAGGACCGGAGTGGGGGGGAGAGGCCTGCTCAGCAGGGGGCCTGAGGAGGAGGCCCGACACCCCGCGAACAACGCGACACCCGCCAGCATCAAGACCGACGGGAAGATCCGGGCGGGTGTGCGCGCCAAGAGGGCCCTATCCCCTGATGAACCGGATCGCATAGAACCCGCCGATGATGCCCGCGGCGAGGAGGAGGGTGATCCACTCGAAGTACTTCTCGATGAGGGCCCTGACGCGCTCCCCGAAGAGGTAGAGCAGGGTCGCCACCAGGAAGAATCGACCCGCGCGGCCGATCGCCGAGGCGAGAACGAACGGCAGGAAGGCGATCTGACAGACTCCCGCCGCGATGGTGAACACCTTGTAGGGGATGGGGGTGAAGGCGGCGATGAAGACGCACCAGAAGTCGTACTTCTGGTAGAGATTCTGGACGTTGTCGAACGTCTCCTGGCTGAAAATGTAGGGGATGAAGACTCCCTTCACCGCGAGCCAGAGCCCCCATCCGATTCCGTAGCCGAGGATGCCGCCGAGGACGGAGCCTGCCGCGCTGATGAACGCGTGGCGGAAGGCCTTGGTCCGCTCCGCCAGGGTCATGGCGATCTGGAGCACGTCTGGCGGGATCGGGAAGAACGAGGATTCGATGAAGGCGATCCCGAACAGGGCGAACTCCGCTCTCGGATGCGCCGCGAGCGAGATCACCCAGTGGTAGAGCCGCCGGAGCGGGTTCCGGGAGGGCGAAGGGGGGGGGGGAGCCGCCGGGGCCGCAGCATCGGCCGGGGGTAGTTCCCGGCCGCGGGCGAATCCGGCGCCAGGGCGAGGGTCAGGGAGCCCGGCCGGTAGACCGACTCCGCCGCCTCGACCAGGGCCGCCCGCGCGGGGTCGTCGGCCCGACCCACGATCACCACCTTCGGCGGGGGATGGAGGTGATACGCCGCCGCGAGGCCGAGCGTGGCCGCGAACGTGCCGTATCCGGGCAGGACCCCGGCGAAGGCCTGGAGGATCTCTCCGGCCCGCTCCGCATACTTCGGCGCGTCCGTGAGGGCCGCGAGACGGTCGTTTACGAGCGCCGCCACCGCGTTTCCGCCCGGCATCGGAGCGTCCTCGAAGTTTTTTTTGCGGGCGCCGAGCAGCCCGAGGTCCGGCTCCGGACCCGACGGGTCGCGGTCGAAGTACCCCCCGCCCTTCGCGTCCCACAGCCGGGCGTCGCAGTACGCCACGAGGTCGCGGGCGATGTCGAGATACCTCGCCTCCCCCGTAGCGGCATACGCGTCGGTGCAGGCCCATGCCGTCCAGACCTGGTCGTCGAGCAGCCCCTCCCCGCGGGCCACCCCGTTTCCGTCGGCGTGGAGCATCCCCTTTCCCGGCCGGTAGCACCTCGAAAGGAGCCGGTCGAGACTCTTGCGGGCGAGGGCGGCGCACTCCGGTCTCCGGAGCGACCCCGCCGCCTCGAAAAAGGCGCCCGCCATCATCGCGTTGTAGGCGGTGAAGAGCGTGGGGTCGACGAACGGTGCCGGCGACCGCTTCGCCCGAACCTCCCGGAGCACGGCGAGCGACCGCCCGAGCGAGGCCTCCACCTCCGCCGGAGTCGCTTCCACCGTGTTCGCCACCTCCTCCAGCGACGCCACCCGGTAGAGCACGTTCCGGTCCACCATCTCGTGGAGGTCCCGCGGGACGGTGCGGATGTTGTAGGCTGCGACGAAAATCTCCCGGTCCCTCCCCGCGAGCGCCGCCTCGATTTCCTTCTTCGTCCAGGTGAAGTAGGAGCCGTCGTCTTCGAGCGAGATGTCGGCATCCTGAAAGGCGTAGAAGCCGCCCTCCCGGGGATCGCTCAGCACTTCCGTGACGAACCGGATGATCCCCTCGGCCACCGACCGGAGGCGCGGATCGCCGGTCCATCGCGCGGCGTGCGCGTAATTGCGGAGGAGTTCCGAATTGTCGTACGCCATCTTCTCGAAGTGGGGGACATGCCAGTACGGATCGACCGAATACCGGTGAAATCCGCCGCCGACGTGATCGTGCACGCCGCCCTGCGCCATCGCCTCGAGCGTGAGCCGCACCACGGCGGCCATCCGCTCGTCCTTCTGCTCCACGGCGCGCCAGAGGGCGAACTCCACGGCCCCGGTGCTCGGGAACTTCGGGCCTCCTCCCTTGCCGAAGCCGCCGTGCTCCGGATCGAACCGGTCGTGGAGCGCATCGGCGAGCGCCTCCAGGAGCGGCGATTCCACCTTTCCGCTCCGGGGCGACTCCTCCTCGTGCGACGCGATCTGCGAGGCCATCCGCTCGGCCTGTTCCCGGACCTTCTTCGGGTCGTCGCGATACGTCTTTGCGAGTTCACGCAGGAGCCGCTTCAGGCCGGGGCGCCCCATGGCGTCGTCGGGCGGGAAGTAGGTCCCGCCGAAAAAGACCCTTCCCTCCGGCGTGAGGAACCCGGTGAGCGGCCATCCGCCGCCGCCCGTGAGCGCGCCGATCACCGTCTGGTAGCGGCGATCGACGTCCGGTCGCTCGTCCCGGTCCACCTTCACCGGCACGAAGTTCTCGTTGATGAGTTTCGCGATCTCGGCGTTCTCGTACGACTCGCGGTCGATGACGTGGCACCAGTGGCACCAGACGGCGCCGATGTCGAGCAGGACCGGTCGATCCAGCTTCTGCGCGAGGGCGAGGGCCTCGGGGCCCCACTCCTGCCAGGCGACCGGCTGGTCTTTGGCGCTGCGGAGGTAGGCGCTCGCGGAGGTGGAGAGGCGGTTTTCGAGTGGGGGCATCTCGGACTCCCGGGAAGGGGGAGGGGGGACGTCTTGAGACCCGGCGGAGAGGAGGAGGACGAGGAGGGCCGGGATCAGGGGCCGGGGAGGACGAGAGGGCGGATCACTTCCCCGGGTTGGACCCGGCCTTCGCCCGCGCCGAGGCGATTTTCTTCAGCATCTCCGGCGGCGGGATGAATCCGATCTGGGTTTCGAGCACCTTTCCGCCGGACGAGAGCAGGCGCACGTCCGGGATGTACGTCACCCCCAGCGAACCGGCGGTCTCGGGATGGCGGTCGGTGTTGACGCGAACGCACACGAAATCCTTCGCCAGTTCGGCGTCCACCTGCGGGTTGGAGAGCGTCACGGCCTCCAGCTGGCGGCAGGAGGGTCACCAGTCGGCGGTGAGATCGACGAAGAGCATCTTGCCGTCCTTCGTCGCGCGCTCCAGCCCCTGTTCATAGTCCTCGATCCACTCCACGGTGCCCGGCATGGTGAGTTCCTTTCGCCGCTTACCCCGCTTTGGCGCGGGCGTCCTCGATCATCTTCAGCATCGCCGGAGGCGGCACGAAGCCGATCTTCTGCATGAGGACCTGTCCCTGGGAATTGAGGATCCTCACATCGGGGATCTGCAGCGCCCCAAGGGCCGATGCTGTATCCGGGTCCTTCATCATGTCGATGTGGACCGCCACGAAGTCTTTCTGGATCTCCCCCACGACCTGGGGGTTGGAGAACGTGACGCTCTCCAGTTTCTTGCAGGCCCCTCAGCCCTCCGAGTCGATGTCCAGCAGGACCTTCTTGCCGCCCTGTTTCGCGGCCTCGAGCGCTTCCGGGTACGAGGTCATCCAGTTCAGCCCGGCCATGGACGTTGTCCTTTCAAGTGGATGCTGGCACGTCTATGCTAGCCTCGGGCCGGCGGGGCGGCAACAGTTTCTTGATCCCACCCCCCGACCTCACGCCGAACGGGCCCCGGGCGGCCGGCGGGCGGGTCCCGACCTCGTGGCCCGGACGGGGCCGTCCGGGGTCCGAAGTCCTCACCCGTTCACACATCTCTCTGCCTCCGACGACCGGTCGGTCCCCGCCCCTACCCTCGTCGGAAGGCACACCCCGCGGAGGTCCATTGTCTCTTCTTCTGTGTCCGTTTCTTCTTCTGTGTCCGTTGTTTCACCTCTGTTTCCCAAGACTCCTTTTCTGTTGTCTCCGTTTGAATTCGCGCAATTCGCGGTTCTCCCTTCGCGTCATTTGCGGTCTACTTGGGCTCCAGCGCCTGCAACAGCCTGGACGCGAGGTTCCGTGGGAAATCGTTCGCGATGATGAGCGAACTGGTCGCACTCTCGATCCTCGCCTGTGCGAGCGAGAGGGTCGTCGTCTCCGTGGCGATGTCGGTATCCTGCACGATCCCGAGCGCCCCGGTGATCTCCGTCGTCGTGTCTTCGAGGGCGTCAATCGTCGGTTCGAGGGAGGTCGAGATGATGCTCCCGAGGAACGAACGATAGGACGACACCTGGGTCTGGGCCGTACCCACGATCGACGAGGCGTTGGACGGGTTCGTCGAGAGGTCGTTCGCCCCGCCCCCCCCGACGCTGCTCAGGAAGCCGCCCACATCGAGTCCGCCGAGCGTTTCCGCCGTGACGCCGAGGGCGCTCGCGAGCGTCGTGTTGAGCCCGATAGTAAGCCGGTCGCTGGGGAGCGGCTGCGTTCCGATCTGGTAGGTGAGGCCTCCCTTGGCGACGGTGATGGAGTAGGACCCGGCGCCGGTTCCCGCCCTCAACGCGAAGGTGAGGTTGAACTGCGCCGTCGAGGCGGTGACCTGGTTTCCGGCCGCCCCGAAGGAGGCGCCGTTCACCGTGCCTGCGGCATCCGCCCCCGTGTCGGACTGAAAGGCGTCGATCGGAGATCCGGTATCGTCCAGGAAGCTGCCTCCCGCAATCGTCTCGGTCGAGATCACCGCGTTCGAGCCGAACGCCTCGCTCCGAAGTTCCCCGATCGCCGCGTCGTAATACACTCCCGTCTGGGCCCGCACGGTGTTGACCTTGGTCCCGAAAGTGGCGCCCGTGTCCGCGATGACGAGGCTGATATCGGCGGTCCCCTTTGGACCGGTGAGGCGCACGGTGGTGGCCCCTGAGGCGGCCGCATCTCCCGCATCGGGAACATTGGCCAGACGCGCCTGCTCGGCGGGAGTGCCCACCACCACGCTGAACGTGACCGACGATCCGCTCCCAAACTCGACCCGACGCGGGTTCACGTCGGTGAGCGCCGCCGATTTCGACGTCACGGGGATCGCCGCCGTGTTGTTGAGGAGGTAGGTGCTGCCGAACCGGCTGGAGAGCGTCAGACGGTTGATGGAGGCAATGGCATCATCGACCGTCGCCTGCTCGGTCGCCACGTCGGCCCCGCCTCCGAGCACGGCGGTGACGGAGGCCGAGATCGTGTCGAGGAGCGATTCGATCTGTTCGAGGGTGACGTCGGCCGTCGACAACTGGGAGTTCGCGAGCTGGGTGTTCTCGCTCGCCTGGGTGAGCGTGGCGAGGTGGACGCGGAACCGGCTGGCAAGGAACGAGCCGGCGGGGTCGTCCGCAGGAGAGTTGATGCGGAGTCCCGTGGCGAGACGGAGCAGGGAACGGTTCTGGGTGCGGTTCGCGGAATCGAGGGCGCGGATGACCTGCAGGGCGGACGTATTGGTACTGATGGAAATGGCCATGACGACGATCCTCCGTGATCGTGCTGAGCGTCCCGGGGCGGGACGCGCGACGATCGGAGGGGCCGCGCCGGGTCTCAACCGGCGGGGTCGCGTCGCGCGGGCCTCGGGGAGGTCCTCCTCGGCCGCCATCCATGGCAGCCTCGCGTCTCCGGACGCGGGGGGACCGGCAACGGCCGCTGTGAAAGAGCGCGCCGTGACCGCCCCGAGGGCTCGCGATCGCGGGTCAAGAAACGATGCCGTCCCTGCCGATAACAAGGGTGTCCGGAAGTACGCCCGGACCTCCCTCAGGGACGAACAAGGAGTGCGCCGCGGAAACGGCGCCCTCCGGAGTGCGCGACGGAAGTCGCGCGCGCGTGGCGGGTGGACGCGGTAACGGGAGGCGCCCCGATCGTCAGGGAGCGACCCCGTCGCGGTGGGAACGGCGGCGTGCGGGATGTGACCTGAAAACAGAATCGCGCAAGGAGCCGGTTGCTGACGGTTCCAGACGCCTGGCCCTCGGGAAGGTGTCCACAGCGTCCGGTACCGCACCCAGACCGCGCTTTTTGCCACGCAAAGGCCGAGGCTGCCACCTCGGCCTTTGTTTTTTTCGGGGACGCCGCCCGCGTTCCGGCCCACACGGCCGTCCGCCGGGCGCCGCCCTCCATCCACCTGAACTCTATCCCACCCCCCCCTCGCTGTCAAGCGTCACTATGGAGTGCGGCGACCCCTCGGCAGGCTCCTAGCCCGGATTATTCGCGAGTTCTCCGGCGTTCCCTGGCGAGAGAGCGTTCCTGCGGATTGCCGAGGCCCCGAGTAGGCGCGGCCGTACACGCGCCGTAACGAGGGGCTGGCCCTGCATTCGGGGCAGCGTGGCCTGGGCCGCCCCTCGTTACGCGGCCTGCGGGCCGCTACTCGGGGCTACGGCGTCTGGTTCACGAATAATCCGGGCTAGCGCGGGCCCGCCTCGACCGCCCGCAGATCGCGGTCCAGCCGCTCAAGTTCGCGTCGACGTGCCGGGTCCCGGACCCACTGCGTGTTCATCCCCCACGGCCAGAGCAGATTCGAGATGGCCGCACGTCGCGTCTCCGGCGCATGGGACGCGTCGTGGGCGACCGCCAGGAGGGTGTCCCGAACCTCGGTGTCGCGCTGCGTGGCATAGCGGGAAACGGCGTCGAGGATCTTTTTCTGCAGCGTCGGGTCCGGGTCGCGCGTCGCCAGATCGAGCATGACCCGGAAATCGGAAGAGGTCGCGATCTGCCCCAGCCGATCGACGGCCGCCGCTCTCACGGAAGGGTCCGCGTCCGAACGAATGGACTCCAGCAGGAGGCCCCGTGCCTCCGGGAAGTTCAACGGGGAGTTCGCAAGGGCGCCCCGACGCAGGTCGGGATCGGTCTCCGATCGCACGGCCCGGCACCACCGATCGTACAGTTCGATCGACCCCGTGTAATCCAGGTGCTCCAGCGCCTTCCTCCGGTTCGCCGGGTCCGGGTCGTCGGCCAGTTTCATCAGAAGCCGGTTGTACTCGTCCCGCACGGATTCCGGGACTTGTTTAAGGAGACACCCCGATGTGTGGCCGGTCCGTTCCAGATCCTCGATCTCGTCTCCGATCCACTCGGCGAAGAGCTCGTGGCGCTCCTCACCCAGGGCGTCGTAGAGACCGAGCGCCAGGGCGGCGACGTCCGTTTCCCGAACCTCGCCGAACAGATGGCTTGCCTCCCGCAAGATGTAGAGCCCGCAAAAGTCATCTCTCGTCTTCAACCACCTCGGGGTGACCCTGGCGCGGACGAGCTCGACGATCCCCCGGACCTTTTCGCGGAGCGTCTCTCCCGGCACTTCGGACAGGCCCCCGGGAAGCCAGTGTCCCCGGCGATCAGTGTGCGGCTTCGACCCGGTCGCCCCGGAAGCCGGAGACGGCGCCGACCCCGCGCCCGACGGGGGCAGGTCGTCGGTGACGGAGCAGTTCGGGCAGAGCCTCGTGGCGGGGGCGCCACTCGGGGGAACCTCCGCGGCCAATGGGGAATGGTCCGGGGACGGCGTCGCCGCCCGGGAATCAAGTGAAGTCCGCGCCCGGAGCATCCCCGCGCCGCCGCAGACGGCCGCCATCGTGGCGGCGACCGCATAGACCTTGAGCGCCCTACTTCCCAAGTCCCGCCTCCCCGGCCATGGACGCGCGAAGGGTCGCCAGCATTTCCTGGAGCGTCTGCCGCTCCCCGGCGTCGGTGACGAATTGCCTGCAGCTCGCGTAAAGCAGGATCTCGATACTCCGCCCCCGCAGTTTCAACGGGCGGGCCGGATCGCGTGCCACCTCGAACAGCGCATCACGTGCCTCCCGGTCTCGATGGCTCGCCTCTCCGCTGAGTCCCGTGATGATGGCCTCCTGGAGGCCCGGGTCCGGCCGTTGGCGGAGCATCTCGATCATCGACGTGAATTCCTGCGTGTCGGCGAAGCGGAACACCTCAGGGATGGCGGCGGCCCTCACGCCGGCGTCCGGATCGGATCGCGCCGTCTCCATCAGGCTCCGCCTCAACTCGGGGATTCGGAATCGGGGGTGGTCGGAGGGGACTTCGTCCAGGGCGCCGCCCGGGTCATCGGGGAACCGCAGAGGGAGATTCTCCGCCGCCGTTGCGCGCACCGAGGGATCCGGGTCCGTGGCCAGGAGACGGAGCCAGGAGTCGACGACCCCCGGGAAGGTCGAGTAGTGGAGCAGGCGAAGCGCTTTCCGGCGATCCGACGGATCCGGGCTCGCGCGCATGTCGACAACGATGCGGGCGAACTCCTCCTCTTCCGCGTCTGTGGTGGAGAAGGGCGACATCTCCTCGATCCCGTGAGCGATGAGCCCTCCCACGTGCTCGTCCTTCTCCCCGCGGAAGAGGTCGAGGAGAAGGCGGACAAACCCGTCGGGATCCTGATCGACCGCCTCTTCGCAGAAATTCTCAACCTCCCTCTCCCGATCCCACTGCCCCGGGTACTCCGGCGTTCTTCCGCCCATCACGGATCGCAGCCCGTCGAAGAAGTTCCGGGTCTTTTCCCTCAGGTCGTGTCCGGGGAGGTCGTCCAGGCTCCGCGGCGGCCAGTTTTCGGGGGGCTTCGTGGCATCAGGGTCTGCGGGAGTGTCGGACGTCGTGGGAGGAGGGGGGGCGGCGTCCGTCGCACCAGCCGCATCCGCCGCGGACAGGTCACGGCCGCAACGGGGGCACGCCTCGCGGAGCGGCGCAGACGGGGCGGCGCTCTTCGTCCGGGCCGTCTCGCCCGGAGGCGGGCGTCTGTGCTCTCCGCCGATTCCCGCCACGCTCCACCAGGCTCCGGCGAGACCGCAGGTGGCGATCGTCACGAGGAGGGAGTAGACGGCGAGGAGATGCCTCACTTGCCCTCCGTTCCGCTCGTCCCCGCCTGCTTGATCCGCGTCATCATCGCCTCCAGTTCGCTCCGCTCCGCCCGGTCCTCCACGAACGAACCGGAGTGGCCCCAGAGGAGATCCTGCAGCGCCTGCATCCGCACCGAGGCGGCGCGGGAGGGATCGCGCGCGACGTCCAGGAGCGCCGTCCGCACCTCCGTGTCGCGCGGAGTGGCGCCGTAGGAGAAGGCGCGGATCGCCGCCTCCTGCACCGCCACGCTCGGATCGGTGCGGAGGAGTCGGACGAGGACGCCCATCTCGGTCGGCGAGGCGGTCTCGCCGAGACTCCGGATCGCCGCGAGGCGGACCGTGAGGTCGCTGTCGTACTGCGCGGCCTGGACCAGCATGTCCCCTCCGTCCGGGAAACGGCGAAGCGGGTGTTCGGCGGCGACGGCGCGGACGGTCGGGTCGTAGTCGGATCGCAGCGCCTGCGCCCAGCGGTCCCGGTCCTCGTCGTCGTTCGAGGCGCTGAGGTGGCGGAATCCCTTGCGACGCTGGAGCGGGTCGGTGCTCGACGTCAGGGTGTCGAGGAGGCGATCGAACTCCGCGCGCTCCTCGGTCGGCAGCTTCATCACCTGCAGGTGCCAGCCGAGCGCCTCGGCCACGATCTCCTCCGACTCGCCGGTGAAGAGATCGAGGAGCACGCGCGGGAGGGCGGGATCGTTCTTGGCCTCCTTGAGCACCCCGCTCAGCATTTCCCGGAGCCGGTAACGCCCCTTGAGATCGCCCGGCGGCAGACCCTCGACCTCCGCGCGGAGACGCTCGATGAAGGTCGCGACCTTGTCTCGAAGCGTCCCGCCGGGCACATCGGCGAGCGACTGCGGCGGCCAGGGCCAGTCCTGAAGCGGAGGGGGAGAGGGGTCTTTCCTCGTGCCCTTGCCCGCAGGCGCCTTATCGGCCGGGACCGGCGGAACGCCTGTCACGGAGGAGTCGAGGCTCTTGCCGCAATGCGGGCAGCGGGCCGGCGCGTCCGTCCGGTTCGTCGGTTCAGACGCGAGGCTGTCGGTTGTTGTTCCTGTTTTTCCCCTCTCCCCCGCAGCGGGAAAGGGCAGGGTGAGGGGGGACACGTCCCTCCCCGCGGGCGACGGTGTTTCCTCTCTCACCCCAGGCCCCCATCTCCCTCCGGGGGAAAGGGGAGCATGCCGTTCTGTGACGAGTTGGTCGAACTCGACCCGGGTGAGCCACCAGCCCGCCGCGCAGGCGATGGCGGCCGCGGTGACAAGCACGCCGTAGGCGACGAGCAGACGGTGGGAGTTCACGCCGGTCACTTCCTCTGGAGCGCCTGTTCCTTCATGAGTTCGAGGGTCATTTGCCCCAGTTCCCTCTCCAGGATCGGGTCCTGGATCAGGCCCCCCGAACCCGCGAATCGGAGCACATTGAGGGACTCGATCCGCAGTCCGATGGGGCGCTGAGGATCACGCCCGATCTCAAGGAGCGCGTCCCGCACCTCGGTGTCCCGCGTCGTTGCGCCGAGCTGAAACGTCCAGAGGATCGACTTCTGCACCGCAAACTCCGGCTCGCGTCGCAGCAGGGCCAGCATGGCCCGGAATTCCTCCTGAGTGGCGCCATGGGCAAGGCTCTGAACGCCGTTCGCCCGGACCCCCGGGTCGGGATCGTACTGCGCGGCCTGGAGCAGAAGCGATCTCGCCTCCGGAAACCCGATCGGGCGCTCCTCGGCCGCCGCGGCGCGGACGCCGGCGTCCGGGTCCGCCGCCAGCGCGATACGCCACCGTTCGAGGGCCTCCGGGGTGCGCAGGTAGGTGGCGCCCTGCAGTGATTTTCGGCGCTCCAGCGGGTCGGTGCTTTGCGACAGCTCCGCCAGCAAGCGTTCGTGCTCCGCCTTCTCCTCCGCCGTCGCGTCCTTCAGGACCGGCCAGCAGAGTTTCGTCCCGATCAACTCGGCGAGGAGCTCGTTCCGCTCACTTTGAAAGAGGTCGAGCAGCACCCGCGGCAGGCCGGAGGCGTCCTCCTGCCCCGCCTCCTCGAGGATCTCCTCCACCGGGTCCCGGATCTTCGCCACCCGGAGCACGTCGTCCCGGCTCACGTCGCCGGCCTGGTCGCGCGCAGAATCGATCAGCGCGGTGATCTTTTCCCGAAGCGTGGCGCCGGGGAGATCGGCGAGCGAACGCGGCGGCCAGGATCCGTCCGGAGAAGGGGGGCGAGAGGCGCTCTTTGCGGACGCTCCCGCCGCCGGTTCTGGTTTGGGACCTCCGGGAGGCGTTCCCGTCACAACGGGGTCGAAGCCCCGGCCGCAGTGAGGGCAGGGCGCACCCGTGGGCGTCGCCTCGGGGGTGTCCGCTGGCGTCGTTGTTTCCGCTTCTCGCCCCTCCCCCGCACCGGGAGAGGGCAAGGTGAGTGGGGATTCGTCCCTCCCCGCGTGCGGCGGTGTTCCCCTCCTCATCCCCGGCCTCTCTCCCTCTCCCCGGGAGGGCGGAGGGCCGACCTGGTCCAACTCGGCCCGTGTCGACCACCACCCGATTCCGAGGGCGATCGACGCCACCGTCGCGAACATCGCCCACGCGACGACCAGCGTGAAGGCGAATGAACCGACCGCGGGCAGGCGCGGCGGGGACGGAGGTGGAGCCGCGGCGTTTGCGTCAGGCATGATTTCACACCCTCCGAGGTACGTGGCCGCCGTCCCTGGCGTTGTCATCCTGGAGCCTGAGAAGAAATGCGCCGACGAGCGAGGCGCCAGATTGTCATCCTGAGCGTCGGGCGCAGCCCCGCAGCACGTGCTGCGGGGCTCAGGATGTCATTGCGGAAACCTCGCTCTCCTCCGGATCGTCGCACGGGGGTGCGGCCGGGGTCAACGCAATATCCGCTCGACCCGTCCCGGCGCGACGGTACGCGGCGATGTCGGAGACCGCGTTCGCGTTCTCTTCCAGAAGCCGTCCCAGACGCGCCGCTGTGCCGATCAGTTCGTCGACCTCCCCGGCGATGGCGACATCCGCCCCGGCGGTCAGCCGGGTCCGCGCGGCGTGGAGTCGGTTCCGCCATTCCCAGAGGCGGCTGACCTCCACCTCCTCCGCTGTCGTTCCCTGTGGCCCGAGTGGATTCTCACGCAGGGTGACGACCAGGCGGCCAACGTCATCATCAGGCGGCGGCATGGGAGGCTCTCAGGACGCACGGGACGCGCCTCATTATGCCGCGGTCTGCCCTTCGCGCAAGAGGAACCGCTAGTGGTGTTTGACGCTTCAATCTGTGCCGTCACCGGGTGGCACGGGCGGCTCGTCCGCCCGTGCCCGGCAGCACGGGCAGCAAGCTCCCCGTGCCACTCACAAGTCCGATGTTGAAGACCTACTGGCGATCCGTCAGCGCTGATTCAGCGAGCGGCCTGTCGTTGTTTCCCCCCTTCGTCATTCCTCCTTCCGCACTCGTCATTCTTGCCTCCCCGCCCCCGCCCGCCGTATCATGGCGCCTCCCTGCACAAGGAGACGCCCATGCCGCTCCCCGCCCTTCGCCCTGTCCTCGTGGCCGCCGTGCTCCTCGCCGCCCTCGCCGCCCGTTCCGCTTTTGGGGGGAGCGAGACCCCGCCCGAGGGGCCGCCCTGGAAGCGCGACTTCCTCGAGGCCCAGAAGGAGGCCCTCAAGGAGGGGAAGCCGATTTTCATCTACCTCACGAAGACCTACTGACCCCACTGCGTCGTCGTGGAGAAGCAGTTGCTTCCCAACCCCGATCTGAAACCGGTCTACGACAAGGTGGTCTGGCTCTACGTCTTCCGCGACTTCTCCGCGAAGGGGGACGACCTCAAGGCGGAGCGCACGTCGCTCCGGTTCGGGCTGTCGTCCTACCCGCAGCTCTTCCTCGTCGATCCCGAATCGCTCGAAACGATCGGCGAGACCGGTCGCGAAGTGGATACGTTTCTGAATGCCGTGCGGAACGCCCACGTCCGCAAGGCGAGGGACCTCAAGGCGCTGGAACGGGTCCAGCAGGCCGACTCCCGGGCCGAGGAGCTGGAGAAGAAGGACTCGGTTGAACTCGCGAAGAAGTACTTCGCCGACGAAGACATCGTCGTCCGCACCCGGGCGCTCCGCATCCTGGCCGAGAAGGAGCCGGGTCTCGTGGCGGCGAAGGCGAAGGACCTGCTCGAGATCGAGAACGACACCTTCCGCTATGAAGTGTGCAAGGCCCTCAAGAAGGCGGGCGATGTGAAGGCCGCGCGCGCACTCGATGAGGTGGCGCAGAATCCGAAGGGGAGCCGAAACCCGAATGTGCTCTCCTCGGAGGCGGCCGCCGCACTGGAGACCTGCGGAGACATGAAGTCGATCGCGGCCCTCGCGCCGAGGATCACCCGGGGGGACTACAAGAACAGCGGGACGCGGATCGCCATCGATTCCGTGATGGGGATTGTCAAGCGGTTCCCGAAGGCGAAGGGCGAGGCGAAGGATGTTCTCCGACAGGGATTTCCGGAGCCCTGCGATCCCAAGGAGAGCGACAACCTGCGGAACATGTGCGAGGCCTTCGCGAAACACCTCCACGACTGTCTCGAGGATCTCACCGGAAAGAAGGTCCCGTTTCCGGATCCGTACGACGCCAGGGGGCGCGAGCGACTGATGAAGGCGTGGTGAGGGGGGGGGCGCCTCACCGGACCTCCCCCTCCGGCTCATCCCAGATCGCCTGCTCCAGCGCCTCGAGTTCCCGGCGCTGCTCCGCGTTCTGGACGTACCCGTCCCCGCCGTTGGTCCCCCACAAGAGCGCGCTCACGGCGCTCCCCCTCAGCGACTGCGGCTGCGACCGATCCCGGGCAATCTCGAGCAGTGTGTCCCGGACCTCCGTGTCGCGAATGCTGGCGGACCAGGCGACGGCGTCGAGCACGGCCTGCGGCACCTCGGGGTCGCGATCCGACCGCATGATTCCGAGGAGAGTCCGCATCTCGGCTGCGGTGGGGTTGTACCCGACGGTGTAGATCGCGTTCGTCCGGACGGTGCTGCTCGGGTCGAACTCCGCGGCGCGGAGGAGGAGGGAGCGGGAGGCATCCGTCCGGCTGGTCGGAGGGAGGACGGCGGCCTCGGCGCGGACCTGCTCGTCCGGATCGGAGAGGAGCATCCGGCTCCAGAGGTCGGCGGTCTCGGGTAGATCGATCTGCTGGGCCTGGCCCAAGGCCTTGACCCGATCGGCGGCGACGGGGCTGGTTCCGAGGGAGAGGAGGAGGCCGACGAACTCGTTGCGCTCGGTATCGGTCCTGGTCAATCCCCAGAGATGGGTGCCGAGGGTGCGCGCGAGAGTGGGGTCCGACTCCGCCCGGAAGAGGTCGAAGAGCGCGGCGCGGGTGGCCGAAAGGTCCTGCTTCTGGGCCTCGGAGAGAAGTTCGCTGAGCCTCGCCTGCGCGAGGTTGAATTGGTTCGCGTAGGACTGCCGCGCGTTTGGATCCCCTTCCGGCGGCGGGGGGACCGCCTCGTGGATGCGCGTGAGGAGGGACCGCAACTTGTCGGCGACGGTGACCCCGGGAATGTCGGCGAGGCGGTTCGGGAGGTTCGCGGCTCCCGCGAGGACGGAGATCATCGTGTCGAGATTCGCGCCGTTGACGGCGGTGGTCCCCGTCGTTGCCTTCCCGCCGGCGGACACCGAGGTGCCGCAGTTCGGGCAGCGTGCCGGGGCCCCCGGATCGGACGGGCCGGCGGGCGTGACGGCGACGCCGACAGTCGAAGCGGGCGATCCCGAGGTGTCTCCCATTCCTCCCGCAGCCTCGACAGCGGAATCCGGATCTCGTCCCGCTTCGAGCGGGGCGGCCCCGTGCGAAGGTCCCCTCGCCGCGGCCGGACCCGTCCGGCCCCTCCCCCCCGGCGGCCCCGGTCGCAGGATCGGCGGGCGCACGGCCGCGGGCGCCGAGCTATCCTCAACGCGCTCCGCCGCCCGCCACCACCCGACCGCGCAGACGAATGCCGCGGCGGTGACCGTCACGCTGTAGGCCGTCAGGACCGTCTTTGACAAGATGCCGTTTCCTCCCAGCTCTGCGGCCGCCCCGGGGATTTCACCCCCTCCGCCTTCGCCATTCACCAGCACCCCGTTGTCCGTGCCCGCACCTCGCAAACCGCGTTTGTCCATTCGTCATTCATTCGTCATTCCTCATTCCGCATTCGTCATTGCCTCGTCCCTCACCCCTTACCCCTCACGTTCCCTTCCTCTTCTTCTCCGCCTCCGCCATCTTCTGCCTCGCCGTCGCGGCGAAGGCGGTCCCGGGGTACTTCTCGATCACTCGCTTGTACTCGACGATGGCCTTTTCGTACATCTTGTTCTTGAAGTAGTTGTCTCCATTGCGGAGCCACTTCTCGCAGTCCGCCCGGGCCTGCTCCTCCTTCATCGCCTTCTGGACCTCCGGGTCCTTTTCCAGGTCCTCGATCCGTTGTTTCGCCTCGGCGGCCTTCGTGACGAGCGGACAGGTCTCGACGATCTTCCGGTACAGGCCGATCGCCTTCGGCCAGGCCTTCGCCTTCTCCGCCGCCTCGGCCTGTTTCCAGAGATCGGCGGCGGCGGCCGACTGGCGCGTCGCCTCGACGATCGCGTTCGCCTCCGGGTCCTGGTGGATCGCGTCGATCTTCCCTTCCGCCTCCTTCGCAGCGGGGGTGCCGGCGAACTTCGTTTTCACCTCGGTGAGGGCGGTTTCGGCCTCGGAGAACTTCTTGGCCGCGACGAGGGCCGCCGCCGCATCGAGCGCCACCTTCGCCTGGGACTCGATCTGGTCGATCGCGATCGTCACCTTCTCCGCGAGATCAGGCGCCACCTTCGCCTTCTTCTCCTCGATGGCGGCCCGGGCTCTCCTGAGCGTCCCGTACGCGGCGGCGAAGTCGCCCGCCTCCTGCGCCTTGAGCCCCTGTTCCGCGTCCTGGGTCGCCGCCCGGGCGAGGGCCGCCTCCGCCGGGTCCTGCCCGATACACTTCTCCACGCACTCCGCGATCGACGCCCTCTGCTCCGGCTCGTAGCCGAGCGCGTGAAGGCGGATGACCCCCTCGCGGTCGACGACGATCGTCATCGGCGTCCGAAACTCCTTGTTGACAGGATACCGCTCAATCGTGGCGCGGCCCCGGTCCCGGGCGATCGGGAAGGGAAGCTGCAGCATCTGGAACCAGGCCTGGGCCATTTCCGGCCTCTGATGCGCCTCATTCCCCAGGACACTCCAGACCCCCACCACCGTGAGCCCCTTCTCCCTGAACTGGGCGTGGAGCTCCTTGGCGTGAGGAAGACTGTAGGCCTCGCAGATCCCGCCGGTCATCTCGAAGAACGACACGAGAACGACCCGCCCGCGGAGGCTTCGCGGGTCGGAGGCCGGCCCCTGGATCCAGTCCTTCTCCACGTCGAAGTCCCGGAACTCCTTCCCGAGGAATTCGGACTCTACCGGTGGGGCGGGCGTCCCGCCTGCCCCGCCGTCCCCGCCCGCCCCGGCGCCGTCCCCGCCGGGAGGCTGGGTGTCCTGGGCCGGGAGCGGAGCGGATCCCGCGAGGAGGATGAGGAGGCCGACCGCGAGCGCCATTCGGAGAGACATGGGGGGCTCCATCCGGGACGTACGGCGAATCGCCGCATTCTACCGGGTGGAGAGGGGGGAAGCAAGGTCGTCGCGGGGTTTGAATCGCTTCAGAAACCGCCCCTTCCGGACCGGCCTGAGCGACACTTGACATCCCGGATCGGGTTCGCTACCGTTCCCCACGAACCCCACTCGGCGGAGGAGATCCATGAGCGAGTTCGTCGTTGAGTCCGTGCGGAACGGCACCCGCCTGACGCTGGTCCCCGCCGGAGACCGGGCCTACTCCGCCTCCATCGAGGGTCCCGGCCTTCGCGCGGCGGCGACGGTCTGCGATGCAGGCGGCGAGACGCGCGGGTTCGCGGACCTCTGGTGCGATCTGGCCCGGCAGTGGCGAAACTGGGGAGGGGGCAAGTCGTGGAGTTCGTCCGGCGAAGCGTTCCGCATCGAAATTCGCGCGGACCGGACCGGCCATGTCGAGGCGCACGCCTGGCTCACGTGCGCGGCGCCGTTCACCTGGCGAGGAGAAGCGGCCCTTCTCCTCGATCCGGCCCGGCTCGACGCCCTGGCTTCCCAGGCCGTCGCCTTCGTCGATTCCCTCCTGGGCGAGACGCGTGACAGGCGACCCGTCGCGCCGGCCGCGGCGGCCGCGGTCCCCGGGCTCGACGCCCTCGCCGCGCAGGCGGTCTCCCTCGTGGAGTCGCTCCTCCCGCGACCGCAGGAGGTGCGCCCCAGCGCCCGGGCCTGTCCCAAGTGCGGAGGGTGCGGAAAGGTGCACCGGACATCGATGCCTCACAAACCTCCGGACTGCTTTTTCTGCGAGGAGTGTTCCGGCTGCTCCGGGACCGGCGTCGTGCCGGAGGGCGCCTCGCGCTGCCCCCGGTGCAAAGGGGAGGGGCGCTATCACGAGAGCACGATGTCGCACAGTCCGGGGTGTATCTTCTGCACGGAGTGCGAGACCTGCGGTGAGAAGGGCTGGATCTGATCACCGATCCGCCCCGCGGGCGTCTTCGAGGAAGGGGGCCTCGAGGACGGGCCAGTGCCAGACGGGGCCCTCGGAGGCGGTGAAGGTGACGTCGATTGTCCAGTCGTCGAACTTGTCCGAGTCCTTCATCTTCAGCAGCCCCACCCACAACTCCTGCGTGTGCGGCTGGAAGGCGACCGTCTCCGGCCGCGCATTGGCGCTCGTGAGCTTCGAGGCGTCCAGTCCCCATCCGCCGGAGGTCACCGCGCGTGTCACCGTCCCCCTCGATATCTTTTTTTCGAAGAAGGAAACCGTCACCGACCCCTCCTGCCGCGTCACCGGCTTTCCCTGCTCGTCCTCAAAAGCGAAGACGAGGAAGACCACGTCGCCCGTGTACTTCATCTGCTTCTTGCGGCCGGTGAACCGACCCTCCACGTCGCCGATCCCTGCGAGCCGGACCTTCGCCGCCTTCGCCGGCTTCTTCGGCTTTGGGCCTTTCGGTCCCGCCGCCGCCGGCGCTTCCGAGGCGGGCAGACGTTCCACCACGGGGGCGCTGAAGGACTCCGGGCCGGCCGGGGTGTCGCTGGGGGAGGCCGGATCGTAGGCCACGTCGTAGCCGTACCCGTTGAAGGCGGGCGCCTCCGGCAGACAGGTTTCGCAATGGACCACCGCCCCCGCCGCCAGGACCGCGGGCGGAATCAGGGGAACCGCGGTCTCCGCATCGCCGGACAGGGTGACCGTGCACTGCACGTTCCTGACGGCCTCCTTGAGGCCGTTCCGGAGGGTCCCGCGGACCACGAGCGTTCCGTCGGAGAGCCGCAGGAAGGCGAATTCGGCCGCCTCCACGGCGGCGCCGCTGGAGAGCCGGCCCGCGTCGAGCGCCGGGCGCTCTTTCACCTGCACGATCCGCGCCGTGAACGGCTGATCGGAGAAGATCCCCGGAACGGTGAGACGGAACCCGGCCACCCCCTTCGGCGGGATCGGATCGCCTCCGAAGGCGACGAAGCGGCGCGAGGTCACGGCCCCCCCGGCGTCCATTCCCTCCACCAGCACGCCCGCGTCCCGGGCCGGTTCGGTCGATTCGTTCCGCACCCAGCACCGGATCGCGGCGGCATCGGGCGGGGGATCGACGGCGCTCGCCGCCTCGAGGAGCGTGAGCGCCGTGCCCGGGGCGGCGGAGACCTTCGCGGGATCGAAATACTCTCCGTCGGTGATCTCGGCCGGGGCGCCGGGGCTGGGCGACTTCAGGCGGAAGGTGTGCGTCGATCCGTGGTGCGTGTAGGTGACGGTGAAGGTGACCTGGTCGAAGTTGGGGACGCGCACCTCGGAGACGGAGCAGACGAGCGCCCGGCGGGCCGGGAGCGTCGGGCGGCTCCAGATCGGGAATTTCCTCACTTCCTTCCCGCCGGAATCGGCCACGGCGGCTTCCACCGAGATCTGGGTCAGCGGCTCGGCGCCGAGGTTCTTGATCACCGCTTCGATCCAGGTCTCCTGCTCGAACCGAGACCGCGTGATGTCCAGGGAGGTGACGCGGACGCGGCACGGGGACGGCTCCTCGGCCGCCGCCGCCGCGGAGACGGCCAGGATCATCACGAGGACACGGAGGCACGAATCGGCATGAAGCCGGAAGCGGGGGCCGCGATGAGACACAGGGTGGCCGGGCATGGGACTCCGAATTCTCTTCAGTGGATTCGGTGGTTTCAGCGGTTTCCCTGCTTTCGTTTCCTTCTTCGAGGCGACAGATCCAGGCGGAGGGGTGCAGATCATCGCCTCGGGTTGCTCAGGCCCCAAGCGGTTTCCTCGTGTCCCTTCGTGCCTTCGTGTCTTCGTGGGAACGCCGCGCCTGCTCCGCGTAGCGGCTGAGCTGGGCGAACTGGCGGCTGAAGTCGTGTTCCTCCACGCCGATCGGATGCTTGAAGAAACAGGCGGCGTGGAGCATCGGGCCCGCCTCGCCCCGGCGCTGCGCGAGGTTGGCCAGGCGCACGAGATCGAGGACGAGCGGGGCCGCCAGGACCGAATCGCATCCCTGCCAGATGAACTGGAGCGACATCCGGGTGTCGAGGAAACCCTGGAACTGGATGAAGTCCCACGCCGTCTTCCAGTCGTCGAGCGAGGGGACGTAGTCGATCCGGACGTGCGTGTGGGCGTCGTCGTCGCGGAGGATCGAGCGCAGGACGGCGTCCTTGTCGGCCACCTTGGCGGCTTTCGCGGAGGGGTCTTCCAGCACCTGGCCGTCCCGGTTTCCGAGCAGGTTGTGCCCGGTCCAGGCGAGCACCTTCAGATTCCGGGCCAGGAAGAGCGGGGCGAGCACCGACTTCACGAGCGTCTCGCCCGTCTTTCCGTCCCGGCCGCAGTGCGGGACACCGCGTTCGCGGGCCAGTTGATCGATCCCCGGCACGGCCGCCCCCCAGGCCGGGGTGAAGTTCACGAACGGGAATCCGCAGGAGATCGCCGCATACGCGTAAAGCATCGACGCGGTCACGTCCGGACGCCGGTCGGCGTCGAGCAGCCGTTCGAATCCCTCGCGGGTGGCGGCCTCCGGCGGGAAGGGGCCGGCCGGCTCGGTCGAAGCGAGGTTGACCACCACCACCGTTCGCGCGTCGGTGGAGGACTGGAAGGCGCGGAGGTCGGAAACCACCCGGTCCGACATGGCTCGCAGGGAGGGGCCGCGGGAGACCCCGGGCAGGTCGGCGAACCCCTCCACGATGCCGCTCGAACCGCACAGGATGCCGGGCCGGAGCCGGGAGGATGTCGCCTCGAGCGCCGGCTGCGCCGCCGCGAGCATCTCGGAAGAGAGGAATCCGGCCGCGTTCCGGAGTTCTTTTGCCGCCCGCAGGCAGTCGATCTGTCGGACCTCGTGTCCTCCGAAGACGAGATCGTCCAGCCCGGCCAGATCGAGGCCGTGGAACGGTTCGAGATCGGTGACCAGCCCGGAGTGAGCCGTCAGACCGGCCTTGAGCGCCTCGACGCCGACCAGCACCGTCGTCGCGACGCCGCCGCCGGCGCCGATGAGCCAGACACCGAGGGGTTTGGAGGGCATGGGAGGCTCGAGGGAGTAAAACGTAAAACGTGAAACGTAAAGCGTGAAACGCAAAACGTAAAACGTCAGAAACGGAAACGAAAGCAGAAACGGACAAGGAGACAGAGGCGGACAAAGAAACGGACAAGGAAACAGAATCAGGCAAAGAAACGGAAAAGGAAACGGGAGCGAATTCGCGCGAGTCCCCTCACGGGGCCGGAACCCCGGAACGGAGCCCATCCTGTTCTGGAACGACGCGTGCGCCTGCCTCTTCTCTTACGTTTTCCGTTTTCCGTTTTCCGTTTTACGTTTTACTTCCTACATCTTACCTCCTACGTCTTCCGTTCGACGCCCCCGCCCGCCTTCGCCTACTCCCTGACGTGGCCCCTCGCGTGCCCCAGGGCCTCGAGCGCGAACGACGTGACGATCGGCGGGAATCCTTCCCACCACCGGTCGGCATCGTTCACCCAGGAGCCGTCCGGCCTCTGCCGTTCGGCCAGGGCGTCCACCAATTCATTGGCCCACGCGTGCGGCGTGCCGTCAGACGTCGTGATCGTCTTCTCTCCGTACGCCGCCAGCGCCTTGGCGAACGTGTGGTAGTAGTAGTAGAGCCCCTGCTGGCCGCTCGCGGGCTGGTCGTTCCGGAGCCCCGGGTTCTCGGAGAGCGTCCAGTGCGCCTGGATCCATCCCACCGCGCCCTGGACGCGCGGATCGTCCTTGCGCACATAGGCGTGGAGCATGCTCATCAGCCCCGCGTAGGTCATGCTGCCGTATGACTTGTAGACCGTCTTTCCGCCCGGGCCCGGCTGGGTCCCGGCCTTCGACTCCTCAGGAGCGTAGAAGAAGCCGCCGTCGTCGCCGGCCGTCGCCTGGTCGTTCGACTCGCTCCGGTTCTGGACCCGCTGGAGGAACTGCACGGCCCGGCGGAACACCTCGCTGTCCTCCGGGACGCCCGCCGCGCGGAGGGCCTCGATCGTCATCGACGAGTTCGAGAGATCGGCGCGCGGCGCGCCCTTCTTCTCGTCGTAGCCCCAGCCGCCGTCGCGGTTCGTCCCGTCGTTGTACTGCGTGCCCTCAAGATAGGCGCGGCCCTTCGCGATCGCCTCGCTGTGCTTGCCCTTGTCGACGGCGCAGAGGGCCATCACCGCCAGCGAGGTCTTGTAGTTCGGCATCCTCGGCTGCTTCTCCGGATCGACGAAACTGCCGTCCGTCTGCTGATTCTTCAGGATGTAGGCGACCCCGCTCTTGATCTGTTCGAGGTGGGTGTCGTGGAGCGGACTCGGCGCGCGCGCGAGGACGGCCACCACGAGGGCGGTCGTGGCGACGTCCGGCTGGCCGCCGGGGTCCTTCCACGCCCCGCTGGCCGGGTCCTGCTGGGCCACGAGGTAGTCGAAGCCCTTCTGATAGACCGCCTCCAGCTTCCGGGCGGCGGTCTGCGACTTCGACGCCGGCGGGGAGTCCTCGGCGCGCATGGGCGCGGCGAGGACGAGGAGGGTCAGGGACAGGGCGGTCAGGCGGTTCATGCGGAGCTCCTTGGGGTTCATCGCTCGAAATACCGCCGCACACAGTCATCGTATTCGGCGGGCCAGTCGTGTCGCAGCATCGCCTCCGCCCGGCTCGATTCCGCGCGGAGGACGAATTCATCCGGCGAGAGGTTTTCGATCGGAACCGCCCCATCCACCGGGCCGGGGGCGTCGGAGATTCCGCCGGAGGCCGGAGGACGATCCCCCGAACCGATCCGGGCCGGGGGAGTCAGCGAAGAACCCCGCGCCTGGGCGGCGAACGCCTCGGCGAGACGGGGGATTCCGGCCGCCGCGGCGGGAGGCGGAAGGGCGCGCCGAAGCGTGACCATCGCGGCCGCCAGCGCCTCGAGGTCATCCTGCTCCAGGGCGGCCTCGATCCTGGTTGCGGCTTCGGCGCACGCGGGGAACTCCGAGAGCGCCTCCAGGGGAAGCGGGCATTCGAGTCGCGCCGCCGCGCGATCGGTCGGCGACAGGGTGCCGCGTCGCGCCGCGTCGATCGCCCGATCGAGGGCGTCGGCCGCTTCACCCCGCGTGGGCGGGGGGGCGAGTGTGCGGGCGAGCGACTCGGACCAGTCGCGGACGGCATCGAGTCGCCGGAGCGCGCCCGCGGCGGCGGCGGCCGTTGACGGTCGGACGCCGCCGGCGGTCGGGGCCCCGGCTTCCCGGCGGGCCTCGGCGAGCGCCGGGTGCTCCGCCGCAGGTCCGAGTGAGGCGATGGCGGAGGAGACATCCTCCCCTGCGACGGCCTGGTGGATCCCGCGTGCGTTCTCCGCCGTCCGGGGTGCCCAGGGCCACAGCGCGGAGAGCGTCGCCAGGGCGATCGCGGCGGCGGCCCCGCCCGTGTGGCGGGGCCAGACGGGCCGCGGGATGGCGCTCCTCCCCGCGGATCGGAGGCATTCCGCGGCCTGAAAGACGATCGCCTCCGACAGGGCGGACTTCACCTCGCCCCGGAGGCAGGCCAGGGCGGAGACGCACCGTTCATGCGACTCCATCCGGCGATCCAGGACGAGCGCGGCGGTCGACTCGGTGTCCCTGCTTCGAGCCGCCCGGAAGAGGGCGACGATCATGATCGCGACTCCGAGGGCTCCGGCGGTCCAGGCCCACGTCGTCCCGCCGGACCCGCCCGCCGCCGCGAAGCCAGCCGCCGTGAGCAGGGCGGCGAGCGGGGTCGAAGCGACGAGGGCGTCGAGTCCGCGCTGCATCCGGCGCGCGCGGAGCGTGGCCCGGACGGCGTCGAGAACCAGGGTGGGGTCCGAGGGGGTCATACGGCGGTCGCCTCACTTCTCCTTCGGCGGTTCGGGCGGAATCGCGCCGGGACGCACCGGGCTCTTCTCATCGCAGGCTGTTTCCAGTTCCAGCATCGCCTTTGTCTCTTCGGCCGTGGCCGGTCGGATCAGGATCCGCACCGGTGTCCCGGGGGTCGGAAGGACCCTCTCCTCGGCGAAGTAGACGCCATCGTCGCCGCCGTCGTAGAGCGGGTTGTCGAGCAGCGCCGTGGGATCGTGCAGGGTGGCGATCAGGGTCTTCTGTCGATTGGCGGCGTACACGGTCCGGCCGGTGGGCTTGCCGGTGTCCGGATCGATTTCGTTGTGGAACTCGGAGCCGGTGTAGACCCACCCCACGCGGGGCATGGCGGCCCGCTCTCGACCGTTCCGCACGCAGTCCTCCGCCCAGTGACGCTCGACCTTTCCGTCCCGCGTCCACTCGATCTCGCAGACCGCGCGATCGCCGGTCGGTTTGGTCGGGTCCCCGAGTCCCCTCGGGCCTTCGGTTCCCTCCTTGAGGCCGAGCAGGATGAGCGCGAGCTGCAGTTCCTGGGGCGGGTACGCGACCACCACGATCGACTCATGGTCTTTCCCGCCCTCGGTGCAGGCGAACACCTCGATCAGTCCGGCCTGGATGCTGACCCGGCCCTGGAGCGTGACCGTGTGGCCCTGAAGATCGACCTCGATCCCGGACGGCGTCGTGAACTTCGTGGCGTCGCCGCCCTCCGGCGGGGGAGAGCCGGCGTTCTGGGCCAGGATGGGGCCGTTCGGGGGCGGGGAGGGGACGGAGTCCGCGGGCCCCTCCGGCGGCGCGACCGGCTTGATCACCGGGCGTTTTCGACCGAGATCGAACTTGGCCTCATGGATCGGGTGGGAGGTCTCGAATCCGGCGATGGCCCCGGCGACCACAACGCCGGCCAGGGCGAAGGCGGCCGTCAGTCCTCTGGGCGTGCCAACGGGGGCGGTCACGGGGCTTCACTCCGGATGACGGGTCTGTCCGATCAGGGCGCAAACCTCATTCCGGCGCCGGGTGCACTCTCCGCGTGGAGCGGGACGTCTCGGCGCGGACCCTGTTCTATTCCTGCACACCGCTGTCCACCGATTGCCCATAGGGGGCGGTCAGGGTCTGGGGCACGCCGAGGTGGTCGAGGATCCGGGCGACGACGAAGTCGACCAGGTCCTCCACCGTCTTCGGCCGGTGGTAAAAGCCGGGCATGGCCGGGAGGATCGTGGCCCCGGCGCGGGAGAGCGTGAGACAATTCTGGAGCACAATCGCCGAGAGGGGGGTCTCGCGCGGGACGAGGATCAGCCGTCGTCCTTCCTTGAGGCAGACTTCGGCGGCGCGGTGGACCAGGTGCTGCGAGATCCCGTTCGCGATCGCGCCGAGGGTGCCGGTGGAGCAGGGCACGATCGCCATCCCGTCGTGCGGGAAGGAACCGCTGGCGATCGGCACGGCGAAGTCGAAGGGGGAATGAACGGTGACGGAGGCCGGCTCGCGTCCCAGCAGGGCGCGGCAGAGGCTGCCGCCGTCCCGGACATCGAAGGTGACGCCGAGTTCCTCGCGGGCCACCTCAGGGGCCGTCGGCGAGGCGACGACGTGGAGCCGGTGTCCGGCATCGACCAGCACCTGGAGAAGCCGCTGGGCGTACGGCATCCCGCTCCCTCCGGTGAGGGCGACGACAAAGGTCTTCGGGGCGTCTGTCATCGGGGGTACCAACGGTTTCCACGCGGGGCGGTTCGTTCGTCTCCGCCGCCCCGGAATTCTAGCATCCCGGGGAGGGGGCCGGACAAGGGGATTCGGGAAGTCCCCGACCCCCGTTCGCTCCCCACCCCGTAGAGTATACAAATACGACGTGCACGTTGATTCTGTATACAGCGGGGATGCGGGAGGAGCGAGTCGGAGGCGGAGGTGGAGCGGCCGAGGTGGAGGCGGCACTGTAACTGACCGGGACACCGGGGCTGTTGACCTGTCTGCCCGCGCTCCTTATGATGAGGGCTCCTCGGGGGGTTCATCATGTCTTTCCGCAAGATCCACACGCGCTACCTGAAGCGGACGCAGGACGGGACCAAGCCGTGGTGGTTCCAGAACGGCCGCGTCGATCTCTTTCTCTGGACGCGCCCCGATGGATCGCTGGACACGCTCCAGTGCGCGCACCAGGAGGTCCATCCCTCTCGGGAGGTGTATGCCGACTGGACTCGGGACGGCGGGGCGCGGATCGGCTTCGTCGAGGGGAGCGCCGAGCGCGCCGCGAATCGGGCGATGTCACCGACGATCGACTTCGGAGTGCGGGTGCCGCCCGGAGAGGCCCGTCATCTGCTGGACGCCGCGGCGGAGTGTCTGCCGGAGATACCGGAACCGCTGCGGATGGAGGTGAATCGCGCCCTGGGCGCTGTCCGCGGCCTCTTCGGGGGGACAGGGAAGAGCGAGAGCCGCCGCCGCAAGGAAGAACCCCGGTGAGGGCCCGCGAACCCGCGCCGGGCCTCCCGTAGACACGGGCTCTCATTCAAAGGGCCCTCTTCCCCGATCCTGCTGCGCCCTCGTCGTTCTGACAGCCTGTCACCGTCACTTCCTCCCGCTCTTCTCCCACCACTCCCTCCACCGCTTCGCGTCCGTCTTGCGCTTCGATTCCGGGGCGTTCGCGTCGAAGTCGAAGTTCTTGCCCGAGAGGGTGCGCAGAGCCCAGGCCGACCAGTGACGGACGTCGGCGTTTCCGTCCTCGAGCATCCCGAGCAGCGTCGGAAACGCGGCCTCCGGGATCGGGCCCTTTTCGCCCTTGAGCAGTCCGAGCGAGTGCGCCGCGGCGGCGCGGGCCGATTCGTGGGCGTCGGCGCAGAACGGGATCACCTCTTCGCCCAGCAGTCCATGGCCCAGTTCGCGGTAGGCGACCAGGACCGAGACGCGCGTCTCGGGATTCGGCGACGCCTCCGCCGCCCGGATCGGTTCCAGCAGCTCATGGTCGCCGAGATTGATGAGACCGCGAATCGACCAGTTCGCGGCGGGCCACCATCCGTCCGTGGCGTACTTCGCAAAGGTCTCCGCGGCCTTCGGGTCCTTCTGCCAGACGAGCGTCCAGATCGCGTCGGTTCGCACGTACTCGTACTGCCCGTCCTCCAGCATCCCGCGCATGAGCGAGCAGAGGCGCTCCGGGTCGGGACCGGTCTTTCCGGCGGCCGGGATCGCCGCGAAGACCGGCGGGCCCTCGTCCTCCTGCGGCCTGCCGAGAGTCGCCCGCAGCGCCCGGATGGCGGCGCAGCGCGGCTCCCAGTTCGGGTCTTTGAGCCGGGCGGCGGCGGCCTCGATCGCCTCCTCCGTCGGGAACGAGGCCAGGCCGTCGGTCGCCGCCGCCCGCACCTCGCGGTCCTCATCCTCCAGGGCGGCGATCAGGCCCGGCAAGGCGCGTGGATCGCGGGATCGGGCCATCGCCTCCACCGCAAAGCGGCGCAGGTCGGCGATGTCGGAGTCATGGGCCTCGGCGGCCCAGTCGGCCCTTGGCTTCTCCCGGTGTTCCTCCCACCATGACTTCCAGGCCGCGAGGGCGCCCTTCTGCTCGCTCGGGGCGCGGTCGTAGCGATACTCCGTCTCCCGATGGAACGTCAGATGGTCGAGCGCCTGCACCGCCCGCTCCCGGAGGAACTTGTCGGGCGATTCCAGCGCGCGCAGCACCGTGGGGACGGTGTCGGGGAGCCCCAGTTCTCCGAGGGCGAGGACGGCGGCGTGTCGCACGGTCTCTTCGGGATCGTTCGCGAGGAGTCCGAGCAGGGTGTCTCGCGATTCGACGAGCCTCGCCTTGCCGAAGAGAATCACGACGTTCTTGCGGACCTCCGCACTCCGCGAAGTGAGGGCGGCCTGGAGGCGGGAGAGATCGGCGGGCTTCAGGATGGCGACCAGTTCATGCTGCGCCGGGTTGTGCTTGAACTTGTCCGGATCGGCCATCGCTTCGAGGAGGTCCTTCTTGCGCTTCCGCTCCGCCTGTTCGTCGGCGGTGCGGCGGGCCGCGAGATCGGCGGGGCGGATCCAGGCGCCGCGGTAACGGATCATCCCCCTGGCCGCCTGGAGTTCATCGGGGGAGAGCCACTTTCCGTCGAAGTGGGTGAATCCGAGGAGGAGGCGGGCCTTCTCGTGGGCGGGATCGGCGTCGATGGTGTGCTGGAGGCAGACGAGGCGCTCGAGGGAGAGCCGTTTCGCGGCGCACCACTCCGAGAGGGAGAACCAGGCGGCGGCATCGTCACGGGCCACCGCGGTCCGTCGCGTGTCATACTCCTTCCGCGCCGCGGCCCGGCTGTCGTCGGCGGCGAGCCTCGTGGCCGCCGCGCCCGCGCAGCACAGCACCAGCAGCCAGAGTCGGAGGGAAGCCATGAACGCCACCCCTCAACCTCAGGTACGAGGTTACCGCCCCTGGCGATGTCATCCTGAGCAAGCCCCGCCATCCGTTCGGCGGGGCGAAGTGAAGGATCACCAGCCCTGACCTGGAGGAAGCGCCTTCCTGGAGCAGGGCTGGCGATCCTTCGCGTCCGCCTGCGGCGGACGCTCAGGATGACAATGCGGTAACCTCGTACAACATCAGGAAACTCGCGTGCCACCCCTCCCCGCCGGACCGCCCGCCGGCGTCCGGCGGCGGCTCCGTCTCGCCTTGGACTTCGCCGGGACTCAGTCTCCGCTCTTCGTGACGTCTCCCGTCTTCGGCTCCACCTCGAACGGGCCCGTACCCGCCGGGGCGCGCAGGAGGGTGAAGGAGCCCACGATCCTCGGGCTCCGGAGCCACTCCTCGTCCTTCCCCTGCCCCTCCGTCTCGATCACGTAGGCGCTCATGAAGGACTGCGCCGCGCAGGTGACCTCCTCGCGGTACGGCACCACGTCGTCGGCGGTCACCGCGACGCCGATCGTGTACTTGCCGTCCTTCATGACCACGCATCCGTGACGGTGCGGGGCCAGCCGGGCGAAGAACTTCTCCGGGCCGTCGTAGAAGACGAGCAGGTAGTAGCCGGTGTCGTTGAAGACGCGGTGATACGAGAGACCGTCGAGGCCCGAGGGACCGGTGGAGAGGGGGGCCTGACTCGCCTCGGGCGGGGGGCTCTTCCCGGCGATTTCCAGCGCCTTCTCGATGGCTTCCTTCCGGGAGGGTTCGGCGGCGGGGTCGCCCTCAAAGGCGTCGGCGAGGAGGGTGAGGAGGAAGACCCGCTTCATCGGCTCCTTCTGCCGGAAGTGCTCCGCGGCCATCTTGAGGCAGGTGAAGAGCTCCGGGCGGAACGGGTCCTGCGATCCGGGCGTCCCGATCTCGGAGACGTAGAACCCGGTCAGCTCCATCAGGGCCTCGAACCGGCCCGTGGTTCTCGCCTCGCGGATTTCCGACTGAATCCCGGACCGGACGGTTTCCGCCGTGGGGTGACCGGAGTGCTCGCGGATGACGGCGCGCAGCACCTGGAGGGCCCGGGCCGTCTCCGAACGGAGGAGGCCGAGTCCCATCCCCGCGCGGAGTTCGGGAATGGCCTCCCGCGCCGTCAGGGCCTCGGGAATCGGCGGGGTGAAGAGCCCCTTCCGCGCGAGCACCATGAGGATGTGGGCCGTCTGACGCGCGTCGTTCCCCTTGGGGTGGAACTGCTGGACCGACTTGAGGTCCTCGTCGGACACCCCGGCCAGGGGATCGGTGTCGTCCTTCTGGCACTGGAGCGCCCAGACCTCGCAGGCCTCGTCGCCGAGGAGGTGGCGGTACTTCTCCTCGGCGGTCTGAAACTGCCGGCCCTCCGCCGCCTTCTGCGCCTCCTCCATCCGCAGCGCCAGCATCCCCTTCGCGGCGTCCAGGCGCTGACCGATGCTCTTCGCGTTCACGACGGCGCGGTAGAAGTCCTCCGCCGATCCGCGGCCGGTGAGTTTTCCCGCCGCGTGGGCCTGGACCGCGAGATTGAGACGGGCCATGTTGATCCGCTCGTCGAGCTCGGCGGACTCGCCTTCCGGGAGCCTGAGACCCGGAGATCGATCCGCCGCGCGCTCTGCGGCCGCGAAAAAGGTGAGGGCCGCGCCCGGATCGCCCGCCGCATTCATGTCGTCGCCCCGGGCGATGAGCGACTTCGGGTCCTCGTCCTGTCCGAGGGCCTGGACCACCGCCTGGGCCCCGCTCTGTCCGATGAGAAAGGAGGCGGCCGCGTTCAGGTAGGCCGTCGCGGCGTCGGTCTCTCCGGCGGCCCTGGCCTGGCGCCACTTCTCGAGGAGGTACCTCTGGTACGCCTCCAGGAAGAACTCCGGCGGCGGAACCTCGGGATCTCCCACCACCTGTTCGATGAGCGGCTCGGCCCGGTCGAACTCCTTCTTCGCCACCGCCCGGGTGGCCTCGTTCGCGAGATGTTCGAGCCACCGGCGGTGCGCCTCCTTCGCCTCCTTGCTGTCGGCGAAGTCGGCGCGCAACTCGCGGTAGTACGGCTCCGCCTCGTCGACCTTCCCCCTCTGCATCCGGGCGGAGAAGGCGTGCTCCAGGATCTCGCGGAGTTTCAGCCGGGCCGCCTCGGCTTCGGCGGGCGACTTGGGATGCGCGATGATTTCGCGGCAGAGATCGAGCGCCTTCTCCGGGGTGAAACGGAGGGCGTCGAGTTCCTCGAGCCGTGTCTTCGGCTTCGGGGGGGGAGGGGGGGCCTCCCCGAACTCCGGCCCCTCTCCGTAGGGTCCCCCGCCCCCGCCCGTGGGACGCCAGAGGGCGGCGGCGCCGTACATGCCGATCATGCCGAGGAAACAGGCGGCCAGAAAGCATCCGCCGAACTGCTTGATCTGTCGGGGGGTCATGGGGGGATCGCCTCACTTCGCCGGCATCGCCTTCAGGAACGCGGCGAGCGGCGGCCCGGGCAGTTTATCCGCATCACTCAGGGCGATGGATTCGGGCGGGGCCTCCCCTTCCAGCAGCCACCGGCCCACGAGCATCTTTCGCTTCATGTCGTAGATCTTGAGATAGACGGCCTTCGTGCCCAGCGTGACCGTGTTCGGGCGGACCCCGGGAACGGGGGGGGGCGGCGGGGTGCCGCCGGGTCCGGTGCTCACGTAGGCCCCCGTTGTGGATCGACCCCACTCGGCGACGACCAGCGTACCCACCTCGTCGGGCGTCATCGCGCGGATCGAGGAGTCCAGATCGAACCAGACCGGGTCGATTCGCGCATTCTCCTCCTCCCGCGTCTTTCCGCCCTCGCCGAAGTACATTCGACCGGCGACATGGGGCGGACGGATCACCATGATCTTGCCGCTCCGGGGGGGGAGCCTGGAGGAATCGACATTCACCGATCCTCCGCTCCAGCGCAGAATGCCGTCGCTCGTGTCGGCCGTCCCCTCGTAGTCGACGATTCCGTACTGTTTGAGGGCACCGTCGAACGCGGCGGCCTCCTTCCCTCCTTTGGTGAAGAACACGTAGGCTCCCGCGGCCACGGCCGCGAGCATGACGGCGATGAGGGCGTTTTTCACGGTGGCGATCCTCCCTGCCTGGATGTTCCGGCGGGTCCCGGCCGTATTTCACGACATTGCGGAACGGGGATCAAGAAAAGACGGTGTTCCCCCCGACGGCCGCGTACTTCAGGCCGAAGGGATTCCAGCGGCGTCATCGAAATGGACCTGCCGATCCTCTGCGGACTTCGCCTCTTCCCAAGGCCTGGTGGTGATTGAATTGACCATGGTGTTTGACCATAGTATGATACCCCTGTCCTGGAGGATCTTCCATGGAGACCATGGCTGTCTCGAAGTTCAAGGCCCACTGCCTCGCCGTCCTCAAACGGGTGCGAAAGACGCGAAAGCCTCTTCTGATCACCCGTTTTGGAGAACCGGTCGCGGAGATCGTGCCTCCTTCCGCCCCCCGGCGATCGAAGGGGTGGATGGGATCGCTGCGGGGAACGGCCGAGGTCGTGGGTGACATCGTCGCGCCCGCCGCCCCCGAGGAGGAATGGGAGACGCTTCGTTCGTGAGGCTCCTGCTCGACACGCACATCTGGCTGTGGGCTCATCTGGATCCCGCCCGGCTGGGTCGAAGGATCGGCGCCGCCCTGTCGGATTCAGCGGGAGAACTCTGGCTCTCGCCGGTCAGCCTGTGGGAGTTTCTGGTTCTGGCGGAGCGGGGAAGGATTCGGGTGCACGGCGACCCCGACTCCTGGATCGATCTCGCCCTCCGGAAGGCGCCCATGAATGAGGCTCCTCTCACGCACGAAATCGTCCGGGCCAGCAGGCGCCTGGTCCTTCCTCACCGCGACCCCGCCGACCGCTTCATCGCAGCCACCGCTCGCGTTCTCGACCTCGTCCTCGTCACCGTCGATGAGCGACTCCTGCAGGTCAAGGGGATCCGCACTCTCCCGGCCCGATGAAGGGGCGGACGGGCTCCCATTTTTCTGGAACTCCCGCGCCGCCGGACCGTCTAATACCCGGTGCGCCGGGCACACGGGCGGGAGAGACTGTCGGCGTCCCGAACCCGGCTCGGAGTGCGCTCATCCGGACGCCGGACGGGACCACTCTCCTCGCGAACGCGCCCTTACGCCGGCCCGCCATCCGTAGGGCGGGGCGCACTACAGACAGTCCCCCGGTTGCCTCCGTCCGTTCCTGTCTCTGTTTCCGTTTCTGTTTCTGTTTCTGTTTCCGTTTCTGTCTTGTCTCTGTTTCTGTTTCTGTTTCTTCTTACGTTTCACGTTTTGCGTTTTTCCGTCCGCCTCCCGGGAGTCCCCCATGCCCTCTCTTCGCCCCCTCATCGCCGCCCTCGTTGTCGTCGCCGCCGTCTGCGCCTTCGCGCTCGAGACCGACGCCCCCTCCGCCTTCGAGCAGGGGAACCGCTGGTTTTCGGACAAGTCGTACAAGCGCGCCATCGAGTCATATCGCGAAGCGCTCAAACTCGACCCCTCCTTCGCGGAGAAGGACCAGTGCGGCTGGCAGATTCTGCAGTGCCTCTGGCGGCTGAAGCGGTACGACGAGTGCGTCGCGGAATCGCAGAAGTTCGCGGGGGGGGTGGGCGCCGGCACCCTCTGGGAGGCGCGGGCGACCAGGTTCCTCGCCGGCGTCTACCGCGACCGGCCTCATTACGGGTACCGCAACAAGGACGGCGACTGGTCCGAGGACTGGCAGGAGGGATGGCAGTACGTCAACACGTACCGGGAGGATCGCGAGAGGGCCGTCCGGACGTACGAGAGCGCCAAGAAGCTCTACGATGTGCTCGCCGGCGCCGCTTCCGCGGCGCCCTCCAGTCAGGAGGTCCAGAAGCAGGTCCGCGAAGACCTCGTCTCCGTCCACTTCGGCCTCGCGAGCTCGCTCGAAGCCCTTCACGGCTATCCCGACTTCAAGACCATCGCCCCCTTCGCCGGGAGCACGGGCAGCAAGCTGCCCGACCCACCCCCGGTCTATGACCCGGCCTGGGAGGTGCGGCGCAAGGTCCTCTACCTCCTCGACACCGTTGCCCCGCTCGACGACTCCCCGGCGAAGGAGCTCGCCGCCCGGGCCGGCCGCGAGCGCGCTTTCTACCTCCTCCGCTACGAGTCGAACCTGGAACCGGATCCGGAACGCCAGATTCCCGAGAACGACGATCCGATCCGCATCCTGCGCGACACCCTCGCTGCCTGCCCTCACGCCGCCATCTGCGATGAGCTCCAGTTTGCGCTCGCCCTCACGCTCGAAAGCGAGGGGTCGTTTGTGGACGCCCTCGCCGAGTACGCCGTCGTGGTCGACAAGTACCCCCGCTCCAAATGGGCCTCCGACGCCAGGGCCCACATCCAGGAGATTCACCGTCCTCGTCTCAACGTGCAGTCCCCGCCGATCGGACTTCCGGACGCCCAGCCGAAGAGCGTCGTCGCCTCGCGCAACGTCGGCAAGGTGGAGTTTACGGCGTACGTCGTCGACCTCGTCGCCGCGCTCACCTCCGACTCGTTCGCCAAGCGGTACGAGAACCAGCTCGACGGCCATACCCCGCTCTTCGACACGGAGGCGGAGCGCGCCGCCCTCTTCGGCGAAAAGGCCGCCACCTGGACCCTCGATACGAAGGACGACGGGACCCACCAGTTCCACTCCGATGAACTTCTGATCCCGATCACGAAGATCGGGACCTACGTGGTGGAGGCGAAAGGGGCCAATCTCAGCGTCTGGACGCCGGTGGTGATCAGCGACCTCACGGTGGTGAAGAAGCTCGACCAGTCCGGGATCGTCGCCTACGTCGTCGACTCGAAGACCGGGGCGCCGCGGCCCGACGTGAACGTCATGATCCGCGAGAGGAACTCCTGGTGGGACAACGGCCGGCACCGCTGGGCCGGGCACGTCACGCAGGGGAAGTCGGACGCGAACGGCCTCTTCCGCGCCGACTGGTGGAAGCAGAGGAACGACAATTCGAGCGAGACGCAGGTCCTCGCGTGGGACGGCGCCCGCGTGGCCATCAGCGGGGAGCGCTACTGGTGGCGGTACGGCGAGGGGGACGGCTCCGCCTCCTACCGTGTCTTCGGCTACACCGATCGTCCGGTTTACCGCCCCGGCCAGAAGGTCCAGTTCAAGGCGCACGTCCGGCTCGGGAAGAAGGGCGAGTTCAAGAACGTCCCGAACGAGCGCTTCGAGGTCCTGCTCAAGGACCCCAAGGGGAACGAGGTCCTGAAGAAGACGTTCGTCACCGACGCCCGCGGCGCGCTGAACGGCGCCTACGAACTCCCGGCGGAGCCGCCGCTCGGGGTCTACTATCTCTCGTACAAGCCGGAGTTCGAGGACCATCCGGTCGAATCCGGCTCGCACTGGTTCCGGTGCGAGGAGTACAAGAAGCCGGAGTTCCTCGTGGAGATCGCGCCCGACGCGGAGCAGTCGAGGCTGGGCGAGCCGGTTTCCGCCAAGGTGATCGCCCGCTACGTCTGGGGCGCGCCGGCGCCCGACTGCGAGGTGAAGTACCGCGTCCAGCGCGACGCCTACTGGGCTTCCTATGACTTCCCGGACGAGTACGACTGGTATTACGGCCGCGGGTACGCCCATCCGAAGGAGTCCCGCTGGGACGAGTCGATGCGCGAGGAGCTGGTGGCCGAGGGGACGGCGAAGACCGACGCCGAGGGGATGGCGCGGATTACCTTCGACACCGCCAAGGCCAAGGCCGACTTCCCGGACCGCGATCATGAGTACCAGATTCACGTCGACGTCGTCGACCAGAGCCGCCGGACGATCTCGGCCGAGGGGGAAGTGCGGGTCACGCGAAAGCAGCTTTTCGCCTATCTTCGGACGCCGCGGCGATTCTACTGGCCGGGCGACTCGGTGGAGGTGGAGTTGCGGACCGAGACGGCGACCGGCGCCGCCACCGCCACGAAGGGGAAGGTGACCGTGTCGCGCATGGTCTTTGCCGGCATGGAGGGGAACATCGAGAAGTGGGACGAGATCCACCAGCAGACCGACGATCTCTCGACCGACGCCGAGGGCCGCGCCTTCTACCGCGCCTGGAAGCCGGACGCCACCGGGCGCTTCAAGATCGCGTATGCGACGCAGGACGCCTGGGGGGAGACGGTCACCGGCGAGACGCTCCTCTGGGTGGTTTCGAAGGAGTTCGCCGGGACGGAGTATCACTTTCGCGATGTGGAGGTGATCTCCGACAAGCGCACCTACGAGCAGGGAGAGACCGCGCACCTCATGTTGAGCGCGGACAAGCCCGGGGCGCACGTCCTCGTCGCCATCGAGGCGCTCGATGTGGCGGGGCCGCCACAGGTCCTCCATCTGACGCAGAAGGTGACGACGCTCGACATCCCCATCCAGACCACGCACTGTCCGAACTTTTTCGTCCACGTCCTGACGGTTCGCGACGGGGAGGTCTACCAGGACCAGGTCGAGCTCTTCGCCCCGCCGAACCACAAGTTTCTCGACGTGACGGTGGCTTCCGACCAGAAGGAGTATCTCCCGGCGAAGGAGGCGAAGGTGGAGGTGACGGTGAAGGGGCCGGACGGAAAGCCGGTCCCGGGCGGGGACGTCTCGCTCGGGGTGATCGACACGGCGGTGCTCTACATCCAGCCCGAGAACACCCCTGATGTGCGGTCGTTCTATTATGGAGGAAGGCGTTCGGACCGGATCGGGATCGGTTCCTCCCAGGGGATCGCCTTCGGTGGCCGGTTCGAGGACCTGAACAAGTACGAGGAGTACAAGCTGCACGGAACGCCCTCCGGGTGGACGGGCGGGGGCGGCCGGATGAGGGGGGGACGGCGGCTGGAACAGGCCAGGGGGGGGCTGCAAGGCGGGGAATGGGCGGAGTCGGACAACAACGAAGGCGGTCCCGCCGGCTCCGATCTGGCCGTGGGCGCCACGGCGGCCCCGCCGGGATCGCCGGCGGCCGAGGAGCCCGGGGATGGATATGCCGGCTTCACGGGAGGCGGCGGGGGCGGGGCCTACGGTGGACGGTTGGCAAAGGGAAAGGAAAGCCTCGACAAGGACGAACTCAAGGCGCTGAAGGATGGCGCCCCGGCCAAGGGTCGATCGAAGGGCGACGGCGGGGGCGGCGACGGGCCGATGGCCCCGGCGACGGTCCGCAAGAACTTCGCGGATACCGCCTGCTGGGCGCATTCGCTCCTCACCGACGCCTCCGGCAGGGCCTCGACCGCCTTCCCGACGCCCGACTCGCTCACCACCTGGCGGGCGCTGGCCATCGTGGCCACGGACGGGACCGAGGTGGGCCTCGCCCGCTGCACGTTTGTGACGACCAAGAAGCTCCTGTTGCGTCTCCAGGCCCCGCGGTTCTTCACGGAGCGGGACGAGGTTTCGCTCTCGGCGATCGTGCACAACTATCTGGCGTCGGACACGCCGGTGCAGGTCACGATGCAGTCGATCGGCGAATCGCTGGAGATCCCCGGCGCCCTCTCGCGCGAAGCCGGCGTGTACGTCACCTCTCCGACTTCGGTGACGGTGGCCCGCGACGGCGAGGCGCGCGTCGACTGGGTGGTGAAGGTCAGGCAGCCCGGCTGGGCGAAAATCACGATGACGGCCCAGTCGCCGGCGGAGTCGGACGCGGTCTACATGGAGTTCCCGGTCTACGTCCACGGGATCGAGAAGTTCGTGGCGTGGAACGGATCGATCCGGAACGAGCCTTCGAGCGGCCCTGCGGCGAACACCGCCGAGGTGAAGTTCGACGTGCCGAAGGACCGCCGCGTCTCCTCCACCGAGCTCGAGATCGTGCTCTCCCCCTCGATCGCCACGAGCATGATCGAGGCCCTGCCGTACCTCATCGACTACCCCTACGGCTGCGTGGAGCAGACCATGAGCCGGTTCCAGCCGGCGGTGGCGGTGCGCAAGACCCTTCGCGACCTGGGGCTCTCGCTCGAGGAGATCGGAAAGCGCCGGGAGGAACTCGCCACGGGGTACGGCGTGGAGTACGAGGGGCGAATGAGGAACCCGGTCTTCAGCACGCGGATGCTGGACCACGCGATCGCCGCGAGCGTGGCGCGTCTCTCCGCCTTCCAGCACGGCGATGGCGGCTGGGGGTGGTGGCGCGAGGGGAACAGCGATCCGTACATGACCGCCTACGTGGCGAACGGCCTCATCGAGGCCCGGGAGGCCGGGGTGTCTCTCGACGCCGGAATGATCCGCCGGGCCTTTGAGTACCTCAAGCGGACCGTGGACGATGAGACCGACCCGCACCGGCTCGCCTACGAGTACGCCGTCCTCGCCCACGGACTCGGCGAAGGGAAGGACAGCCCGATCCAGTCGAGCGAGGTGAACCTGAAGCGCCTCCTCGAACTCTACAACGGCCGGGACGACCTGACCGACTACGCGAAGGCGCTCGTCGCGCTCACCTACTCCAAACTGGGCGACGTGGCGAAGGCGCAGACGATCTGCCGCAACCTCGAGGACTTCGTGAAGGTGGACGCGGCGGCGGGGACCGCCCACTGGGGTCGCGAAGGCGGCGGCTGGTGGTACTGGTACAACGACGACATCGAGACGAACGCCACGATCCTCCGGGCGTATCTCGAGGTCCAGCCGGCGAACCCGCACGTGGCGCCGCTGGCGCGGTGGCTGCTCAACAACCGCCGGGGGCTCCGGTGGAAGTCGACGAAGGACACCGCCTTCGCGGTGAACGCCCTCTGCGAGTACGTGAAGGCGACCGGCGAGATCAATCCAGACATGACGCTCACGGTGTTGCTCGACGGGAAGGAACTGAGAAAGGTGCGGGTGACGAAGGAGAACCTCTTCGCCTTCGACAACCGGGTGATTCTGCGGAGCGACGCGGTGGGGGACGGCCCGCACACGCTCACCTTCCGCAAGGAAGGGGAGGGGACGCTGTACTACGGGGCGTATCTCAAGTACTTCACGCTGGAGGAGGACATCACGGCGGGCGGGAGCGAGATCTCGCTTCAGCGGACCTACACGCGGCTCATCCCGAAGAAGGTGAAGAAGATCGTCGATGAGAAGGAGGTGGAGGCGCTCGATTACGACCGTATCCCGCTCCAGCCGGGCGAGGTTCTGACGAGCGGCCAGGAGCTGGAGGTGCAGATCAGGGTGAAGTGCAACGAGCCGTATGAATACCTCGTGTTCGAGGACCCGAAGCCGGCGGGGTGCGAGCCGGTGGAGCTGGTGAGCGGGAGCCGGTGGGGGTCGCTCGTGCAGAACATGGAGCTGCGGGACGAGAAGGTGGTCTTCTTCGTGGGGCTTCTGCCGAAGGGGGAGCACACGATCGCGTACAAGTGCCGGGCGGAGATCCCGGGCGAGTTCCACGCGATGCCGACGCAGGGTTCGGCGATGTACGCCCCGCGCGTCCGCGGGACGAGCGACGAGACGAGGATCCGGATCCAGGACAGGAAGTGAGCCCCGCGCGGGGAGGGGCCGTCAAGACGCCAAGGGCGCGCGACGAGGACTTGCCCTCGGTGCCGATCCATGGCGCCGGCATCGGCCCCTCCCGAATCTGCCTCTCGTCCTGAACCCCTTCTTCCCATTCCTGGGAATCTCTCTTCCCTGCT
>JACPTZ010000017.1:84145-109648 GCA_016192525.1 Planctomycetota bacterium
TACGCCTGTACGCCGCGCAGGTCCGTGCCGCTCCCGTGGTCGCAAACGCCTCAGCCTCCTCCGCCCCTCCGGAGGGCAAGCGGATTGCGCCATTCTTCCCCAGCCCGCCATGAGCGCCCGGCGGAGGGAACGGGTGCGTGGTTTCCCGTGCGACGCAGGGAAAAATGAACGACGCCCCGGAGTACACCGTGCTCAGGATCGCCCTCGTCGAGGACAACGCGGATAACCGGCTCCTCGTCCGGGCCCTCGTCGAGGATCGATACGCCGTCGAGGAGTACGAAACCGGCTCCGAGGCTCTGGCGCGGATGCGCGAGTCGCCGCCCGACATGGTCCTGCTCGACATCTCACTCCCCGGCATGGACGGATACGCCGTGATCTCCGCCCTCCGGTCGGACGGGGCGCTGAAACACCTCCCGGTCGCCGCCCTCACCGCCCACGCCATGCTGGGCGATCGCGAACGGATCCTGGCCGCCGGGTTCGACGCGTACATTTCAAAACCGATCGTGGACGAAACCGCCCTGCTCCGGGTGATCGAGGTGCTCATCGGGCCGTCCTAGATGCGCTTCCTGCTCTCCAACACCGCCTTCCTCTCCGCTTCCCTCGCCCTCCTGGCGGCGGGGGCGGTGGTAGCGCTCGTCGCCGAGGGGGTCCTCGGATTCCGGGACGCCCCCCGTCAGGCGGTCCTCGTCATCGAGGGGCTCGCCGTCTCCCTCATCGCCGTCGCCGGGATCCTGCTCCTTCGCGACATCGAGCACCGCCGGCGCGAGGACCAGTCCCGCACCGAGCGCGCCCGGCTCGCCGCCTTCGCCGCCGACGTCGGCTTCTCCCTCTCCGCCGGCTCGACGGTGCCCGGCATCCTCCTCGGCTGCACCAACGCGATGGTCCGTCACCTCGACGCCGCCTACGCCCGGGTCTGGACGTACGACGAAGTCGATCGGGCGCTCGAACTGGAGGTGTCCTCCGGCCTCCACGCCCACATCGAACCTCCGTATCGCCGGATTCCGCTCGGGCGGCTCTCGATCGGTCGCATCGCCCGCGACCGTCAATCACTCATTACCAACCAGGCGGCCGGCGATCCGCGCCTCGACGACGCCGAGTGGGTCCGCCGGGAGGGGATGGTCGCCTTCGCCGGCCACCCGCTCCTCGTGGGTCACCGGCTGATCGGCGTCATGGCGATGTACTCCCGGCGGCCGCTCGGAGAGTTCGCCCTCAAGGCGCTGGCGGCCGCCGCCGCGCACATCGCCCTCGGGGTCGAGCGGCGCCGTACGGAGGACGCCCTCGCCGAGAGCGAGGCGCGCGTGCGGTCGATCCTCGACACGACCGCGGACGCGATCCTCACGGTGGACGAGGCCGGCCACATCGAGGAGGCGAATCCCGCCGCGGAGCGGCTCTTCGGGGCGGCGAGGGCGGAGATCGTGGGGCGGAGCGTCCTCCAGTTCATCCCCGAGCCGGGCGCCGGGGAGGAACAGATCGGCGGGAGGGGGGTGGAGGTCGAGGTGCGGCGGCCGGATGCCGCGATCGTGCCGGTCGAACTGAACGTGAGCGAGGTGACGCGCGAGCCCCGGCGCCTCCACACCTGGACCCTGCGCGACATCACCGAGCGCCGGGCGGTCCAGGCGGCCATCCTCCACGCGAAGGAGGCCTCGGAGGCGGCCAACCGGGCCAAGAGCGAGTTCCTCTCCAGCATGAGCCACGAACTCCGGACCCCGCTCAACTCCGTCATCGGATTCGCCAACCTCCTCCTCAAGAACAAGGCGGGAAACCTCTCCGCGCAGGACCTTCTCTACCTGGACCGCGTCCACGACAACGGGAAGCACCTCCTCCGGATCATCAACTCGGTGCTCGACCTGTCGAAGATCGAGGCGGGCCGGATGGACCTCGTATCCGCCCCGGTCCGGCTCGACCTCCTCGTCCGCGAGGTCCTCGCCCTGCTCGAACCGCAGACGCGCGACCGCGACCTGGTCCTGCGCGCCAAACTCCCCGCGCGGGTGGAGGCGATCGAGACCGACGAGGACAAGATGCGCCAGGTGCTCCTCAACCTCGTCGGGAACGCCCTCAAGTTCACGGAACGGGGAAGCGTGACCGTGCGCGTGAACGTGGACGACGCGACTTCCCGGCCGACCCTCCTCGAGGTGGAGGACACCGGGATCGGCATCCCGCGGGAGCGACAGGCCTCGCTCTTCGAGGCGTTCCAGCAGATCGACTGCACCACGGCCCGGAAGTACGGCGGCACCGGCCTCGGGCTGGCGCTTTCGCGGTCGTTCCTGCACCTCCTCGGATACAGCATCTCGGTGCAGAGCGAGCCCGGTCGGGGATCGCTGTTCCGGATCGCGCTCACCCCCGCCGCCGCCGTGACGCGCCAGGTGGGGACGACGCGACGGCTCGCGCCCCGCCGTTCCGACGCCCCGAATCTCACGATGGAGCCGCGATGATCGCCCAGCCGAACCGGGTCCTGGTGGTGGACGACAGCGGGGATTCGCGGGAACTCCTGGCGAGCCTCCTCCGCGAGCAGGGGCTCACCATCCTCATCGCGGAGGACGGCCGCCGCGCCCTGCAGCGGCTCGTCACCGAGAAGTTCGATCTCGTCCTCCTCGACATCCTCATGCCGGACATGGACGGCTACCACGTGCTCGGGTATCTGAAGGCGGACGAGTCGCTGCGCGATCTGCCGGTCATCGTGATCTCCGCCGTGTCGGAACTCGACAGCATCATCCGCTGCATCGAGGTGGGGGCGGAGGACTATCTGCTCAAGCCGTGCAATCCGGTGCTGCTCAAGGCGAGGATCGACGCCTGTCTCGAGAAGAAGCGGCTCCGCGACTGCGAGCAGGTCTATCTCCACCGCCTGACGGAGGAACAGGACCGCTCCGAACACCTCCTCCTCAACATCCTGCCGAAGCCGATCGCGCGCCGGCTCAAGGACGGGGAGGTGGCGATCGCCGACGCCTTCGACGACGTCTCCGTCCTCTTCGCCGACATCGCCGGATTCACCCGGCTCGCGATGCGCCGGCGGCCCGACGAGCTCGTCTCCATCCTGAACGAGGTGTTCTCGCTCTTCGACGCCCTGGCGGACCGGCACGGCCTGGAGAAGATCAAGACGATCGGCGACGCCTACATGGCCGCCGGCGGACTCCCGACCCCGCAGCCGAATCATCTGGAGGACCTCGTGGAGATGGCCCTCGACGTGCGCGAGGTGCTGGCGGGACGGACCATCGGCGGGGAGAGGATCCGGGTGCGCATCGGCATCCATGCGGGCCCCGTCGTGGCGGGAGTGATCGGGACGCGCAAGTTCATCTACGACCTGTGGGGCGAAACGGTGAACATCGCGAGCCGGCTCGAGTCGCACGGCCTCCCCGGGATGATCCATGTGACCGACGAGGTGCGGAGGCGGCTTCAGGACCGGTTCCTGTTTGAGGATCGGGGGGCGACGCGGCTGCGAGGGATCGGCGAGATGACCACCTGTTTCCTGGTGGGGCGCCGGAGCAGCGGGGTCCCCGTTCGGGGGTGACGTCATGGAAGCCATGGAGGAGTACGCCCGGGAGGGGCTCGCGGCCCGCCTCCGGGCGCTTGAGTCGGCGCACCAGGCTCTGCGCGACGGGTCACCCGCGGCGCCGGAGTCGGTCCGGCGCATCGCCCGATCGCTCTGCGGAGCCGGGGGCGGGGAACTGTCCGAGGTCGAGCAGGCCGCCCGACATGTGGTCGAGGCGCCGGAGGACCACCTCGGGCTCCTGAGTCACCGACTGGCCGAGGTGATCCGGCAGACGACGAGGGCCGGCCCCTCGCGCCGGCTGGGGATCCTCGTCATCGAGGACGATCCGGACATGGCGCATCTTCTCCAGAGCCTGCTCCAGCGGCCCAACCGAACGGTGATGTTCGCCGGCACCGCCGCCGCGGGTCTGGAGCTCCTCTTCGAGAAGGAGGTCGCACTCATCGTTCTCGACCTCATGCTGCCCGACATGGACGGACGATCGCTCCTCGTCCGGATCCGCGAGAGTCCGCGTACGGCGATGGTCCCGGTGGTGATCCTGACGGCGCGGGTGGGCGAACTCACCCGGACGGAATGTCTCGCGATCGGCGCCGACGTCTTTCTCGAGAAACCGATCATCCCGGAGGAGTTCTCCATCGCGGTGCAGTCGCTCCTTCGCCGGGTCGGCGCCACGCGGATCGAGTCGCGCGTCGATGCCCTTACGGGACTCCCGAACCGGCCGGCCTTCCGCGAGGCGTTTGAGCGGACGCTGGCCCTCTCCGGGCGGACCGGGATGCCGGTCTCCGTGGCGATGCTCGATCTGGACCGGTTCAAGCCGGTGAACGACCTTCACGGACACGGGGTGGGGGATGAGATCCTGCGGCGGGTGGGCGGGGTGATCGGGCGGTCGCTCCGGCAGTCGGACGTGCTGGCACGGTGGGGGGGGGACGAGTTCGTCGTGCTGTTCCCGGACACGGGGCGGGCCGGGGCGATCGAGGCGCTGGAGGCGGCGCTCGCGTCGCTCCAGGCGGAGCGGTTCCCGGTTCCGGAGCGCTCCCCGATCTCGCTCTCGTTCTCTTCGGGCGTGGTGGAGGTGCCGCCGGGGGCGCGACTCGAGGATGCCGTGATCGCCGCCGATGCGCTCCTTTACCGGGCCAAGGGCGCCGGGAAGAGCCGGGTGGAAGCGGCGCCGCCCGGGCGGCCCGGCCCGGCCCGAAAAATCCTCTTCGCGGAGGACGACCCCGCGATGGCCGGTCTGGTAAGGCGATACCTCGAACGGGAGGGGTTCGATGTCGTTCACTGTTCGGACGGAGGCCAGGCGCTCGCCGCCGCGCACGAACAGCCGTTCAGCGCCGTCCTCCTCGACATCCTCATGCCCCGGATGGACGGACTGGAGGTGCTGCGCCGGCTGCGGAAGATGCCGGGGTACTCCCGGGTGCCGATTCTGATGTTCACCGCGGTCGGACGCGGGCAGGACGTGGGCCGGGCGATCGACCTCGGGGCCGACGACTACGTGCTGAAACCGTTTCCCGCGAAGGAACTGGTTACGCGCATCCACCGGCTCCTCGGGACGTACGAATCGCGGATCAGCGCCCGGGGGCGGGGCGCCGCGGCGGTGTCCCCCTCCGTGCAGGACCTGGTGCCGCAGTACCTCGCGCGTCGGAGGAACGACGTCGAGCGGGTACGGCAGTCGCTTCGGGAGCGCGACTTCGAGACGATCCGCCGGGCGGGTCACGACATGAAGGGAAGCGGGAGCGGGTATGGCCATCCCGACATCACGCGGATGGGCGCCCGGATCGAGGAGTCGGCCGGCCGTCAGGACGCGGCGGCGATCGGCGAGGCGGTCGACGAACTCGAGAAGTACCTTCTCAATGCTTGACGCCCCGCTGCGATCCCGGCAGCATGCAGGCCATGGAGGAATCGCTCCCCGGGGTCGCGCGGGACAACGCGATTCAGTTCGACAAGTTGACGACCGCGGAAGTCGCCTTCGGCGGGCTGATCGACGGCGTCAACCCCTGCGCCTTCACCGTGCTGGTCTTTCTCGTGGCGTTTCTCGCCCACGCCGGGCGCACGCGTCGCGAGATCGCCCTGATCGGGATCTGTTACGGCGCCGCGGTATTCGCCACCTACTTTGCTCTGACGGTCCACTTCCTCGAACTTCTCCGTCATCTCCGGAATTTCGAGCCCTTCCGCCACGTTCTCTCCGTGCTGGGGCTGCTGTTCTGTCTCTTCCTCGCCGGGGCTCATGCGCGGGACGCCTGGCGATATCGTCGGACGCAGGAGGCCGCCGAGCTGTCGCTCCGCCTCCCGGCCTTCCTCCAGCGGGCGATTCACGCGGCGATTCGGGGGCGTCTCAGGACCGGTCCGCTGGTGGGGGGGGCGGTGGTGGCGGGGGTGGGGGTGGCCTGCTTCGAGTCGATCTGCTCCGGGCAGGTGGCCGTCCCCATTCTCTGGGCGATCGCGCAGGACCCGGATCTGGCGAGCACCCCGTATCACTCCCGCGCCCTGCGGGCCCTCGCCGTCTACAACGCGGCCTTCATCCTCCCCATGGCCCTCGTCTTCGGGGCCACCCTGGCCGGTCTCGGCGCCCCGCGTCTCGCCGCGCTCGCGAAGAGACACGTGGCGACGACGCACCTGCTTCTCGCGGTCTTTTTTTCGTGGATGGGGCTGGTGCTGCTCCTGCTCTTCTGGCGGGATTTCGGGGCGGCGCTGTATCGGGCGTCGTGGGGGTAGGGGGAGGAGACCACGAGAAGGAAATCGCCGGATGAGCGTTGACGGATCACCAGAAGCGCGTCGCGCCGTCACCCCGCCCCGTGCGCCTTCTCAATCTCGGCGCAGTAGTCGACCAGCGATTCACCGGCGCCGTTCCGCAGCCTCTTGATCGCTTTCGTCACGGGAAAGACCGCACTCACCCGTCCGCCGACGTCGCGCAGGGTGGGGATGTCGTTTTCCTTCACCCAGCGTCCCCCCAGATTGCGCAGAATCACTTCGCCGAGGTAGTAGCCGAGCATCACGGCCAACCTCTCCTCGCTCCCCGCCCGGGCCGTGGACAGGTGGTTTTCGATGATCCACTCCACCTTCTCGATGCTTCTGGTTGAGAAGTCGAGATCGAGGTGGAACTGCTCCATCATGTCGTGGGCGAACTGCTCCGACAGCAGTCGGGCGATTTCCTCGGTTGTTTTTCGGTCTTGCTCACCCATAACACGTTATAGTATAAGTTGTTGTGTTACCACTGTCAAAATGCCATAGATGCCGCTTCAATGACGAGACAGTTCGGCATGAGTTTCGTAAAGGCATCGTGTATAATAAGTTACACTACTGATAGTCTTCATCGCCGGCACCGCCATAGCATGAACAGGGACAAGATGTTGCGTCCGCGCCCCGTCATTTTCCTTGAATCGCCCCCCCCGATGTGCTAACCTATGGTGCTTCGATCGGGGCGGGGGAACAGGCGCGGCCCGGGGAATTCTGAGGAACGCCCGGAATGATGGACTGGTTGCTGCACGAAGTCCTTCGGCCGTTTGCTGAGCAGTTTTCGTACGTAGGAGTCAGTTTTCTCCTCTTGCTGACCGGGCTCGGACTTCCCTGTCCGGAAGATGTGTTGCTCCTGCTCGGCGGGTTCCTCGTCTACAAGCACGAGGGATCGATCGAGCTGATGATTGTAGTCTCGCTCGGATCGGTGCTGCTGGGCGATCTCATCATGTTCGGGCTGGGTCGCCGGTACGGTCGGGCGATCCTTCACTGGAGACTGATCCGCAGTCTCCTGCCGGCCGAGCGGGTAGCGAAGATTGAGGGATTCTACCTCCGGCACGGGAAAAAGACGATTTTCTTCGGTCGATTCGCGGCCGGCCTGCGGTGGGGGATTTTTCTCCTCGCGGGGACGCTGCAGATGAGCGTCGTCCGTTTTGTGGCGATGGATCTGCTGGCCGCGCTGCTGAGCGTGCCGGCGCTGGTCTGGATGGGGCAGCAATTCGGTGACGAGTTCGAACTGGCGGCGGTGAAGATCGCCGCCGTCAAGATGTACGTGATTGCGGGGGCGTCGATCGGGGTCCTCTGCTACGCCTGGTGGCGACACCGGCGCGGGGCGGCGACGATCGGTGCGGCGGCGACGGCGAAGGGGACGGGAGACGTCCAGCCATGAGCAAGGAACTCAAGGCGCTCTGCTCGATGCTTCGGAGCGGCGACGCCGAACTCGCCTGCGCGGCGGCCAAGGTCCTCGGCGAACTCCGTCCCGACGATCCCGAGGTGCTCTCCGCCTTCGGGAAGGGGCTCGATACCGAGAACCAGACCGTCCGCCAGTACTTCATCGACGCCCTCACGAAACTCGGTTCGATCGAGGTCGCCGGCTACCTTCTCCCGCTCACCACCTCTCCCGAACCGGTGCGCCGGCGCGCCATCCAGGGGATAGCCTCCCTCGGCCACCAGGCCATCCGGGTCCTTCAACGGGAATACAAGAAGCAGTCCGCGGCGGTGAAGACCGCCATCCTCGAGGTCTACGCCGCCATCGGCGGCAAGTCCGGGTACGAGGCGCTCATCGAGTGCCTGAACGACACCGATGCCGAGGTCCACCGCCAGATCACCTCCGTCCTGAAGGCCGCCATCGACCGGATGGCCGACGAAGAGCGCCGGACCCTCACCGACCGGGTGCTCTCCTTCCTCGGCTCCGCCGGCGCCAAAGAGGACCCGGCGCGGGCGGTCTCGGGCGTCCGGCTCCTCGGATTCCTGCGCGACGCCCGCGCCAAGGCGCCGCTCCTGGACCGGCTCGACGGCAAGGTGCCCGCCGCGATCCGGCAGCAGGCGCTCATCGCCCTGGGTCAGCTCGATCTCAACAGGATCGCGGACAACCGGGTTCTGCAAAAGCTGCTTGGAATGCTGGACGAGGAGGACTACGCCAACGTCGTCGCCCATGCCGTCACCGCGCTCTCCCGGATTGACATCCCGTCGCGCCTGGCGCCGTCGCTCACGCGACTCCTCGACAGCCGGTATCTGGGCGTCCGGCTGTTCGCCATGCGCACGCTGGGCCGGCTGGGGGTGGGGCGGGTCGGCCCGAAGCTCCTCGCGCTGCTGACCGACCCCGATCCGCGGGTAGTGGAGGAGGCGGGCGCCGCGCTTCGGGCCCACAAGGTGTTCGCCCGGGACCTCGTGCGGGAACTGGTGAAGACGAAAGATCTCTCGCGCGCCTGGACCCTCGCCGGCATCCTCAAGGCGCATCGCGACGCGGTACCCGCCCCCACGCTGAAGTCGTTCCTCAACACCGGGCTCAAGCTCTTCGACCAGGGCGACGACCGGCACCGTCTCTACTTCGAGATCGTCAAGAACGCGAAGCCGGAGCTCCTTCAGAAGACCCTGCTCCAAAGGGGCCGGGCGTTCAAGAAGCGGAAGAAATTCGATCTGGCGGAGCGGACGCTGGCGCTCCTCAACGTGGAGGAACTGTCGACGCTCGATGTGAAGTTCGATCTCGGGATCGTGCGGCTGAAGCTTCAGAAACGGGACGCCGCGGCCGCCCACGCCTCAACTTCCGCGGCGTTTTCCGAGGCGCACTCGCCGCTCACCCTGCTTTCCTACGTTTTGCGCTCGGAGCGGTTCCCGATCGCGACGCGCCTCAAGGCGGAAGCCGGGATTCTCGATCCCTCCGACTTCCTGTATCTGGGCTTTCACTTCGCGGAGCGGACGCCGGTCGAGCGGGCCTTCGCGGGCGAGGTCCTGCGCTACCTGGTGAAGCGCTGGCCGAACTCCAAGGAGGCGCGGATCGCGAAGCACAAGATGAAGACCGAGGGGGTGGGGGGGTAGAGCCGGCGTGTCGTCGGGTGGCGCGGGGGTTACGACGCGCCCTTCCCCGACTCCAGGGAATCCAGGAAGGCCTTCAACCCCTCCGCCCCGTCGCACTTCTCGATCCCCTGCTCCAGCGTCTCGATGGCCTTGAACCTGGTCCCCTCCGCCAGGTAGGCTTGGGCGAGCAGACCGTAGAAGTCAGGCACGTCCGGGTATTTGCGGATCCCCCGCTTGCAGATGGACATCAGCTCGAGCCACTCCTTGCGCTTCCGGTACAGGCCGCCCAGACAGAGCCAGCCCATCACGTCCGATCCCTCCTCGACGAATTTGTTTCCGATCTCCCGGACCTTCTCGTCGTAATCCCACGCCAGCAGGGCGGAGACGTATCCCGGCACGGCGCTCGGATCGCTGCTCTCGATCCACGGCTGGCCGAGGACCGCCAGCATGTGCTCGCACGGGACGAAGTAGGCCCCGTCCTTGTCCTTGAGGCGGCAGAACTTGAGGTCCTGGTTCGGCAGGATCTCTTTGACCGATCCCGCCAGTCTCTTCAGGTAGACGATGCGCTGACCCGACAACGCCGGGCCGAACTGGGGGCCGACGATTTTCAGCTCGGTCGTCGCGTCGGAGGGGTAACAGAGGTCCTCGTAGGGTGGCTCGTAGACGCGAGCCATCTTTCCGCCGCCAAAGACCGTTGTGGCTTGTCCTGCGGCCATGTCCACCGTAAACGACTGTGAACCGGGAGGCGTCACTTCAGCGGCGTGAGAACGGCCTTTCGGATCCGGAATTCGCTGCTGCCGAAGACGGTGAATCCGATGGTCCCCGTCGCCGGGGCTCCCGGATCGAGGGGGGCGCTCCCCGCGGGCATTCCGCCGACCGTGATGGAGACATTCTTGTTCTCCACCCGGATTCTCGCGGTGATCCAGGTGTTGAGCATCCCCGTCAGCACGGAGGAATCAAACGGCCGCGTCAGCCCGATCGCCTTGGCGCCGTCATAGTGCACCAAAACCGCAAAGGCCCCCTTGTTGAGCGAAACCTCCACTTCCATCTCATAGGAGGCGCCCATCCGCCCGGGGGGAAAGAAAATGTTGTCGATGTTGATGGTCCCTTGCGCCCCGAACTTCGGGGGTGGATCGCTCAGCTTGCTCCTTCCCACCATCTCGCCGTTTTCCACCTTCCACTCGACGGTCGATCCATTGACCTGCCACCCGGACGTGTCCTTGCCGTTGAAGAGGGTGACCGCCGGCCCCGCCGGTTCCCCTCCGGGCGGTGTCCCGTCGGGAGGCGTCCCCCCGGGAGGCGGCTGCTGGGATCGGGCAAACTCCTCCTTCTCCTTCGAGATCCGCGCCTGGAGCTGCTCGATCCTCCCCTTCGCCGGGGTCATCCCGAAGGTGAGGGTGTCAAACTCCCGGGTCGCCTCGAAGGCCTGGTCGAAGTGGTGGTCGCCGAGCATTTCCTCCACCCGTCGCCGGATCTCTTCGTAGGAGCTGTTGGCGTCGGCCTCACGACGGGTGACGACGTCGTCCTTCTTGATCTGCGCCCGGGTCCGGAAGTCCTGGAGTTCCGGGGCCTCACAGTCGGTCATGATGTCGGTGTAGGTGTCGATGGACTTGTCGTATTCCCTCTGGTGGCCCGAATCGTAGAGCTCGGCCTGGTCGAGCCGGCGCTGCATGCCGAGTTTGGTGAGCGCGAGGACCTCAAGGTCGATCTTCGACTTCAGGGAGTCCGGGATCCGATCGGACTTCCGGAGCGCCGTCAGGTCCTTCTTCAGGGACTCGATATCGCCCGATTCGCGCTGCGCCTGGAGTTCGGCGAATCGTTCGCTCAGCTTCGCCTGATACGCCTGCTCGGTGATCTCGGCCTTGAGGTCCTTTTCGAGCGCCTTGGAATCACTCTCGTACTTCGAGCCGGCCAGGGCGATCTTCTTGTCTCCGAGCATGACGAGAACCTGATCGGGTTTGTCCCGGAGGGTCTTGCGGAGATCCAGGATTGCCTTCCAGGCCTCGTCGGCGGCCCTGGCTTTGGCCTCGGCCACCTCCCGCGCCTGCCTTTCCTTCGCCGACTTGTTCCAGATGAACCCGCCGGCCAGAAGGAGCACGAGCCCCCCGGCGATGGCGGCGTAGAGGGCGGTCCTCTTCTCGGATTGCTTGCGGGACACGGGCGCGCGGGAAGGGGTCCCCTCGGCGCCGTCGTCCTCCGCCGGGGGGATGTCGGATTCGACGGCGATTCTGAACCCGGAGGACTTCTTCTTGATGACCTGGCTCGGGGTCGGGGGACGGAGGGCCTGGTGCTTCGAGGTCCGGCCCGTGGCGGGGGAACCCACCGCCCGGACGATCCCGGAGCTGTGGGGCTTGCGGACCGGGTTCCGGACGGAAGGCACGATCCCCGAGGACTTCTTGCTGATCGGGACCGGGGTGACCGGCGTTCCGGGGGGGGGGAGAAGGTGCTCCACCGACTTTCGGCACTTCGGGCAGTAGTGTTTGCCCTGGACCGTGACGGCGCGCCCGGACTCGAAGTCCTTTTCCGGGATCATGTCGCCGCATTTTTCGCAGTAGACGGTCGCCTTGCCCACGAGTCCTCCCGGACGCCCCGGTGCCCCTTCCCTTCGGATCAACCCGTCTATTCTATCGGCCGCGGTTGGGGGTGTCAAGGCCGTCATTTCCGGCGGCGGGGGGCGGCGCCGGGCGGGCCTCGCGCCGCATCGCCTCGGCACGCTCCAGAAGCGCCTCGGGCAACGGCTCGGAGAGGGGCGTCAGGGTGAACTGCACTTCGCGGGCGTCGTGGATCGTGAACGGAATCACCACCTCCGGCAGAAAATCGAACGGGAACAGCTCCCAGACCGGCGAGCGCTCGGTGTGCTTCGCCCGGAAGCTGGAGTATCCCTCCTTCTCGAGCAGGATCTCGCGGGTTCCGTAGAACGTGAACGGCATTTCCAGCGGTGTTACCCCCACCGTCTCGCCGTCCACGATCACCGTCGCCCCCGGCGGATCCGTCGAGATGGTGAGGGTGCGCTTCACGCAGCCGGTCGCCGGGAGGCTGGCGAGCGTCAGGGCGAACAGAACCATCGGGATCCTGAGGGCGGGGCGTCTCATTTCTTCATCCTCTCGAGGATGGCGTTCGCCCGCTCGGAGTCCGGGACGAACTGGAACGCGGCGTTCGCGTGCTGGAGGGCGTTCTCGCGATCGCCCAGGTCGAAACAGGCCTCCGCCGCCTCGCAATGGAAGTCGGCGAGGAACTTGTCCGCCTTTCCCTCCTTGTTCACGTCCTCGAGCAGGAGAATCGTCGCTTCCGCCTCGCGCCGGCGCTCCGCCGGGTCCTTGAGGTGGAAGGCCGCCTCGGTCAGATACTGGTGGACCAGGATGTCCTTCGGCTCCACGAAAAGCACGGCCCGGCAGAGTTCCCGCACTTTCTCCCACTCCCCCTTCGCCCGGAGCAGTTTCGCGAGCGCCAGATGTCGCTTCACGTCGTCGTGATCGATCGCGCAGTACTGCGAGAGCTGCTCGATCTGCCGGTCCGTGTCCCCCCGTTCCTCGTAGATCTGCGCCATCTGGATGTAGGGGTTGTCCTCCTTCTTCCCGGACCCCACGAAGCGCGCGAAGCAGGCCTTCGCCGACTGGAACTCGGCGATGGCCCCCTCGAGGTCCCCCTGCCTGCGGAGGATCTCGCCCAGTCGATAGTGGAGACCGTACTCGTCGGCCCCCGCTTCGATCGCCAGGCGCATCTCGTCCCCGGCGCGCTCCCACCGGCGGTTCTTGTAGTGGACCATCGCCAGCGCCACGTGTCCGTCGATCGACTTCGCGTCCTGTTCGATCGCCCGCGAGGCGAAGTCCTTCGCCTCCGACAGAAGGTCCTTCTCGACGCAGATCCGCGCGAGCGCCCCCAGCGCCGCCGCGTCCTCCGGGTTCCCGGCGATCCGGGTCCGGAGCGTGGCCTCCTGCCGCGGGTCCACCGGGGGCCGCGCCTTGATCTCGGCCACCCAGGCCTTGAGCCACTCGGAGAAGTCGCCGCTGAAGTCGGTGAGCGACCGCTCGAGGGCGCCGGAAAAGACCTGCTCCGTGCTCTTCCCCTCGCCCCAGAGCTTCAGCATCGAGACGATCGCGTCGAATCCGTACTCCTCGTCGATGTACCGGCAGATCAGCGATCCCTCCTCATAGAGCGAAAGCAGCTGGTTCGGACCCGCCTGTCCGCCCGCAATCTGCTCGACCGTCGGGAGCTGCTTCGTGTGATACGCCTGGAAGATCGAGTGTTCCAGCTCGCGTCCCCAGTCGGGCCGTCCCAGGCTCTCCTCATACGTGGAGAGGCCCTCCGTAAACCATCGGGGGACCCTCCCTTTCGAGAGTTGCAGGGCGAAGACGTGGCCCAGCTCGTGCCACACCACCGAGCCCCAGTTGAAGACGCCCATCGTCTCCTTCGCCTTCGGCGAGAGGAGCGTCACGCGCGGACCGAAACAGGCGCCGAGGGCCCCGAGGCCCGGCATTCCGGCGGTCGCCACCGAGAAGTCGGCGTGCTTCGGGTACATCTCCGCGATCACCGGAACCCTCGGCTCGAATCCGTACCGCTTCGACATCGTCGCCCAGGCCTCCTCGTGGAGCGACGTCACCGCGTGCCGGAGCAGCGGGAGTTCCTTCGTGTTGAGGTAGATCCGGAAGTGGGGGGTTTCCACCGGGGTGAATTCGTCGCGCAGACCGTCCAGGAGATCCAGGGTGTTTTTCGTCCAGAGATGGAACGGGTCGCGCGCGAAGGCCTTCTCGAGGTACTCGCGCGCCTTGGCGTGGTTCCCGGTGCGCCCGTAGTTCATTCCCAGCGCGATGAAGGCGTCCCAGGCGTGCGGGTCGGTCTGCACGGCCAGCTCGTAGTACTTCTGCGCGTCTTCGAAACGGAGTTTGCGGGTGACCGCCTCGGCGATGTGGAGGTAGAGCGAGGCGCATCTCGGATTGACGGCGAGCACCTTCTGGCATTCGGCGCGGAAGGCGGCGTCGTTGTCCTGAATGAGGGCGATGGCGGCGAGGGGGGCGCGGAGGAGGGACGAGTTTGGGTTGATCTGAAGGCCGCGGTCGAGGATCGTCCGGGCCTCGGCGTAATTCTCGTCGTCCATCGCCTGTCCGGCCTGGAAGGCGTACCCCTCGAGGAGGGCCGGATTGAGGGTCAAGGCCCGCGCCAGTCCGGCCACGGCCTGGGCCATCCCGCGGGGATCGCCGGAGGAGATCGTGACGATCGAGAGCCCGAGGTGCGCCTCGCCGAGGTTCGGGTTGATCTTCAGCGCGTCCTCGAAGCACCCCTTCGCCGCCGGAAAGACGTACTTCTCGAGGTAGCACTGGCCCCAGACGACCAGCGCCTCGGCGTTCGCCTTGTCCTTGCTGACGGCGAAGTCGAGCACCGTGTTGGAGGCGTCCGCCACCTCGTGGGCGAGATCCTTGTCCCCCTTCCGCGTCGCGAGGAGCCATATTCCGCGGGCGGCGAACGTGAGATCGGCCGAGGAGAGGTCGGGATGGCCGTTGTACCATCCGATGAACCAGTCGAGGCGCTGTTCGGCCTCGTCGAGCGCGCCGGTCTCGAGCAGCGACTGCGCCTCGAGGAGGTGCGCGCCGGGGTGGTCCTGGTCCAGACGGAGGGCGCGCCGGGCGAAGGTCAGCGAGTCCGCATACTTCCCCCGGGCGAATTCCACGCGGCCGAGCCAGGTCAGCAGGCCGGGGTCGTCCGGGAGATCCTGGAGTCCGGCCTCGGCGGCCTCCTCCGCCTCCGACAGCTTCCCCCGCTCGAATTCGACCCGTACCAGCGCGCCCCGGGCGACGGCGTTCTTTCCGTCCTTCGCCGCCACGGCCCTGAGTTTCTTCTTCGCGTCTGGGTATTTCCCTCGCGCGAGGAGTTCGAGCCCTTCCTGGAGGGCGGCGGCGCCGTCCGCGGCCGGTTCCTCGCTCGTGAGGTCCTCGTCCTCGTCTGCCGCGGGAGGAGCCGGGGTGGGCTCCGGGTCGTCCTGGGCCGGGGTGGCACGGGCGGGGGGAGCCGGTTCGTGCCGGCCGGAACCCTCCTGCGCCGAAATATTTTCCGAAAGTCCGGTAATCAGGAGGCCGATGATGAGGAGAGTGATGCCCCGCAGGCTCATTCCGCCAGAGTAGCGCCCGGGTCGGCGGGGGGTCAAGCGGTTTCGTCGCGCCCGCCCCGCGGGAAGGAGGGGGCGGGAGGCGGAACGGGATGAGAGACTAACGGAGTAACAGAGTAACGGAGTAAGAGGGAAGGAAGCGGGGCTGCGCCGGTAGGGGCGCGGTGAAGTCGGCCGGACGGTAGGGTCCGGCACTCCATCCCCGACGAACATCCTCGGTCCAGCCGCGCCGGCGTCCGTTTCCTCGGACGACCCGCACGCGGCGCAGTTCGCACCCCGGGTGCGGAAGGGAGTCTGTCATGGCGGGTCGGAATCGGGCGACGGGCTGGGTGGCGGCGGTCCTGGCCTTGTTCGGCGGGGCGGGCCTTGCCTCCGCCCAGGACGTGCACTATCACCCCGCACCGTTCTTCTACGGCGACAAGGACTGGTCCATCGGCCTCGAGGTCGGCGGCTACTACGCCGCCGGGAATCTGGAGGCGGCGATCGAAGGCACGCCCGCGGCGAGCGCCACGAACGTCGACTTCGAGAGCGTCACCGGGACCGACTCGAGCGACATCGGCTTCAACGTCGGCGGCTACGTGGCCTGGGGCGACCACATGGTCAACCTCGAGTACTTCGGGGTGGGCTACGACGGCGGAAAGACGCTCACGCAGGCCGTGGTGTTCGGCGACAACACCTATGTCATCGGGACGGCGGTGAACGCCTCCACCGATCTGAGCGTGATCGACGCCCTGTACACGTACAAGTTCTACAACATGGACCCGCGCTATTACTTCGGGGCCCAGATCGGTGTCTCCTACATCAGCGTCGAGGGGACCATTTCCGGCGGCGGGGTGAGCGATTCGGACAGCGCGAGCGCCCCCGTGCCGGTGCTCGGGCTTCGCGCCGAGGGGTACGTGTGGGACCGGTACGTTTCGCTCTCCGGCGAGATCCACGGGATGTCCATCGGCAGCGCCGGGACCACCTTCGAGGCCACCCTGAAGGTGAACGGCCATATCACCGAAAACATCGGCGCCTACCTCGGCTACAAGTACTTCTCGATCAGCGTCGATGAGGGGAACGTGGACGCCGACTTCTCCACGAGCGGTCTGATCTTCGGTGCGGAGTTGAGGTTCTAGAGAATAGACGGTCCGAGGCACACTCACGGGGCGGGAACCGGCATGGTTTCCCGCCCCGTCTCGTTGACGGCGTCCCGCGCACCGACTACACTCCGTGCATGCACTTCCGACGGAGCCTGGCCGCTTTTCTGGCCCTTCAGGGCCTGATGGTCCTTCACGCCCAGGAGCCCGGCGTGGCCCCGCCGGATCCCGCGAAGATCGCCTCCCTCATCTCCGACCTGGATGCCGAGGATTGGACGGTCCGGGAGCGTGCCCAGGCGGCCCTCGACGGGATCGGGCGCCCCGCCCTTCCCGCACTCGAGGCCGCCCTCCAAATCGGGCCGGAGGGTGAGCGGCGGCGCCGCCTTCGCGAGCTGCTCACCGATCTCGGCGTCTTTGTCTGGGATGCCGCCTCTCGTCGGGAGGTCATGAAGCGGATCGAGGCGCTCGTCCCTGCCGCCGTCTCCGGCGATGCCGGCGACGCCGCTCCAGCGGCGGAGGAAGCGGTGGCCGTCCTGGCGTCGTGCGGTCACGAGGCGCTCCCCCTCATCCTGGACGCCTGCGACACCGATCCCCGGGAGCGGCGCCGGCGCGCCGGAGAGGCCGCCCGGCGCATCGCTTCAGATGTCCCCTTGTCGCTGAATGCCCTCATCCACGCCACGCGCGACACGCGCTGGCGGGTTCGCTACTACGCCGTTGTGGCGATCGGCGGGTCGAGGATCGAGTCGGCGGCCTCCTCCGTGCAGGGGCCCTCCACGTCGGAGGGCGACGGAACCGAGTCCGTCGCCCCTCCCGTCATCGAGCCGGTTCCGCCCGGACCCTCCTCGCTCGGCCTGCAGTTACAGCGCCTGGAGAACAAGGCGACCGCGGCGCTCTCGGAGCTGTCCGGGGATCCGCAGGACGGGGTCCGATGGGCCGCGGCTCGATCGCTCCTGCAGCGCGGGGGCGAGGGGGCCGGGGCGGCCCTGACCCGCTTTCTCCGGGACCGCGCCGGAGAGGTTCGCGAGATGGCGGCGCGGGGACTGGCCCGACACGGCGCCGAGGCGGACGCCCCCGCCCTGATCGCGTTGTTGAATGGCGACGCCGATCCGGGGGTTCGGACGGCTGCGGCATGGGCCCTTGGTCAGATCGGTGATCCGGGGGCCGAACCCGCCCTCATCAAGGCGGTCGGGGACCGTGAGGCCGGGGTGAGGGCCCATGCGGCCGGTTCGCTGGGGAGGCTGAAGGGAGTGACGGGATCGGCCTGTCACGAGGCGCTGCTGACGGCCCTCGCAGACGGGGCCGAGGAGGTCGTGATCGCCGCCGGGGAGTCGCTCGCCATCCGCGGCGACGCCTCCTGCACCGGCGAACTGGTCCGGCTGCTGAAGCATGGACTGGGTCGAACGCGGGACCGGGCCGCCCGCTGTATCGCGAAGTTCGGCTCCGGCGCCGCCGCGGAGCCGCTGGTCGGGGCGCTGGCCGATTCCGACTCACGGATTCGGGTCCTGGCCGCCTCCGGGCTGGGGCGGATCGGAGATCCGTCCGCGGTCGCGCCGTTGGAGACCCTCCTGGCCGGCGAGAGGGAGCCCGACGTGAAGCGGGCCGCCGCCGCTGCCCTGGGCCGGATCGGATCGGCCGCGGCGGTGCTCCCGCTCCTGTCCCTGCTGGGCGACTCCGACGCCTCGGTCCGGCGGCACGCCGCATCGGCGCTGGGCAGTTGTCCAGCGGCCCGCGAGAAGGAGACGGTGCAGGCGCTGACGGGACTGCTCTCGAGCGCGTCCCCGGAGGCGAAGGAGGCGGCGGCGCTGGCCCTCGGGAAACTCGGGCAGCCGGTCTCCCGCGATCCGCTCCTGGCGCTGCTCAAACGCGAAGACGCCGAGGTCGAGAGCCGCGCGGCGGCGGCCTGGTGGCTGGGGAGACTCGGCGACTCGGCGGTGGTCCCCGATCTCACGCGCGTCATGGTCGATGACGCCCTCGACATCCGCCTCCGCGTCCACGCCGCCTCCTCCCTCGCCGCGCTGAAGGCTCCGAAGGTGACGGCCGATGTGGAGAAACTCGCCTGCTCGTCTCCGCCGTCGCACCGGGGCACGCTGGCCGCGGTCCTGCTGGCCCTCGGATCGAGCGCGGGTGTCCCGCTCCTCATCGCCGACTGCGCCTCGCCCGATCCCGGAACTCGATCGGGGGCCGACCGTTCCCTCCGGGACCTCTGCGGCGTCGGTCTGCCGCCCTTCGATCCCTCGCTGGATCCGGCGATGACGCGCGACGCGCGCCGGGCCCTCCTCCGCTGGTGGCGGCTCCATCGCGCCGAACTCGAAAAAAAGACCCCGGAGACGGGAAAGTGAAATCGCGCGGGAGGCGGCCGACTTCCCATCTGATCGCCGGTCCGAACGGGGCCGGGATCACGGCGTCGGGACGGCGTCGAGCCGGAGGGAGGAAACGCGCCCGGCCTTGAGCCGGTGATATCCCAGCCCCGCCACCATCGCCGCGTTGTCGGTGCAGAGCGACGGAGGGGCGAGGTGGAGCACCCGACCCGCCAGATCGGCCCCCAGACGCAGCCGCTCGCGCAGCCGGGTATTGCACGCCACGCCACCGCCGAGCAGGATGTGATTCGCCCGGAGCCGCTCCGCCGCCGCGAGCGTCCGGTCCACCAGCACTTCCACCACCGCCTCCTGGAACGAGGCGGCCACATCCTGGATGCATATCCCTTCCTTGAGCGGGGCGGACCGCCCCGCGTTCCGGCCTTTGCAGTGATAGAGCACCGCCGTCTTCACCCCGCTGAAGGAGAAGTCGAGCGAGCCCGGGCCGAGGTCGGATCGGGGGAACCGGATCGCGTCCGCCCGTCCGGACCGGGCCGCCTTCTCGATCGAGGGCCCGCCCGGGTACTCCAGGCCCAGGATGGCCGCCGTCTTGTCGAAGGCCTCGCCGGCCGCATCGTCGATCGTCTTTCCGAGCCGGGTCATCCGGCCCGGTCCGCGGCAGTCGTAGACGGCCGTGTGACCTCCGGAGACGACGAGTCCGACCGCGGGATAGGGCGGGGCGCCGCGCTCCGCCATCGTTGCGGCATAGAGGTGCGCCTGGATGTGATCCACTCCGATCAGCGGGATGTCGAGCAGGTACGAGAGCGTCTTGGCCGCGGAGAGACCCACAAGAAGGGCCCCCACCAGTCCCGGCGTGTGCGTGACGGCGACGGCGTCGAGATCCTCGCGCCGGACGCCCGCGTCCGCCAGCGCCGCGTCGATGACCCCGAGGATGGCCTCGGTATGGAGGCGACAGGCGATTTCGGGGACGACCCCGCCGAACACCCGGTGACGGTCCACCTGCGAGGTGACGATGCTGGACAGGATTTCGTGACCGTCCCGCACGACGGACGCGGCGGTCTCGTCGCAGGAGGATTCGATTCCGAGGATCAGACCGGGGCCGGTCCGGCCACGTCTCACTTCCGCTCCTTCCCGTAGATGAGCAGCGTCTTCAGTCCATCCACGGCCCGCTGGAGCTGGGTGTCCGAGAATGGCTCCTTGGGGGGCGTGCCCGGCGAGGCCCCGGCGGGGGGAGTGGGGGCGGCGCTGGCGTCTCCGGCGGCGGGCGGCGTCAGGACATCCTCGAACCGGCGGGAGTCCCACAGCGCCACCTCCTGCTGCGGGGTGAACGGGACATCCAAGTCTGGGTCGATTCCCCACGTCTTGGCGTCCTTCTCTCGATGGATACAGCGTCCGCTCGGGGTGTAGTACTTGGCGGTGGTGAGCTTCACGGCGCACTGGTCGTCGTCGAGCGGGAGGATCGACTGGACGCACCCCTTGCCGAAGGTGCGGGTGCCCACGACGAGCGCCCGACGGGTGTCCTGCATCGCCCCGGCGAAGATCTCCGACGCGCTCGCGCTCGACCCGTTCACGAGCACGGCGAGCGGCAGCCCCGGCAGGGTGTTGCCTTTTCTCGCCTTGTAGCTGTGCGCCTCGCCGCGGGCACGGCCGCGCGTGGCGACGATCACCCCTTCGTCGAGGAAGCGGTCGGCGAGGTCCACGGCCTCCTGGAGGAGGCCGCCGCCGTTGAACCGGAGATCGATGATGAGCGCCTTCATCCCCTGCTTCCGGAGCTCCGCCACGGTGGCGTCGAACTCCTTCACCGTGTCTTCCTGGAATCCGTTGATCCGGAGGTAGCCGACTCCGGCGGCCGGATCGACGAGCCGGGCTCCCTTCACGGACCGCACATGAATCACTTCCCGGACGAGCGGGATCTTCACCGGGGCGAGGGCGCCGCGGTGGAAGACGCTGATCTCCACGGGGGTCCCCGGCTTCCCGCGGAGCCGCTTCACGGCGTCGGTGATCGACATTCCTTCGGTCGAGGCCCCGTCCACTTCGATGATCTTGTCCCCGGGCTGGACGCCGCCGCGGAAGGCGGGGGTGTCTTCGAGCGGGCTCACCACCGTCAGGACGTCGTCTTCGAGGATCACCTCGATTCCGAGTCCGCCGAACTCGCCGGTGGTGTCCACCTTGAGTTCCGCGAACTCCTCGGGCGTGAGGTATTCGGAATACGGGTCGAGGTGCTCGAACATCCCCTTCAGGGCGCCGTCATAGATCTCGCGGGAGGGCTTCTCATCCACGTACGCCTGGGCGATCAGGTCGTGCAACTGCCGGATCCGCTGGAGTTGTTCGGTGTCGGCCTCCTCATTGGACTGGCCGAAGAGGCCCGGGAGGGCGGAGTGGAGGCCGAGTCCGGCGAGGAAGGCGAAGGAGCAGGCGGCGGTGGCGAGCAGGGCGGGACGGCGCATGGCGGGCGGCTCCGGGCGGGGCTGGACGAGGTCCGGCCCGGGCGGCCCCGCGATCGCCGGGGGCGGGGTGGTGGACCGCTGAGCTACCTGTCCACGGGGCCGTCGGGGCGGAATGCGGTAGGGGAGATTCCGACGGCGATGCCGCAGTTTACCCGCGGGAGCGGGGCAAGTCAACATCCGGAGCGGCCGTTGTCTCCGGCTCCAACGGGAGAGACGTCCCGCTGCTTGACCGGGAATGCGCGACGTGCGAGGATGCGGGAGGAGAGAGACCGCAGCGGGTCCTCGCAGAATCAGCGCTCACGGTTCACTCGTGGGCCGTCAACTTTCCGTCTCCGGGTTATCGGGTGGCACGGGCCGCTTGCGGCCCGTGCCCGGGCGAGGGAGCAGAGCATATGCCTCGACTCAGAAAGGGAACTGGAGCCTCGGAACCCGACCCCGGGCTCGGCGCGCCCGCCGGGGTCGGGGAGGACTGGGAGTGGTCCCAGATCATCGACATCCGCAAGGCGGAGGGAAAACGGTACGTCGGCTGGCTGCGTTTCCCGAAGGAAGATCCGGTCGCCATCCCGCCCACCTACGTGCTTCATCTCGGTCTGAACCGAAAGGCGTGCCGCGTGCGGCGGACCGGCGGCGTGGTCCACGGAATCCAGATCGACGACCGGCCGCTTCAGCGCTGGTGGCCCACCGCCTCTCCCTCCGACACCGCCCGCAGGATCGACACTTCCGGCCTCCGTGCCGAGGAGCAGGCGCTTATCCGCCTGGGGCACGCGGACGGCCTTGCCTATCTCCGGCTTCGCGAGTCCGTCATCGCCGACCCCGAGTCCGTCGCGGTCCAGCAGCGGCTTCTGGTCGCCGGCCGGCTGCCGGGCGACTACGACCTGCGGGGGGAGCGCCAGCTGCTCGATCACCTCGTGCGGGTCGCCGGCCGATCCCCCCTCCGGGGTCTCTCGCGGGGCGAACTTGTGGCGTCGCTGCTCGCCGAGGTGGAGACACCGCTCCGCATCCGTCAGGGGACGCGCCGCACTTGCGGGGCGGCGGTGGTGCAAATGCTCCTCGCCCGGAACTCCCCCCCCGAGTACGTGCGGATCGTGAGCGAGCTGGCCATGCCTCGCGGTCTTGCCCGGCTCGTGGGGGGAGAGACGCTCCAGCGCGACCCCGGTTCGGAGCAGGGCGACGAATCGGGCCGCAGCCTGTCCTCGCGCCTCATCCAGGCCGCCTTCATGGAGTTCGCCAACCTCGGAGACGACTACGACCCCGCCGCCGACGAGAACATTCGCCCCGACGGCTCACGCTACGCCGGGCTCTTCTTCGACCAGATCCACCGGCTCCTCGAAGCGGTCACCGGAATCGGCTTCGAGAAGCGGGACGTGAACGGGACCAGCACCTGGTCGATGCTGACGGGGGCCGCGGGAGTTCTGAGGCGGGGGAACCTCGTGCCGGTCCTCATGGACCGAAAGAAGGCGGGACACTACGTCCTGCTGGAGGCGCTCGAACCCCAGCGGGTGCGCCTCATCGATCCTTGGGGCCGCGAGACCGGGATGGCGCGTCGCGATTTCGAACAGCGCCTCCTCGCCGTGGCGTTCCCGAAGCTGCCGAACCCCCTGCTGGCGTTTCTGCGTCGGATGGGCACCTGAAGGAATTCTGGAGTGCGGCGACTTGTCGCCGCTTTCGAGGGCATCGAACCTAAGCCCACTTCGTTCCGCGAAGCGGAGCCAACGACTCCGGACACCCGTGTCTCTTCTTCTCATTCCGTTTCTTCTTCTGCTTCTTATTCCCTCTTTGTCTCTTTTTCTGCTTCTCCCGTCGCGCCTCGAAACGTCCCGCTACCCTGCAGCCTGCCTCGGGTTGAATGCATACAGGAGTCCAAGGAGACCGTCATGAACCTCAAGACCTGCCTCACCGCCGCGATCGCGATCGCCCTCCTCGGCGCCGCTTCCTCGACGGCCCAGCAGGGGAAGCGCGACCGGCCGCAGGAGGGGGCGCTCAAGGTGGGGGACTCGGCCCCCGACTTCGAGCTGAAGCAACTCCCGGCCCCGGACGCCAGGAAGACCGACGAGCCGGTCAAGGTGAAACTCTCCTCGTTCCAGGGGAAGAAGCCGGTCGTCCTGATCTTCGGATCGTACACCTGACCCCCGTTCCGCCGGCAGGCCGGGTCGCTTGCCGCCTGGTACAAGGCCAACAAGGACAAGGCGGAATTCCTGATCGTGTACATCCGCGAGGCGCATCCGTCCGACGGCTGGCAGATGCCGCAAAACCAGAAAGATGGGGTGGTCTACAAGGACCCCAAGACCGAGGAGGAGCGCGAGGAGGTGGCCAGTGACTGCGTGAAGAGCCTGAAGCTGCCCATTCCCTGCCTCATCGACGATATGAAGAACACCGCCGGGACCGCCTACTCGGGCTGGCCGGACCGCATCTACATCGTCGGGACCGACGGCAGGATCGTCTACAAGGGAGACCCAGGCCCGAAGGGGTTTGACGTCGAGGCGGCACGGGAGAAGTTCAAGGCGCTGGTGAAGTAAAGGCACCACGGCGGGGACAGAGCGGACGGATGCCTGGCCCAACGGGCACAGGAGGACGTTTCGAGACTACCTTCTCCCCCCTCTGGCCATCGTTCCCGTGAGAAGCACCAGCAGCGCCATCAGCGCGGCCGTCCACGGGGAGGCATGCCCCGCCACCCCCGCGAAGCACCCCTTTCCAAAACTCAGGAGGCCGCCCGACCCGCCGCTCCCGCCGCCCCCGCCGCCGCCCGAGGAGCCGCCTGACGACCCGCCGCTGGAGGAGCCGCCCGATCCGCCGCTGGAGGAACCTCCGCCGCCCGGCGGTGGCGCTGTTGTGACCGTGACCGTCACCCCCGATTCCACCGCCCGGTCCGCCCCGTCATCCACGTAGAGCAGGAAGCGGTACGTTCCGGTCTGCGAGGGCGTGAACGAGGGAGCGGCCGTGGCGATCCCCGTCATCGCGACGTCGGGACCCTCCACCTGCCACCACGAGAAGATCATTCCCGTGGCGGCGTCCGTCACCCCGTCGAGATCGGCCGGTGAATCGCTGCTTCCCGACCCGTCCAGCGCGATGGCTGTCCCCACCGTTCCGCTCGACAGCCCAGCGGCCACGGCGTCCGGCACCCGGTTTCCGCTCGGGTTCGTCACCGGATCGAACGTGTCCACGATCACCGTCACCGTCTCCTCGCTCGTCAGTCCGTTCGCGTCCTTCACCTGGAGCCGGAATGAGGCCACCCGCGAGACGAGCGGGACGATCGTGGCCGTCGGCGTCGTCGACCCCGCGATCGGCACCGTGGGACCCCCCACCTGCATCCACCGGTACGTGAGCCCGCCCGGCGGCACCGCATGGTCCTCGCTCGTCACTCCACTCAAGGTGATGGACGTCACCCCCGGTGTGACCGTCATCCGGGCCACCGGGAGCCCGTTCACCCTCGCGTGCGCCACCGGCGCCCCGCTCCCCGCGGGCGATCCGGCCGGCAGGACCTGCAGCGTCGCTGTCGAGGGGCGGCTCACCATCGTCCCGTCGCTCACCGTCAGGTCGATCGTGTACGTCCCGGCCGTGAGCGGCGTGAAGGTCGCCGTCGCGCCCGTCGCCCCGGAAATCGGCCAGGCGGCGCCGGAGGTTTGAGCCCAGGCGAACGTGAGCGTCGTGCCCGGGTCGGGATCGAGTGAGCCGGCGCCGCTCAGGGTCACCGTCTCACCCCCTCAAGCAGCCCGTTCGAGTTCGTGTCCGTGAAGCCGGAGACCGCCGCGACCGCCCGGGGCGGCGTGTTCGATCCCAGCACGATCACCGTCACCGATCTCGGAAGACTGCTCAATCCGTCGTCCAGCGCATCCTGAACCACGAGCTGGAAGAGGCAGATCCCGGTCGTCGTCGGCTGGAACGAGACCGATTGTGCATTGAACCCGAGCGGGTTCATTGCCGTGATGGCAGGCCCCGAGAGCTGCGTCCAGGTGAACGAAAGCGCCGTCTGCGAGTCCGGATCGACGCTCTCATGACCGTCGAGCGTGATCGTCGGCGCCGGCGAGCCCAGCGTGACGACCTGCCCGATTCCGGGATCCGCGCTTGGTGCCACGACCGTCGCCGTGCTGACGAGGACCTGCACGGCGTCCGGGACGGAGGAGAGCGTTCCGTCGTTTACGGTGAGCCGATACACGTAGTGTAGTGTCCCATAAATACATTGACATATAATCGCGCGGCGAGTTATCCTATACGGCCTGAGAACAACACTCCCAATCCTCTTGTCGGACGAAGAGCGGTTTACGCTCTCTCGTTGGGCGCATGGAAGAAGCCTCCCATTGCGATTGGTGCAGCGAGCACGAATCGTCCAGAT
>JACPTZ010000018.1 GCA_016192525.1 Planctomycetota bacterium
AGTAGTCATGGGCCACGTCTCCCTTTCGAGGGACCTTGGTGCTCTCGAGCTTCTTGGTGCTCCCAAGAGGCCGAACACCGTTTCTCCCGGGGGGAAGTGTATGTCTTCCCCCCGGGCGTGGCTCATGTCATCTACGGGGGGGAGAATCCCGTCAGTCACTTCGTTACGGTTCCTAAACGAATCGGTCGAGATAGGGTTCGCGTCCATGCCCGGGCGACGCACAGAAAGTGGCGCGCCCTTTCAGCGGTAGGAATCCTCCCATCGGCGCGCGGACTTCAAGGTCTGGAGCCCCGGCCCGACACCAGCGCGGCGACGACCGTCGCACCCCCCGTCAAAGCGGCCATCTGGACACACAGCGTACCCGCCCCCGTCAGGGGAATCAACACCGTTCCGGCGAGGAGGGCGCCCAGCGCCCCGCCGGCGAGGTCGAGCGCGTAGAGCGCCCCCGCGGAGCTTGCGCCGCTTGCGGGCGCGGGCGAAGACGCCCCGCCGGCCGGCACGGGTGGGGACGCCCGCGCCACACTCAGCGCGGCGGGGTAGATGGCCCCGACGAGAGCGCCGGTGAGCAACATGACGCCGCCGAACAGGGCGAGCAGCGCGGCGTCGCCCAGCGAGGCGCTCCACGGGCCGAGCGCCTGCGGCAGGGCGAGCGACCAGGCGCCGAGCGCGAGCCCGGTCATGATCAGCCCGCGCGAACCCGCGGGGGCAGGCGGGGACGCCTGCCCCACCGTGGCGCGGGCGTCCTCGCCCGTGACCGTGGCGCGGGCGCCTCCGCCCGCGGCGGCCGTCGTCCTCGCCCCGAGCCAGCCGCCGATCGCAATCCCGCCCAGAAAGAGCGCCACCAGCGCGCCCACGGCGCCATAGACCGCGCCGTACGCCGTCTGAAACCGCAGGAAGATCACCAGTTCCAGCGCCATCCCGGCAAATCCACCGACGAAGACCAGCGCGGCCGCAGCCGCATCACCGGCCGCCCCGGAATCCCGACGCGCCCGCCCCAGACCGCGGATCATCAGGACGAGAATCACAGCCCCTGGAAGCGCCGGCCACCAGGCGATCCGGTCCTCGATCCACCCCAGCGCCTCCGCCCCGCCCCCCACCGATCTCGCCCATACTCGCAGCGACTGATACGCCCCGAGGGGACGATCGTCCGCATTCAGCGTGGCGCGAGCGTTCCCGTCCGCGACCGTCGAGCCGGATTCCTCCGCCAGCTCCCGATTCACCTTCTCGACATAGAACCGTTCGCAGTACGGGAAGATGTCGACGAGCCTCACCCCCGAGGACTGAAGACGCTCCAGCAGCCGGTCCTCGTCCAGTGTGATCCGCCCCGGCCGGTCGCTCGCGATCAGGAAAAGGTGCGTCCCCGGGGTGGCGACCGCCTCCCGAAATCCGGCGCGGAGGGTGCGCCAGATCGCGGCATTGCGTGCGAGCAGCTCCTCCGAGACGTACGTTCCGCTCGAGGCCAGCGGACCGATCGCAAGCACGCCTCCCTCACTGAGCCGGGCCCGCGCGGCGCGGAAGAACTCCGACGTGTAGAAGCGGTTCCCCTGGATCGTGTCGGGCTCCGGAAGCAGGCAGAGGATGAGGTCGTAGCGCGGCCCGTCCCGCTGCAGGAACCGCCGGCCGTCGCCCTCGTGCAGCGTCGCGCGCAGATCGAGGAGCGCGGCCTGGTCGTCCGGACCCGCGCCGTCGCGGACGATCCGCAGAACGCGCGGATCGAGCTCGACCGCGTCGACATGAGTCACCCCCGGGAAGGCGAGAACCACTTTGAGCGGGCCCGACACGCTGCCGCCGAGGAGGCAGACCGACTTCGGCGCGGGATGCTGGAGCAGGAACAGCGTCGAGATCGGCGCGCTCTCCCCCCGGTCCGGGAGCGAGAAGAGCAGATGTCCGCTCTGGAATACGTCGTACTGCTCGTGTCGGGTGAGGACGGCGATCTCGCCGTATGGGGAGGCGGCGCTCCGGACGACCGCATGACCGGGCAGTTGCCCGCTCCAGAAGAGGGCGGCCGCCGAACGGAGATGCCACGTCGCGCCCGCGGCGCCGACCGCCGCGAGGAGCAGACCCGCCGCCGCGGCCCGGTGGACGCGACGGGGCGACTCGGCGTCGGTCGCTCCGGCGACGCTCCAGCGGGCGGCCTGCCGCAGGATCAGCGCCTCCAGACCGATCGTCGCGGCCAGCAGGAGGGTGACCGGCGGCAGGGCGGTCAGGAGCACGAACGTCATCGCCATCCCGCCGAGAACGCTCCCCGCCGACTCCCCCACGAACACGCGCGACGCCAGATCGCGGTCCGCCCCTCTCACGAGAGCGCCGTAAGCGATTCCGAGGTTGAGCGCGGGGAGGCCCACGCCGATCGCGGCCATCACGGCGGTCGCCGCCAGGGTGAAGGGCGTTCCCGGGGCCAGCCCGAAGATCGGACGCGCGCTCCCCCCGACCGTGGGGCGGCCGTCCCCGCCCGCCCCCACCGTGGGGCGGGCGTCCCTGCCCGCCCCGCGTGAGGCGAGGCCCGCCCCCGCCGCGAAGGCCAGCATCCACGCGGCGAAGACGAGTCCGAGAACGAGTTCATTGCCCGAGAAGACGGTGAGAAAGTCGCGGAGGAGGAAGACCTGGGCGACCTGGGCGACGATCCCGAGGAGGAACGCCGCGATCGTCTGTCCCCTATGATCTGCCGGCGATCGGGGCTCGGGTCCCTCTAAGTCCACAGCCCGGCGATCGGCGTCTGGCACGCGGAGCACTTCCCCCGCACGATGTTGTTCTCGAGGATCTTGAACCCCAGCCGCTTGATCGCGGGTTTCCTGCAGCCGGGGCAGCAGGTGTTGTTGCCCTCATGCCCCGGGAGATTCGCCACGTAGGCGAACTGGCTTCCGCATTCGAGCGCGATCTCGCGGCACCGTTCGAGCGTCTTGATCGGCGTCCGCGGCAGGTCCGGCATCTTGTACGACGGCACGAACCGCGCGAAGTGGACGGGCGTCTCCTTCCCGAGCGACTTCACGATCCACGTGCACATCTGCTTCACGGTGTCGAGATTGTCGTTCACGGTCGGGATGATGAGGCAGACCACCTCGAGCCACCGCTTCTGCTCCTTCACCGTGACCAGCGCCTCCAGGACCGGCGCCAGTTTACCTCCGCAGACCGTCCGGTAGAACTCTTCGGTGAACCCCTTGAGCGCGCCGGCGAAGCCGTCGAAGGTGGTGCACATTTTCTTGAGCGGGTCCTTCTTCACGTACATCCCGCTGCACGCGAAGGCGCGGAACTGCCGCTTGCGGGCCTGCGCGGCCACCTCGACGGCATACTCGTAGAAGACTATCGGCTCGGTGTAGGTGAAGGTGACCGAGCGGCAGTCGCGCTTTGTCATCTGTTCGAAGGCGGTGGCCGGCGGCAGATCGAAGTTCTTCGTTTCCTCCGGCGTCTTCTGGGAAATCTCCCAGTTCTGACAGTAGGTGCAGCGGAGGTTGCATCCGGCGGTGGCCACGCAGAAGGTCTGTGTCCCCGGCATGACGTGGAAGAACGGCCCTTTCTCGATCGGATCGATCGTGACCACGCACGGGTTGTTCCAGGCATGGGTGAAGAGCCGCCCTTCGTGGTTCGCGCGGACTCGGCAGAAGCACGTCTGCCCGGGTTCGAGGAATCAGTCGAACGGGCAGACGTGGCACTGGATGCGTTTGCCAGCGAGGCCGTCGTAGAAGACCGCCTCGGGGAACCCGGCGGGGTCCTTCGGCTTGTCGGCCCCGAAGAGACGGAGCACCCCGGCCCCGGAGAGGAGCGTTCCGGCCCCGAGGGCGCAGGTGTTCAGGAGGAAGTCACGGCGTTGCATGGGGCCCCTGCGGAGCGTCTCGGGACGATCACGGCCCGTCCCGCCGGAGTCCGTGTCCGGGTTTCAGGCGATGTCCCACCAGGCGGGAACAAGTTCCCGTACTCCAGAGCAGCCCCTCTGGAGTGCGGCGACTTGTCGCCGCTTTGCGGCGTCGCTCCCTGTGAGAGTTCTCCTATCCACATCAAGCCATCTCTGAGTCAGGCCTCACCTCCGTTGTCGCGCGCCGCCCGGAAATGGAACCCACCTGATCGAAGTTGAGCACCCGTTAGCCCGGATTATTCATGAGCGGGAAGAGCGGATCCCCGGAGACCCGTCCGCCCTGAGCGAGCCCGCCTCTGTTCGGCGGGCGAGTCGAAGGGCGAGGCGCGACAGCGTGTACGCCCTTCGACTCGGGGCCGAAACAGCCGGCCCCTCGCTCAGGGCGGACGGATTGACTTCTCGGGCGTCCCAGTGGGAATCGCGATCTGTTCATGAATAATCCGGGTTAGTCCTTCAGCCCGCAATGCCCGCCTTCGCACGTCGCCGCGGCCTCGATCTGGTCGAGGTCGATCTGCTCCGCCGCCTGGAAGGTCTTCGACGCCTTGAGTCGCCGGGCCAGGATCGGCGCCATCCGCGGATGAAGCAGGAAGTGGCCGAGCTTCGTCACCTGCGGCCCCTTCGGCTTTCCTTTCGCCGAGTTCTCCTCCGCCCGCTTCTGCTTGTCCGCCCGCGCCGCGTCCCGGGCCTTCTGCTTGTCCGACTTCGTGTCGTCGTCCTTCGAGGTGTCCGGCATCTGGTGCATCTCGTCGGCGAGGGCGTCCTTCGACAGGGCGTAGTCGAGGTCCCCCATCTTCCGGGCCTTCTCGACAACGGCCAGGAGCCGCGCCCGTTCCTTCTCCTGGGCCTTGTCGGTCAGGACGCAGTGGTGATGCTCCAGATAGTCGAGCGTCTCCTGGAAGTAGGCGTCGAAGACCTGCGAGAGCTCCGCGGCGGACGCGCCGCGCAGTTTCTCCAGACCCTCCAGTTCCCGCCCCTTGTTCTCGTTCGCCTGACCGATCCGCGTCGGGTCCTTCATGTCCTTGTTCGGGATCAGACAGGAGGTGTAGCCGTCGACGATCGCCTTCTGGTTCTCCGTGACGATCGTGCCGAGATGCCCCTCCAGTTCCGCGATCTCCCCGCGGGCCTTTCGGGCGATCTCCTGCACCTCCTCCTGGGCGTCCTCGTATCGGCGCTGGTGGGAGCGGTACGACTGGCTCTCGAAGGCCGACGCGGCATACCCGCTCTTCACCAGGATCTCCCGCATGGCGGCGAGGTGTTCCTCCATCTCACGATTCAGCCGGTCGACCTGCGCGTGGTAGCCGGCGCGGGCGCGGTTGGCGCGGTCGGCATCGAGCATCACGCCGAGCATCTGCTCGTCGGTGAGATAGAGACCGTTCAGCAGGTTGAGCAGGTTGATCTCGTCGCGGAGCTCATCCACGCTGTACGAGAGGCAGGGGTCCTTGAACTTGCGGAATCCCTGCTCCTCCAGTTCCTTCGCCGCGGAGGTGTCGGGGCCACTGGCCTTGGTGTCCACGTCGTCGGCGCGGAGGCCGAACGAGAGGAAAGAGAGAAGCAGGGTCGGAACGACTGCGATCTTCTTCATGAGACGCTCCAAGTTTTCGTGCCCCGGTCGGGCGGGTCCCGCGGCCGTGCGGGCGGGTCCCGACCTCATCGTCGCAGAACCGACTACTTCAACTGTCACCGATCGCGGGAGTCGTGTCGCAAACGTGGCACCGGAACGGGGATAGACCGAGTCCCTGAGTAGCGACCGCTCGGCGCCGTTTGCCGAGCGGTCGCGTATCGAAGGGACGGTTGACGCGAACGGCGCTTCGTCTCCGGGCCCGCCCTTCGATACGCCCTCCTCGGTCGCCTGCGGCGACCGAGGAGGGCTACTCAGGGCTACGGTTTGCGGGCGCGACCGGCGCGCGAACCGGGACAGCAGAACTACAGAAAACCCGGTGTCCAATCCTGATCCGCGACCCACGTGATCCGGGACCGGTCGGCACCCGCCCCTACCTGTTCGCCGCGTGCACCTCGTTCAGCGGACACCCCTCCACGCTGCACCTGTTGGCCCCCGCCACGGCCGCAAGGTCCGTCACTCCGGCCCGCTTCAAACGCTCGCCCAGCATGGTCGAACCGACGGGATGGAAGAAACTCCGTCCGAGCACGGTCGGCTCCAGCACGGGAGCCGTCGACGCGTCTCAGGTCCCGCCGGGCGGGTTCTTCTTCGCCTGGTCCGCCTTCCGGTCGAGGTCCTTCGAGGAAACAGCATCGACGGTCGGCTGGAACTGCACGGCGCGGGCGACCTGCTCCGCCGTGAGGACCCGGCGCAATTTCACCTCGAGACGCGCCAGCCCCTTCAGGTAGTCTTCGCGAAGGACGGTGATCTGGTGGTCCGAACCGGCCGCGGGGCCCTCGATCTTCGGCGAGACCTCGAATCCGACGTTCACCCCTCCGATGAGCGCCTCCCGGAGCGCCGCCAGCGCCTTCGCCGCCCGTTCGTTCAGTTTCGCCGCGCGGGACTCGACCTCCTGTCGCAGCCGGTCGGCCTCGAGCGCGATCAGATACGCATGCCCGGCCTGATGCTCCTCCAGCCGGACCGCGTTGATGAGATTGACGGCGGCGATCTCCGACTCGAGTTCGACGCGACGGGCCGTCGTGAGCTCGTTCGTGTAGCGGTCATACCCGAGCCGTTCGGCGCGGGTCCGATAGGCCATCTCCTGCGCGAGGAGCCGTGCGTTGAGCGCGAAGTCGGACTCCGGCATCTCGCGGGCGCGGCGCACGATCGCGGAGAGACGCTGCAGTTCCTCGCGCCGCTGCCCGGACGTGAGCGGCGACCCCTCGTCCTCCTCCGCCTTCTGAAGGTGCAGGGCGAAGATGCGCTCCTGGTTCTTCTCGATGTCGGCCGCCGGCATCGGTCGGGCGCGACGCAGCACCTGCTCGTAGTACGAGTCCTTCATGATGGCGAAGGCCACCCGGGCCGGGATCCAGAGACCGCAGTAGTTCACCAGCCCCTGCCGGAGTTTCTCGGCCTCGCCCTTCGTCACCCACTGGCCGGCGACCTTCACGAGTCCCTGGCGAGCGTTCGCCTCGTCGGCGGTCATCCATTCGCCCGCGTACTCGACGAGTCCGCGCCTCCGCAGTTCGTCGGCCGTGAACCACCGGCCGTTCCAGCAGCCGAGTCCCTCGGCGCGCAGCTCCTCCACACGCCTCCACCCGCCCGCGTACGACACATAACCGAGGTCGGCCCGCGCGAAGGCGTGGTCCGGGTCCAGGACGAGCACGGCGTCGAGCAGTTCGAGGCGCGACTTCGGAAGCCCGTACGTCCCGCACCACCGGGCGAGGGAGTAGAGGCCGGCGGCGTCGTTCGTCCGGAGCGAGGACCTCTTGCGGTCGCGAAGGAGCGGGAGGTCGGCGAGGACCGGCTTGGCGCCGATCTTCTCGACGGTCTCGATCGGAATCGGCATCTCCGCGGAGCCGCCGCCCAGGGAGATCGAGCAGCGGACGTGCGTGTCGGTGATTTCGAGAACGATCCCCTCCATCACCTCGCCGCCGCGGAGGGCGACCGGCTGGGTCTTTCCGACGGCGCGGCGCGTCAGGAGTTCGTGCGAGTCGCGGATGGCGGCGGAGTCGAACTCGGGGTCGACGACAGAGGCCGGCGCGGGCGGCGGACCGGATTCGTCGCTCCCGCCGACGAGGGGCTCGGCCGTGGGCGGGGCGCCGGCCGCGACGCCGGTGGAGGGCGGGGTCGGGATCGGCTCGCTCGGACGCTCCGGCTCCGGCCCGGCGGCGCGGGCCGACTCCGGCGGGGAGACCGCGGCGACGGGCGGGAGATCGACCGGATCGAGGCCGGCGAGCGGATCGACCCATTCGCCGCCGGGGCCCGCATCGGGGAGCGGTTCCGCCGAGGGCATTTGCGCGATCTGGATCGGCGCCTCGCCCGGGGGAAGAGTGTTTGCGGAGTCCGGAGCGGCCGCCGGGGCGGTCGTCGTCTCGCCCCGCAGGTGCGCTGCCACCCGGTCGTAGGCGGCGCCAAGTTGGGGAAGGCTCACGATCGCGACGAGGAGCGAAGCCGCGATGAGGGCGGCGGCGAGGACGGGTCGGAGTGAGGGTTTCGCGGGAGACGCCACCGGCGACGGCACAGGCTGAAGAGCCTGTGCTACCGATCCGGGAGGAGTCACCGCGTCGGGCAGGGCAGGTGCTCCAGCCTGCGCAACAGACGGCGAGGTGACTCCTTGTCCCGGTAGGGCCGGCTTTCCAGCCTGCCCGTCCATGGGCATGGCGCGGGCTGCCCCGCCCTCCGTCGCCGCGATCTCCAGGGTGAAGGCCCCGATCTGCGTGCGCAAGCCGGGCCGGAGGTCGACACGGGGGGCGGCCTTCCCGTCGAGCCGCACGCCGTTCGTGCTGTCGAGGTCGATCACCTCGATCCCACCGTCGGGCGTCATCTGGACGCGACAATGCTGAGAAGAGATGCTCTTGTGATCCAGCCGCAGGTCGGCGGTCCGGCTCCGGCCGATGACGATCGGCCGGTCGCCCAGCGTGAACTCGGCGACGTGCTGACCGCCCTCGTTTGAGATGATGATGAGGGGCATGGCAGCATCCCTCGCAACCCGTGTGCCGGACGGACCGCCGCCCCCGCGTCAGCCGCAACTGAAGATACGCCTCGCTCAATACTTGCGGAACGACACGGCGTGCTGCTGAAGTGAGACTAGCACGTCGCATGAACTGGTTAAACACATTTGCGAAGTGTCACGAGTCGCGACACGACACATGGACTTGACGCCGCGACTCTCTATACGTATCTTACACGTATAGGCAAGCCCACTGAAGCACGAGACGGACCGTGCGGCGCACTTCGGGGCGCCGATTTGAGGCGCCGATGCCGGGCACAACGTGGGAGACTGACGTGAAGAAACTCACCATCACTGTGGACGATGAGGTCTACGAGGGATTGCAGAGAGTCGTCGGGCGGAGGAAGATCGCACGCTTCCTGCAGGACCTCGCGCGCCCGCACGTGGTCCGAAACAATCTTGAAGCGGGATACAGGGCGATGGCGGAGGACCGGAACCGGGAATCGGAGGCGCTGGTATGGGCCGAGGGTCTGCTCGGGGAGGGGAACGATGAAAAGAGGTGAAGTCTGGTGGGTGAACTTTGATCCATCGGTGGGTGGCGAAATCCGCAAGAAGCGGCCCGCCGTCATCGTCAGCAACGACGCCGCGAACAGGTTTCTCAATCGCGTGCAAGTCGTCCCGCTCACGACCAACGTAGACCGCCTCTACCCGAGTGAGGCGTACGTTACTCTTCACCGTCGGCAGTGCAAGGCCATGGCGGATCAGTTGACGACGGCGAGCAAGCAGCGATTGATCGAGAAGCACGGCGCGCTCTCGGTCGACGATCTCCTCCGCGTGGGAGAGGCGATCCGAATTCAGCTGGACCTGTAGTCCGCCGGTTTCCGCTTCGCGGCGGGAGGCGGGTGCAACAGTCCAGCGCCGCGAAAAGCGGCGACAAGCCATGCCCTGAGCCTGCCGAAGGGTCGTCGCACTCCAAATCACTTCTTTTTCGGCGAGGCCAGCGCCGTCAGCGTGAAGCGCTCGATGGCGGGCTGGGGGCCGAAGGTGGCGATCCCGATGAAGTCCCGCTTGAGGGGGCGGGCGTGGACGCGGTCGAAGACGACGGCATCGTTGAGCGTCACGCTCACGAGGCCGTCGAGGCGGGTGATCTTGAGCGCAAACTCCTTCGCCCGCTTCAGCGGGACCGCCGGGGCGTGGAAGACGAGCCGATCGTACTCCTCCAGCCGGACGCCGATCCTCTCGTCGCCGGGAAGAAACACCAGCGTCCATCCGGAGAGGCCGTCGTCCTCCCCCTCTCCGTCCAGCATCACCGTGAACTTGGGCAGCGCCTCGTTGGGGAAGGTGAGCGCCATCTCGATCCGGAAGTCCTTCACCCCCTTGTAGAATTGCGGCTTGAGCCATATCTGATTCGCGGGGGCGTCCTTCTCCACCCCCGGCGTGACGACGAACTTCCGCCACTTCACGTTCCGCTTCGAGTCGAGTCCCCAGCACTTTCCGTTCTGCACCTTCCACGCCCCGGCCTTCGAGACCCAGTTCTGGCCGATCGTCTGCTTGTTCCGGAAATCGTCCTTGAAGAGCACCCCCTTCGAGGTCCCCTCGTGCGGCGCCGGCGCGCCGCGCCCCGCCGGAGGGTCGGACGCCTCCTCCTGCGGCTCCGTCGTGAAGGTGATTCCGGGGATGGCCTCGCCGCGAAGATCGGTGATCCGGCCGCCGAAGCCCAGATTCCCCGCCACGTTCGCGATCTTCACCAGCATCTTGTTCCACCCCGCCCGCACCGAGATCCGGTGCCGGTCCTGGTCGAACAGATACCCGTGATACGTGTCCCGTTTCTCGACGAGCCGATGGTTGAGCCAGATCGCGTGCTTGTCGTCGCTCCCGATCCACACGTACCCCTCGGTCTCCTTCGGGCATACGAACCAGGTGACGGCGTACGCCGCGCAATTCTCCGGATAGTGGAACTTGTACTCCATCGTGCCGTCGAACCGCACCTCCGGATCGAACCACTTCGCCTCCTGGTACGGGTTCGGGTAGACCTTGGCGTAGTCGATCTCGTACTCCGGCGGAAAGACGTCCTGCAGCGCCGTATGCGCCGGCGAGTAGAAGGGGCCGCACGACTTCCAGTCGAGGATGATTCCCAGTTCCTGCACCAGCCGTCCCAGCGCCTCCGAATCGCCCCGCTGGTCCGCGGCCAGCAGCAGTTCGCGACGCGCCAGCGCGGCGAGGTGCGACTCCGGGTGCTTCTCGATCAGCTCCCGGAACGTCTCGCGCGCCGCCTCGAGGTCTCCCCGACGGGCCTGCTCCCGGCCCTGTTCGAGGAGCGGCAGATAGTCGCCCCGCTCCGAGTCGATGAGGGTTGGGTCCTCCTTCGCGTCGATCGGAAATCCGAACCTCTCCAGATCGGCCCACACGGCCGGGCCGAAGCACTCGGCGAGCGACTGGCCGAAGTACCGGATCTTCTCGTACGTCTCCTCCCGCGGGAAGGGATCCTCAGCGAGGAGCCGGAAGAAGCGGCGGTACTTCGACCAGTCGAGATCGTCGCCGTCCTTCCCGTACTTCGTGAGGAAGTGGAGCCAGAATCCGCAGGACGGGCCGTAGTTCTGGATCCGCCAGTACTTCATCTCGCGGCCGAGGAAGTCTTTCTCGAACTGGCCGTAGTTCGAGGCGATCGAATCGCGGGCCTCCTTCCGGAAGCCGAGGGCGTCGAAGGCGTAGGTGGCGCCGAAGTTGGCGATCCCCTCGACGAATCCGGGGTGGATCATCCCGTACTGGAAGAGGCAGTGGGACAGTTCGTGGTAAAAGAGGCCGTTCGAGACCGACGGGTCCTTCTGCTTCACGTCGACATGGCCGATGTCGATGATCCGGCCTCCGCCCACGCCGCCGGGGAAGTCCCACAGTTCCTTGAAGAAGACGGTGATGCGGGCGGCGTCGCGCCCGGGCTCGGGGTAGGCGTTGAGGTCGGTGATGAAGAGGTAGGCGAGATCGAGGTAGAGGCGCGACTCCCCGGGGATGCGGGCGATGAAGTCCCGGTCGCCGATGTAGATGAAGTGGTGGCCGGGGATAACGTCGAGCCGCTTCCAGGCGGGGTGGAGGATGGCCTCGTCGGCGAACTTCTTCTGGTGGGGCGGGACGTCGGCGCAGATGGCCTCTTCGATCGCTCCGACCTTGAGGGCGAGTTCCCGCTTCTTCCCGTCATCCGGCTCGGTGTAGTAGCACTCCTTGTAGAGGAGGAGGGCGAGGTACTTCTTCTTCTCCTCCCACTTCGGGGCCTCCTTGAGAAGGGCCTCCCCCTTGAGCACGGCCTGGGCCTGCTTGAAGAGCTTGTCCTCGTCCTCGGGGACGGTATGAAGGATGATCTGCTTGATGTCGGCGATCTTCTGCTTCACGTCGTCGGAGGGCTCGATCTGCGTCTCGAGGACGGCCTGCTGGAGGAGGAGTTCGGCGTGAAAGTCCTTCGCGTTGTGGGCCCGATCGGCCCGTTCGCGGAAGTGACGGATCTTCTCGTCGGCGATGCGCTGGGCGACGGTGGCCTTGTCGGCGTCGGTGAGGGATCGGGGGGGAATCGGGCCGATCTTGAGGATCTCGTCGCGCGCCTCGTACTTGGGCGGCATGGACTCGGCGCGGCGGATGATCTCCTCAAAGGTCTCGACGGCCTCGAGTTTCTGCCCCGCCCTGGCCAGGGCGCGGCCCTTATCGAGGAGGGAGGGCAGTTCGGGGTCGTCGGCGCACAGGCGGCAGGTCGAGGCGAGGGTGAGGGCGAGGAGGAGGATCGGCAGGAAGAGGCGGGCACGCGGCATGAGAGGATTCTAGCGCGCCCGACGGCGCAGGCAAGGATTCGCGGCGGGGGGGTAACGAACACCTTCTCCCGGCACGGATCGGTGAGGGCGTAGAACACGTTCGTCGGTTTGTCCGCCGGGGGGGCCTCCTGGGCGGGGGTAAAGCGACAGCAGAGTGGGCCCTCAAGATTGAAGTTGTGGGTGGCACGGGCGGCTCGCCGCAGGGCCCGTGCCTGCACGCTCCGGGCACGGGCAGCAAGCTGCCCGTGCCACCCGGCGACCCATAGATTCAATCTTGAAGGCCCAAGAGGAGCAGTCCGCACGCCGCGGCGGCGGCGAAGTACGGCAGGGCGCGGCGGGTCATGCCTCTCTTACAAGCCGAATCCCGGTACCTGTGACGCTTATCCGACTGGCATTCTCTCTAGGGAAAGACAAACGCCACGATTCGCCCGTCATCGGTGACCAGGAACACCTTGTTCCCCCCCACCTGCGTCAGCATCACCCCCATGATCCGGGCGCCCGCGACACGATACGGAAAGCCGGCCACGGCCCCGTTCTGAGAAGTAGCCGCGCTCGGTCCCGAAGAACAGCTTCTGACTCCAGGCGACGAGATTCGTCGTCATCCTGCCCTCCAGCCAGTCGGTCGTGGACCAGTCCTCCCCCGGGGCATCCCCGTCCGCGGCGAGGACCCCCGTGACGCGGTTGAACTTGCAGAGGTGCTCACCCGCCCCGACGTAGGCCCACGAGTAGAAGGTCGGATTGATGCAGCCGCTCGTCGGCGTCCCCCCGAGATCCGGCGTGGTCCACCGAAGCTCCCCGTTGTCCCCCTTGATCGCGAAGGCACTCGACGCTTCCGGCGCCGCCATGATCCACGAGGTGGCGGAACCCTGGCTGATCCAGATCATGGGACGGCGGTTTACGATCGCCGACCCCATGGCCCGCTGCCAGTCCCCCACCCCCGTCGCATTCACCGAGACGGTGTCGTTCCCGTCTGCAGATCCGGTCAGGCCCAGATAGGAGCGCCCCATCATCCGATTGTAGAAGATCGGCGAGCGATAGTCCGGAGGATGAACGTCGTAGGTCCAGGTGCGCGCGCCGGTGAGGTCGTACTTGCAGTATCCGACGGCCCCCCCGCCGGAAATGGCGGACGGGAGGAACATCCAGATCGAACCGCCGTCGAGGGCGAAGGTCGGCGGCCCCACCGGCTGGAACAAGGCGCTCGCCCCGTCGTTGAGGTCAAGGACGCCGTTCGACGAGAAGGCCGTGTACCGGCTCAGCGCCGCGCCGTCGTCCTTCACGAAGACGATCTTGTCGGGAACCCCGTCGAGATCGGCCAACCCGTCCGACGTGTCGTCGGTGTCCACAGCGAGCGCAATGATGTCGGTGAGGGGCGATGACGAATACCGGAACGCGATCGGCTGAGTCGATACCCAGGCCGATGCCACAGTGTTGTTGTCGCCCCCGTCGTCGGCGAAATCGATCTCCTGCGCGAGGTCGATGCTCCTCACGACGGCTCCGGTCGAGGCGTTCAGGGCGAGCAGGCTGCTGTTGTGCATCGCCCCTCCACCCGACGTCCCGACGTAGAGGAGCCCGTTGCTGAAGAAGTACGTGGGAGGCGCCTGGATCCGTCCGAAGAGGCCACCCGCCACGGACGCGCTCGACCAGAGCGGGACCGATCCCGGTGTCGACAAGGCGCCGACCCGCACCGCCCCGTACTCGTCCGCGCCGATGTCCCACCGCGACAGATCGCCGCCGTCGGCCGTCAGCGTGTCATCGATCCCGCGCAGGTTTCCGTCGATGTCGTCGGCCGGGGCGAAGCCGAGATTGGTCCCCTGGTCGATCAGCGACGAGGCGTCCGCCCTGACATGGTAGTCGCGCCGGGCGGCATCGGTGAAAGCGGTCGCCGCGACGACCCCCGTCGAGCAAGTCGTCTGGGAGCCGGAGATCTCGCCGGACGCCCCGGTATAAGCCACATTTCGCACGGTGTCCGCCGTGATCCGGACGATGGTATCGTCCACCTCCTCGACCACAGTGCAGGCGTCGACCGAGTCGAGCGTCCACGTCCCTCCGAGGTTTTGCCCTGCGGCGGCGAGGGCCACGAAGCAGTTGCGCAGCGTCCCGCGGGACCCGGCGGCGCCGCCGCTCCCCTGGATCGAGCCGTTCGCCAGGAAGGCGTTCCGCAGGATGACCCCGGCCTGGTTCGGGAAGGTGGCCGTCCCGCCCGGGAGGAGGGATAGATCGGTCCAGCCCGATCCGCGCGACTCGACGATGCTGTTCGCCGCAGCCGCGTCCAGGGCCGACTGGAGATCCCCGTACGTGGCCAGGTCGGTCCCCCCGCTCATCAGGGTGAACGAGTCCTGCGTCCAGTCGATGCGGCCGTTCGGATCGCTGTCGAAATCCTCGCCGCCGAAGTCGCCGAACCACCCGGCCAGGGTAACTTCGTTGGTGGGCTCGGCGGCGTCGGCCGTTACGTTCGAGGCGCCCGCCACGCCCGGGCTGTTGGTGAACCGGCAGCCAACGAGGCGGAGCCGGGCGCCCCCGGTGTAGGCGCTGAAGTTCAGAAAGGTCCCCCCCGCGACGGGGAAGTCGAACTCGCCGTTGTCGAAGCTGCTGACGGTGGCGCCGGCGCCGATCTGAAGCCCGTTCGCGTCGAGGTAAATCGCGCGATAGCAGTTCAGATTCACCGCCCCGTTCACCACGATCGAGTACGCCCCGCTCGTCCCGGATCGGGTGATCTCCGCGCGACTCAGGGAGGTGGTGCCCGAGGTCTGGAGGGCGCCGCCCGGATTGATCGTCACCGTGGCGTTGTTGGCGACGGCGAGCCTCGACCCCGCGTCGAGCTGCAGGGTCGCGCCGCTCAGCACCTCGTAGGAGGTGGACCCCGCCAGGGTCAAAGTCTTCCCGTTGAGGCGCAGCGTGCCCTCGCCCACGAAGGAGCCCGAACTGGAGGTACTCACGGTGACGTCGTTCCCGAGCACGACGGTGGTGGCGCTCGTGTCGATCCCGACATTGATTCGGCTGAAGGTGTTGGTCCCGCTCGCGGACGAGATCGTCTGCGTGCCGGAGCCATTGAACCCGACGGTGATCGAGCCGGGATTGTAGACGCCGTCCATCGTCCAGTCTCCGCCGACCCGCAGGGTGGAGGAGACCCCCGTGCCGTCGAGTGTCCCGCCGGACGCCACCGCGAGATCCCCTGAGACGTTGAGGGTGCCGGCCGGGTCCATATCCAGAGTTCCCGCATCGATCCGAAGATCTCCGGTTACGGAGAGGGCGATCGCCCCCGGCGACAGCGTTCCGTTCCCGACCCGCACGTGAGTGATTCCTCCCAGGGTGACGGTCCCCCCCGGAGCGTAGTCGTTCAGGACGTAAAGCGTCTGATCGGGCGGTCCGGCATTCAGACTCAGGGCCGTCCCGCTCACGCTGAAGCGGATGTCGAGATCCCCCCACGCCCCGACGGCCGTGGCGACGTCAGTGTTGGCGGTCACGGCCCCGCTGTGGTTCCTGAGGATGAGGTGATCCTGATAGAGGTTGAGGTCGCCGATGCTGTCTCCCGCCCCCTTGACGGTCACGGCGGAGGCATAGGGGGCCGCCCCGTTGTCGAGATAGACCAGCATCCGATCTCCGGCGGCCACCGTCATGCTCCTCGAGAAGAAGCCCGAGGCGCCCGTCGGTCCGATCGCGCCGCGATCTTCTCCGTTCACGATGAAGTGAACCATCACTCCGGACACCCCGACGGGCGAATCCGGATCATCGTAGACGTATCCGGCGATGCCGGCCCCAAAGGAACCGCCGATCGTCCGGGGCCAGCCCAGGGAGTCATTGGAGGTGAAGGCGTCGGTGCCGGTGGGATCACCGGCGGAGGATTCGATGTAGGCGTTTCGTCCGCTCGACGTCGGATTGTCCCGCACCTGCGTGATCGCCGGTGAGATCGTGCAGTCCGTGCTGTCGAGGTAGATCACGAGAATCCTGTTCCCGTCCAGCCACTGCTGACTCCCCCCGCCCGGCGGAGGATTCTGCAGGCCGCCCCAGGATCCCGCGGTCAGCGGCACCAGGGTCGATATCGACGTGCTGTCGCCATCCGTCGCGTTGTCGAAGGTGAAGATGACCCGGTCGCCGTCCTGAACTCCCGGACCTCCGTCACTGTAATCCTCAGCCAACACGGATTGAAGCGTCGGAAGCGGCGCCGTCCCGAAGCTGTTCGAGAGCGCCACCGGGACCGGCGAAGCGTCGTTCGTCCCGCTCGAGTCCTTGATCGTGCCGGCGGCGACGGTGAGGGTATTGTCGCCTCCTGCGTCGCCGGCGGCGAGAATGTCGGAACCCGACCCCAGGGTGATCGTGAGGGTCCGGTTGGCGTTCGACCAGATGGCGGAGGCAATCGTGCCCCAAGTGGGCCCGGCAGGTCCGCCGGGCGGATCGGAGCCGGCCAGCGGCAGCGTCGTCGCAATGTTCCCGGCGGTGATCGGGTAGGCGTTCGTCGGATTGTCGAAGGTCAGCGTCACGATATCCCCCGGGCCCGATCCCGAAGTCTCCGGGGCGGGATCGGCCGCGACGGCGCCGGTGAGCGCCAGCAGCGAGGCGCCGAAGTCACCCGCGATCGAGGGAGACGAGCCTACGGCGGTGTTGATCCCCTGCCGGTCCATGATCGTATAGGCGCCGATCGTGAGGGTGTCCGTCACCGCCACCGTGGCGGTGGTATTGCCGACCTCCAGACGGATGACGAGGGTGTCCACGTCGCCGTAGTAGACCGGGGCCCCGCTGTTCTTGTTGGACAGACCTGACACTCCGGTGAAGGTCGTGCCGGTCCTTCCCGTGTAGGTGAAATCGTCGCCACTCACGAAGGCGGTCAGAGCCGTCGTTACCGAGGAGGCGAAGGCGGAGGCATCTCCCACCTCAATTGTCCCTCCACCGGTGTAGGCCGCTGTCAACGTAGTGGTGTCCCGGCGGTAGATCAGGGCGCCGGCGTCCTTGTCGCCGGAAAGACCGGCCACCCCGGTGAAGGTGCCCGCCGTCTTCCCCGTGTAGGTGAAGTCATCGCCGTGCACGAAAACGGTATTGGCCGCGGCCATGGCGGCCGGAAAGTCCGAAGTGTCTCCCACGTTCAGAACGGCTCCGCCCGTCCAGGCGCTGCTGAGTGGGGTCGTCGTTCCGCTGTACGTCGCCGAGATGGGACTCCCCCATGAGTGGGCGCCTCCGGCCGGCCTCAGAACGGTGTCGATGTTGCCGGAGGTGATGTTGAAGGCGTTCACGGGCCGGGTGAAGCGGACCACGACCACGTCGCCGGTTTCGGCCCCCCCCACCTGGGTCGCTTCCGGATCGTCCGCCCAGGCGAGGTCCATGTCCGGCGTGTCGGCTCCAAAGGTCCCGGTAATGATGGTGACCGGGGTGTCCGTGGCATCGTAACCTCCGGAGGTGCTTTCGACCGTGTTTGCGGCAAACGTCATGGAGTCGCCGGCGACCACCGTGGCGCCGCTGCCCAGCGTGAGGGTCAACGTGCTCGGCGTCGTCCACACGGCGGAGATGATGGAACCCCACGAGTGTCCCCCGCTCAAGATGAGATTCGCATCGACGCCCGGAGACTGGGTGACGTCGTATTCGTTGGTCGGATCGTCGAACGTGAGGATGACCCGGTCGCCGAACTGGATTCCCATTCCGCCTCCGGAGGCGTCCTCGGCGATGGCGACCACGAGTTCCGGAACGACGGGACCGGGCGTATCGGGCCACACGACGAGGGCCTGGGGATCGTCATCGAAGGCCTCGCCGCTGAAGGCGCCGGTGACGTCCGTGAAGGTGATGATCCCGTGCTGGCCGGCGCCGGCGCCTCCGCGCACGTTGAAAGCCCCGGTTGCACCGCCGGTGTTGCGGAAGTCGCACCCTGAGATTGTCTGCAACAGGGCATGGGAGTGCGCCGTGAAGTTGAGGAGAACACCGCCGATCGAGGGATAGTCGAAGCGGCCGTTGTCCAGCCCCGCCAGGGCCGCCGCGCCGTTCACCCGGAACCCATCAACCCCGGGGTACCGCACGTCATATAAATCCAGGTTCACCCCGCTCCCTTCGGCGACGGTGATGGCGTATCCGTCACCGTCGATCGCGACGTCGCTGGAGGTGATCATAGCCCGCGATGACGAGGTCGTTCCGCTCGTCCGGAGAAGACCGCCGGCGGCCACACTGAGCGAGGTGAAATCGGGGGCGGCTTTGCCCTCGAGATCCAGCGTGGAGCCGTTCGTGAGGGTGAGAATGCCATCCACATTCACGGCCGTCCCGGAGGAACCCGCGGAGGCGACCACGAGCGTCCGATTCGAGGCGACGACGAGTTCCTGGAGTGGCGCGACCGACAGGGTCCCGGAGACCGTCGTCACGACTCCGGACGCCGGGTTGACGGTCAGAACCGTTCCGGTGACGCCGGGGTTCACCGAGAGATTCCCGAATGTCGTCGATCCGCTCCCCGCGATGGATTGGGCGATGCCGCCGTTGAACTCGACCGCGCCGGTCCCCGCGCCAAACGCGCTCCCGGTGTGCAAGGTCCAATCCCCCCCGACGCGGATCGTCCGGCCGTTCGTCGACGAGATGGACCCGCTGGTGGCTCCCCCGGCGACGCCGAAGCCGATGTCTCGCGTGATGCTCAACGGGTTGGCCGAGGCCACCAGCGTCAGCGCGCCGGGGGAGGTGTTCCTGAGATCGAGGCTGAGGACGGTGACGGCGGAGGTGACATCCAGGCTCGGGGCATACGCGTAGTCCGTGACCGTGTCGTCGATGGACACCGCGCTGTTGGGTTCCGGCACGCCGGGCGGGTCCCAGTTGAAGCCCTCGGACCAGGGCAGAGAGGCCCCGGGTGCGCCGCGATCCATCTCGGAGCCGTCGGCCGTGCACCCCGGCAGCGTGCCGTTGTGGTTGGCATAGAGGCGCACGTCGTCAAAGTTGGCGTACATGCCGACGGTGAGACCCGGTGACCCGCCGTCGGGGTACCAGACTTCCGTCCACCGAGTACTTCGCGGCGAATCCGACGTCGTCGTTGGTGCCGAGATCGCTGGTGCTGCGGGCGAAGTAGAGTCTGAGATTCGAGGCCAGGCCCGGCGAGAGGGCGCGCGTGAAGGTCAGGGTGGAGGTGGCGGTCTCCCCGCGGGCCGAGTAGGTGCCCGAGTTCTTCGTGGCGCTCGTGACGATGCAACTCGCCGGCGAGGAGACGATCCACTCGCCGGCCGTGAAGGAGTTCCCTTCCAGTCCGTCGAAGAAGACCACCCCCACCGCCTCCGGATCGGCGGGCGGCGCCCCGGCGTTCGGATAACCGTAGTACAGGTAGTAGTTGTTGTCGAACGCGCCGGCGCCGATCGACGACTGTGTCGGGAAGGCCAGGGTGCGCTGCGTGCTGGCGGTCCCCCATCCGGAGTCGCTGTACCGCCTGATGAGGACCCGGTCGAGTTCCCGCACCACGGTCCCATCGTCGTAGACGACGCGGACATCGTTCCCTGTGTTCTCGTGCTTGCCGCCGATTCCCGCGCCGCTGTCGTCAAAGGTGTACTCGACCGGCGCGCCGCCGGGAAGGGGGGAGCCGGCGCCGTTCGTGACTCGGAGTCGCAGCTTGTAACGATACCGTCCGGCCCATGCCTTTCGCGAAACCCACTCGATTTCAGCGCCGGCCCCCTCCGAGACGGTGCCCGGGATCGTGTCCTCCTCCGCGTCCCCGGCTCCCACCCCAGCCGCGTTGCTCATCGTGAGGGTGAACGTGGGGCCGCCCGAATTCGCCAGGTAGATGTTCCCCCCCGTGGCGCCGTAGCTGTCGTCGAACGAACATCCCTCTGAGACCAGGGCGCCGGGAGCGGCGCGGGCGATTTTCAGGTGCCCGCTGTCCGACCCCGGCTGGACGCTCGCAAACTCGATGAAATTCAGATTCGTCAGCGTGGCGCTGGCCGCGACGTTCACTCCCCCCGTGTTCGCGAAGGAGATCGAGAGTCCCTGGATGTCCACGATGTCGGTCAGGAGCACGCCGAAGTACCCGGAATCGACGAGTCGTCGGGTGATCGTCGGCTTCGATGAGGCGTATCGGACCGTCCTGAAGGGCGCGTTGAAGGTCAGACTCGCGGATCCGGTGGCCGCCTCCAGTCGGGGCGCGGCACCCGAGACCGCCGTCATCGTGAAGATCGCCGCGCCCTGCGTCAGGAGCGCATCCGTCCCGTCGCCGTCTCCCACGACGATCCGGGCCGAATCGGTCATGCTCAAGGATCCGCCGCTTCCGGATGCCGGACCAAGGGTGATCGTATTGTCGTCGGGGCTGCCGGCGGAGTCCGCCGCGTTCCAGAGAGAGGTCCCGGTCATGGAGATCGTCGCCCGGTTTGTCACGGCGGACCGGCGCGTCGTCAGGGCCGAGGTCGTACCCATCAGGAGGGTGCCGTCGGCGTCGTTGTCGCTGTCGAGCGTGAACCCCATGCTGCTGCCGTACGCGGGGTCCCCGATCGTGAGCGCATACCCCGCCAGATCGACCGTCCCGTCTTCAAGGTCGAAGTCATTCCGAACGACCAGATTGGCCGCCAGCCTCACCGTGCCACCCGATTTCCGTACGACGACGTTGTAGATCGGATTGATCCCGACGTTTACCTCCTGCATCGCCGTCCCGCTGAAGACGATGGTCCCGTTGCCGGGATCCATGCTCCCGCCAAAGGTCCGGAAGTTGTCCCCCTGAATAGTGAAGGTGCGGGTCGTGGTGTTGAGGCTCATCGCCCCTCCGGCCCCGATGGTGAAGCTGTTGACCGAGGCGTCCACGTCCAGGACCGGGTCCCACGGCTGGCCGGGTTCGATCAGGACGTCTTCGAAAGGGGCGCTGGTCCGCGGCGCCGTCCCCCCCTGCCAGTTGGCCCCGAGGCTCCACATTGTATTGACGCTCCCGATCCACTTCTTGAAATAGTCCCAGGTGATGTGGGCGTCGCCATCGGGGTCGCCGTCGCGACCCTCCCCGGTCCAGGTCTCGCCTCCGCCGGCGGGGGTGTCTCCGCCATCGGCATCGCCTTTCTCCCCGCCTGCATTCTCCATCGTGATCACGGCCGTGCTCGTTCCCGGGAGCCCGCCGAAACCGCGAAGTTTGACGTTGTACCGGCAATGGCGGTCGAACCGGCTCAGCCTGAACGTATAGGTCCCGGAGGCGACCCCTCGAAGGGTCAGATAGGTGTTGGTGTAGGCATCCGGAGACTGAGTGCCGTAGTTTCCATTCGTGAAATTGATGTCGTCGAGACGTGCCACCTGGCCTCCGTTGGCGTTGATGTCGAGGCCGTCGGCGTCGGGAGAGGAGATGTCGATCCCGTACAGGTTGATGGTGTCGGACGCGCCGGCCGGGCTGAAGTCGAGCGCGTAGTGATCGGCGGCCGCGGACCCGCCCTCGGTTCCCGAGGTTGTGATCTTTGGCCGGGCGGTGTCGGCGAGGGCCGAAAGACTCCCATGGACAATCAGTCCGGTCGATGGCAGACGAAGCACCGAGGGGCCGGAGAGGGTCAGCGCGGCCCCGGCGGCCACCGTGAAGGGACCTCCGGCAGTGAAAAGACCGGAAGTCGACGGAGAGAACCCCATCGTCCCCCCGCTCACCGTCACGCTTCCGGTACAGGAGTGAGCGCCGTCCCGGATGACGAAGAGGGCCTCGTTTGAAGCGGTCAGAGTGAGGTCGGAGGCGACGATGAGATTCCCCGTCGTCGTGAGCACCGCGGCGGCGGCGCCGTTGTCGAGGAAGAGCGTCGAGAAGGCCGATCCCCCGGTGACCAGGGCCTGGTTCGAGGTCCCGTTCAGAGTGACTGTTCCGGCGTTGTGGACGAACCCGCCGGCGCCGATCGAGAAGTCTCCGGCTACGGAGAGAGTTCCGCTCGTCGCGGTCAGGGTCCCGGCGGAGTTCTTCGTCAGATCCCCGCCGACGGTCACGGTTCCCGTCCCGAAGGTGACCGCATCCGCGGATTCGATCGTGCAGTCCAGGGCGACCGCCCAGCCGCCGGAGGGCATCGCCACGGTGGCGCCGGGTCCGGTGTTGTCGATCGTGAGGGAGTGAAACGTGGGATTGGCCGCGGCGACCGCCTGCCCCGCGACACTCGTCCCGTTGAGCGTGAAGGTCCCGCCCGTATTGGAGAAGTTCCCCGTGAGGGTCACATCTCCGGCGACGCTCACCGCGCCGCCGGTGTGGTTCCAGGTTGTGGCCGGCGATCCCTGGACCGTCAGGTCTCCGCCGATCGAGAGGGTGAAGGCATCGTCCTCCAGGGTGAGCGTCCCCCCCGTCGCCGCCGGACTGTCATTCGGATAGTTGGAGATCGTCAAGTCGCGGCACTCCGCGACCGCGTCCAGGATGGGATCGAAGTCGCGATCGGGAATGAAGACGTCGTCGGTCGAGAGCGGAACACGCCGATTCGACCAGTTGAGCGGATCCGCCCATGACGAGGTGCCTCCGTCTCCGGTCCAGGTGATGCCGTCCCCCCCCACCCACGATACGCCCGAGAGCGAGGCCGTATCGGTATTCCCATAGGCCCCCAGGTCCACTCGATCGCCGTTGTCCTCCACCTCCGCGGTGAAGTCGCTGTAGTCAACGTCGACGAGGTACTGCACGATGACCCCGGCCCCCGGGGCGGC
>JACPTZ010000019.1:0-10087 GCA_016192525.1 Planctomycetota bacterium
CGGCAGTCCTACGAATCGGCACGCGATCAGGGGCAGCGCGCGGGACTGCTGGAGCAGGAGCGTCCAAACATCTTCACGGCGTCGGTGGCGAATCTGGATCCGGGGGAGAACATCAAGGTCAGCCTGCAGTACGTCCATGCCCTCAAGTACGACCGGGACGCGTACACCGTGCGCTTCCCGATGGTCGTGGCGCCCCGTTACATCCCCGGTTCATCGCTGGGCGTCCGCTCCGGCGAGGGGACCGAGGAGGACACGGACCGTGTGCCGGACGCGAGCCGGATCACACCGGCGATGCTCCGCAAGGGAGTTCGTCCCGGATACGGCATTACGCTGGAGGTTCGACTCCTCCCCGGCGTTCCGATCCGTGAGATGGAATGCCTCAGTCACGAGATCGATGAGGAACGCCCGGCCGAGGGCGAGACCCGACTCACGCTTCGCCGGAAGGACGAGATTCCGAACCGGGATTTCGTCCTGCGGCTGCGGCTGGCCTCGGAGCGGCCGGAGTCCATCCTCATCGCGTCGGGCTCGCCGGGGGCGGACGGACACTTCTTCCTGTTCCTCGTCCCGCAGGCGTCTCCCGCACCACAGGAGCTGGTGCGCCGGGAGGCCACGTTCGTCCTCGATCGTTCCGGTTCGATGTCGGGAATCAAGTTCGAGGCCGCGCGCGAGGCGCTCCTCGGGTTCCTCGGTTCGCTCCGTCCGGACGACTCGTTTGCCATCATCGCGTTTTCCGAATCCCCGGTCCACTACGCCCGAGACCCCGTACCGGCCACCGCCGAAGAAGTCCGATCCGCTGAGGCGTGGGTCCGGGCCCTCAGTCCGCAAGGGGGGACCGAAATCCTCTCCGCGCTGCAGGAGGCCATGCCCCGATTGCCCGAGGACACGCCGGGCGATCTGCTGAGGTTTGTGGTGGTGATCACCGACGGTCAGGTCGGAAACGAGGCTGAGATCTTTCGCAGCATCCAGCCCCTGGTCGGACATCGCAGGATCCATGTGTTCGGGATCGACACGGCCCCGAACGACTACTTCCTGGAGAAGCTGGCGCGACTGGGGGGTGGAACGTGCCGGATCTTCTCGGACCCGCGCGAGATTCCGAAGGCCATTGAGGACCTCTCCGAGCGGATGTCCCGCCCGGTTCTTTCCAACGTGGTCGTGGACCTCGAGAACGGCGAGGCCAAGGAAGTGTGTCCCTCACGGATTCCCGATCTGTTCGCCGGACAGCCCGTCCTGGCCAAGGGGCAACTGCGCATCTCGGGATCGACCCGGGCCGTGATGAGGGCGACCGGTCCCGCGGGGGAGTTCCGCGAGGAGGTCCCCCTGATGGTTCTCAGCGACCCGGAGGAGGCCGCCGGAGTGGTCTCCATGTGGGCCCGGGCGAAGGTCGATGAACTGGAGGACCGGCTGGACGTTGAGCCGGCCAATGAGGCCGGCATTCGCGCAGAAATCGTCCGTCTCGGGACGACGCACGGCATTGTCACTCAGTACACCTCATTCCTCGTGGTCGACTCGGAGCCTTCGCGCGAGACGAGGAACGGCCCGCCGACGGCCGTGGCCGTACCCGTGCCCATCCCGGCGGGCTGGGAGGAGGGTGCCCACGGGCCCGTGCGATACTGGCAGGGTGCCGCCGGCGTCCCCGGAGCGAGTGTTCCGCCCGCGGCGGCGCCGCTTCCCGCCCGATCGGCGGCAGGTCGAGGGATGCGGAGTCCGCCTCCGGCGAATGGCTCAGGATCGGGCTCCGGTCGGAAGTCATCCGGTGGGGGGTGGGGTCCCCGCATCGGCGGAGGCGCGATCGACCCGGTGAGCGGGGGAGTGGTCCTGGCGCTCGCGGCGACGGCCATCCTGGCGCGAAGGAGGCAGAAGCGTGAGGCCGCCTGACGTCACGACATCCTCACCGATCTCGCGGCTGCCGTGGCTCACGGTGCTGTTCCTCCTGCCGCTCGGGCTGGTGGCCGCGGAGCCCTCACTGGGCATCTTCCTCGAGTACGATCGGCTGAAGCTGTTGCAGGGTGACTTGTGGCGGCTGATCACCTGCCACTGGATCCACTACTCCGGGGATCATCTGCTCTGGGACACCTTTGCCTTCGTCCTGCTGGGCCTGCTGTGCGAGGGTCTGGGCCGGGCGCGGGTGTTTCTGTGCGTGACAACCTCCGCCATCCTCATTCCGCTGGCCGTCTACGCCTGCATGCCGCCTCTGCGCTACTACGCGGGATTGTCGGGGATCGATTCGGCGCTCTTCGGGTTGCTGTGCATGACGATGATCCGGCAGGCCGTCCGGCATCGCGACCGGCTGCTCCTTGGGGCCGCCTTGCTCGCGGCGGCCCTGTTCCTCGGAAAAGTGGCCTTTGAGGCGTCGATGGGGGAGACCTGGTTCGTCGATTCCACGGCGGCGCGGATCGTCCCGGTGCCGCTCGCGCACGGGATCGGGGTGCTGGTCGGCGTGCTCTTCGCCTTCGACGGGCCACTGGCCCTGAAGGCAGGCCTGGCTCGAATCGGTCGCCGGGCGGCGGGGCGGGCGCCTGGAACGGCGGGATCGAGTGTCGAGGGCTCTCCCCGGAAATTGACCGACTCCGTTCCCGGTCCGTCGCTTCGTCCGGTTCCGGCGGGATCCCGAGCCCATTCGCCCGGGCGATCGGTCCTGACGCGAGCCGGAGCGGCCTCGCTGGCCGTGACGGGGGTGCTCTGCGCGACCGGTTGCCTGGGCTACGTGCTGCCCGTTCCGATGGCCCCGCTCGCGGTTCCGGTTCTCGTCGCCCACGAAGCCTGTCGTGAGCGTCACTTTGCCTCGGAACCGGGCGAACACGAGTGGAGAATGGCGGAGGATCTGGAGACGGGTCGGTGGCGACGGGGTCGGCGAGTCGCCCTGCGTCATGCACGCAGCCTCGAGGGCAAGCTTGAGGCCGGGCCCGGCGATGCAGTAGACGATCCGGGATCGAGTCGCTGGAGCCGCCCTCCCAAGGAGGCGCCATGAGACTACTCGCCCTCCCTCTGCGCGACGCGCCGACGTCACCCCCGCCGCGACGGTCGGTCCGGGAGATGCTCGCGCGGTTCTTTCTCTCCCTCTCCACGCCGCTGAGCGCCGGACTCCAGATCGGTCACCGGTTCGGCTTCGACTCCGGCCTCATGCTCGACTACGCCTGTCGCAACAATGCCGAAGGCTGGGGGTACATCGGTCGCAGGGTCGACCGATGGTTTCTGAACCACTTCGACTGGCCCGCCCTGCGGGAGAGACAACACCGACTGCAGGAAACGCTGCGGGATCTGATCCGGCTCCATCGCCCGGCCGAGAACGAGGTCCACATCGTCGATCTCGGCGGGGCTCCGGCGCGGTATCTGATCGAATTGCTCGGCGAGATCGGACATGCCGGGGTCTCGGCGGCCGTGCTCGATCCCGACCCGGTCTCGCTCGGCGAGGGGCGCCGACTGGCGCAGACGCTGGGACGCGACCGGATCGAGTTCATCCGCGCGGATCCGCGGGTGGAGCGGATCTCGATTCCGACTCTCGCTGCGCGTCCCCTGATCGTCGTCGCCTCGGGGTGGCCGGACCAGGTCGAGGCTGACCTTGAGTTCCGGCGGCTCCTCGGCTCGGCCCACGACATGCTGGCCGCGGGGGGACACCTCGTGCTGACCGTGTCGTGCGGGGACCGGAGGGACGCCCCGTGGAGCGGAGCTCCCCGGGACCACGACGGATCGCCGCGGGTCACGCAGAACCGGGATCTCTCGAGAATCGAGTCCTGGGCGCGGGCGGCGGGGTTCGACGGGGTCCGCTCCTCGCTCGGGCCCTCGGGGGAGCACGCAGTATGCGTGGCCACGAGGTGCCGGCCCCAAACCCCGCCGGACGAGCCGATTCCCCGCGGGGGCACGGCGGCGCCGTGCCCCTGCAAGGCAAGCCCTCGGACCTGTGAGGCCGATTCGACCGGCATTGAGCCTGGGCCGGACCACTAACCCGGATTATTCATGAATAGAACACCGTAGCTCCGAGTAGCGGCCCCCTTCGGCTTCGCTCAGAGCCTGAGAAGAAATGCGCCGACGTGCGAGGCGCCAGATTGTCATCCTGAGCCTTGCCCGCCTCCGTCTGGCGGGCAGGGCGAAGGATCACCAGTACTGGAGCGGGTTTGGCGCATAGGCTGGTGATCCTTCGCGTCCGCCTGCGGCGGACGCTCAGGATGACAAGAGCCCGGCACTTGTCGTCCTGGGGCATTTCTTCTCAGGCTCTTAGACTAGCGTTGCAGGACTAAGCCGGACTCTGTCCCTCCACATACTCCGGCTCCACGATCGCCGGCAGGATCTTCGCCTCGTGCCCCCGACGAAGGAACAGCCGCACCGCCTCACGCCCCTTTGCGCCGCAGTCGCGGGTCCACTCGTTCACGTACATTCCGACGAACCGGTCGGCGCGATCGCGATCCAATCCCCGGCCGAACCGCATGGCGTAGGGGAGCGCCTCCCCGCGGTGGGCGAGGGCGTATTCGATGCTTTCGCGGATGAGCCGCTCGAGGGCCCGCATCCGGTCCGGTCCGAGGTCGCGACGCAACGCATTCCCGCCGAGCGGGAGGGGGAGGCCGGTCTCCCCGTGCCACCACTCTCCGAGATCGACGATTTTCCTCAGGCCCTGTCCGGCGTAGGTGAGTTGTCCCTCGTGGATGAGCAGACCCGCATCCACGGCTCCGGTCCGGACCGCCTCCAGGATCTGGTCGAACGGGAAGACCGCCGTCGGGGTTTTCGGAGCCCAGAGCTTGAGGGCCAGGTAGGCGGAGGTTCGCACGCCCGGAACCGCCACGATGCGAGTGGTGAGATCCTCCCGCTCCAGCGGTTCCCGGGCCACGAGGATCGGGCCGCAGCGGTCGCCGAAGCTGGCGCCGCAGGAGGTGAGGAGGTAGCGGTCCGCCAGATACGCGTAGGCGTGATAGGAGACCGCCGTCACCTCGAAACGACCCTCGGCGGCGGCCTGGTTGAGCGATTCGATGTCGGAGAGATGGTGCGTGATCTCGAACTCGCCGGCGGGGATTTTCCCATGGGCGAGGGCGTAGAACATGAAGGCGTCGTCAGGGTCGGGGGAGTGGGCGAGGGTAATGTGCATGGGGGCACTTTCGCACAATCCGGGCGGGGAGGCAAGGAGGAGACGCGGAGGAGGAGACGCGCAGGGGGAGACGCGGAGGGGTTCACGCGGAGGCGCGGAGACGCGGAGAACGGACGCGGAGGACGGACGCGGAGGGGAGACGCGGAGGGGGAGAATTGATTGACCGGACGGCCCCCGCGGCCTACCATGCGACTGTCCCGGCGGATTCCGGTTTCCCGAGGAGCACTTCCATGCCCGAGCCCGTTTACACCCAGCCCTCGCTTTTCGGCGGCCCCGTGACGAAACCGAAGACCCTCTCGTTCGACCTCGAGACGCAGAACTCGTTCGACGACGTCGGCGGCAAGAACAACATCGGCGCCCTCAAGATGTCGGTCGGGATCACGATGGACCTCGACACGGACGAGTTCCAGGTCTACACGGAGGAACAGGTCGGGTCGCTGATCGACGCCCTCCTGGCGGCCAGGCGGGTGGTCGGGTTCCATGTCCGGCGGTTCGACTTCCGGGTGCTGGCGCCGTACACGTCCAGGGACCTCTCGAAGATCGCGTGTTTCGACCTGCTGGAGTCGCTCGAGAGCATCCTTGGGCACCGGGTGAAACTGGACAATGTCGCCGGTGCCACGCTCGGCGCGAAGAAGAGCGGGCACGGTCTCGAGGCGATCGAGTGGTTTCGCTCCGGCCAGATGGACAAGCTTATCAGCTACTGCAAGGATGACGTCCGGCTGACGGCGGACGTCTATCGCTTCGGTCAGAAGAACGGGCACGTGATGATCGACGACTGGGGGAAACCGAAGAAGGTCCCCGTGAAGTGGTGACCCCCCAATCATTGACACCCGCCGCCGCGCCCCGCTAATCTGTCCCCATCCGCCAAAACCCGAACCCTCGAAAGGTCCCCGTCATGCAGGGTACCTGGACGCCGGAGAACTATGCGTGGCGCGACCGCGCCCGGAAGGTGGCGGACGAGGTGATCCGTCCGCTCGCGGCGAAGTACGATCGCGCGCAGGAGTATCCCTGGGAGATTCGCGACGCCATCGCGAAAGCGGGCCTCTTCCAGGTCTGGATCGACAAGGCCTACGGCGGCGCGAGCGGGGGGGCGATGAACCTCTGCATCGTCGTCGAGGAACTCTCCCGGGCCTGCGGCGGGGTGGGCGTCCTCTTCGCCGTGAATGCGCTCGGGTCCTTCCCGCTCATCGTCGGCGGGACGGAGGAGCAGAAGAAACGCTGGCTCCCCGAGATCGCCCAGGGGAAGACGCTCACGGCCTTCTGCCTCTCCGAGAAGCTCGCCGGGAGCGACGCCGGAGCGCTCATGACCCGCGCCCGCCGCGACGGCGACACCTTCATCATCAGCGGCGAGAAGAAATGGACCACGAACGGGGGCGCGGCCAACCTCTATACCGTCTTCGCCGTGACCGACCCCCGGTCGCGTTCGAAGAGGATCAGCGCCCTCCTCGTGGAGAAGGACACCCCCGGGCTCGAATTCACCAAGGAAGAGGACAAGATGGGGATCCGGTGCGTCCCCGTCCGTGAAGTGCGGTTCCGCGACTGCCGCGTGCCGGCCTCGAACCTTCTCGGCGGGCATGAGGGACACGGGTTCCGCCACGCGATGAAGACGCTCGATTGCGCCCGTCCCGGCGTCGCCGCCCAGGCGGTGGGGCTGGCGCAGGGGGCGCTCGAACTCGCCCTCCTGTACACCGGCCGGAGGAAGCAGTTCGGCCAGTCGGTCATCCAGTTCCAGGCGATGCAGCACAAGCTGGCCGACATGGCCACCCGGGTGGAGGCCTCGCGGCAGCTCGTTCACACCGCGGCCCGCGCGCTGGATGCCGGGGCGACCGACGTCTCGCGCGTCGCCGCGATGTGCAAGTGCTTCGCCACCGACACGGCGATGGAGGTGACCACACAGGCCGTCCAGTGTTTCGGCGGTTACGGCTACATGCGCGATTACCCGATCGAGAAGTACATGCGGGACGCGAAGATCACGCAGATCTACGAGGGGACGAACGAGATTCAACGGCTGGTCATCGCCCGCGCGCTGATGAAGGAGGCGGTGGGGCTGGACCATCTGAACCGGTTCATTCCGCAGGAGGAGCAGTTCGTCGATCCTGAGATGCGGGAGGCGCTCGCGGAGGCGAAGGCCGGAGCGGCGACCTGATGATGAAGGCGGTGGTTTTTCACGAGCACGGCGGAATCGACCGGCTCCGCCATGAGGAGGTGCCGATCCCCGAGCTGCGGAGCGGGGAGGCCCTCGTCCGGGTGAAGGCCTGCGCCCTGAACCATCTCGACATCTGGGTGCGGGAGGGGCTGCGGGGTCCGGCGATCACGATTCCTCACGTCTCCGGGTGCGACGTGGCGGGGGAGATCGCCGACGTGCGGGGAGGAGGCGCGAAGCCGGGCGATCGCGTTCTCGTGGCGCCGGGGATCTGCTGCAGCCGGTGCCCCTCCTGTGCGGCCGGTCGGGACTCGGAGTGCGCCGGGTTTCGCATCCTGGGGTTTCAGGTCGATGGAGGCTACGCGGAGTACGTCGCCGTCCCGATCGAGAATCTGTTCCCCGTTCCGGCGGGTCTGGACTTCGTACAGGCGGCTGCGCTTCCGCTCGTTTCGCTCACGGCGTGGCACATGCTGCACACGAAGGCCGGGCTTCGATCCGGGGAGGACCTCCTCGTGATGGGGGCGGGGAGCGGGGTGGGAACTTCGGCGATCCAGATCGCGCGGCAGGCGGGGGCGCGGATCCTCGCCGCGGCGGGGTCGGAAACGAAGTGCGCCCGGGCGCGGGAACTCGGGGCCCATGAAACGGTGGACTACTCGAAAGAGGACCTGGCGGAGGCCGTGAGGCGCTTCACCGGCGGTCGCGGAGTGGATGTGGTCTTCGAGCACACCGGCGGAGACAATTTCCGGAAGGGGGTGGCGTCGCTGGCCAAGGGGGGCCGACTGGTGACCTGCGGGGCGACGGGTGGGACGCTCGCCGAGCTGGATCTGCGCTATCTGTACGCCCGCCAATTGTCGATCATAGGATCGTACATGGGGTCCCGATGGGAACTCCATGAGGTCCTCCGGCTGGCGGAGCGCGGGGCGCTGAAACCGGTCGTGGACCGGGTCTTCCCGCTGGCCGAGGCGGCCCGGGCACAGGAGCGGATGCTGGCGAGGGAAAACTTCGGCAAGATCGTTCTCGTTCCGTGAGGGAGGATCCGGATGGCGGACGCCCCGGTCACCGACACCAGCAGGCACGGCCCCACCGCGCGGAGCCAGCGGTTCTCCTCGTTGGCGAACGTCTGCGGACTGATGGCGCTGCTCGATCTGGTGCTCGGGATCGTCCTACAGACGAAGTGGGGCGGCCTCACCGACATCCTCTACGTCGCCCTCGTCCTGGGGATTCCGCTGTGCATCGCGAAGGCGCAGCAGATCCGCGCCAGCGGGCAGGTGGAGTACGATTACCGGGCGGGGCCCGAGACACGGCTGATGAAGATCCGCGCCACCTTCCGCAAGTTCTTCACGATCCAGATCTGCGGCACCATCCCCATCGCGCTCTTCCTGATGGCGATGGCGCACATCATGAGCGGCGACACCATCCTGCCGTTCATGGGGCCCTCGACCCCTCCGCCGAATCCGGAGGCGCACTAAGCCGCGGCGAACGGCCATGTCCGACCCCGCCGACCTCCCCGATCCGAAAAACCCGCCGGCCCTCGAGGCCGAGCACTTTTTCCAGCGTGCCTACGAGGCCCAGATGCAGGGGCATCTCGACACGGCGGTTCAGCTCTATCGGCGGTCGATCGACTGTCACCCCACGGCGAAGGCCCACACCTTCCTCGGCTGGGCCTACTCCTTCCAGGGGAAGACCGATGCGGCGATCCGGGAGTGCATGATCGCGATCCAGATCGATCCCGAGTTCGGTAACCCGTACAATGACATTGGCGCCTATCTGATCGAGAAGGGGGAGTGGGAGCAGGCCATCCCCTGGTTCCAGAAGGCGATCTTCGCGAAGGACTATGAGGCGCGCCACTATCCGCACTACAATCTGTCCCGCGTCTACGAGCATCTCAACCGTCCCTATGAGGCGATCGACGAACTGAAGCGGGCCATTTCAGCCAATCCGGACTACACCCTGGCCCGGCGGGATCTGAACCGGCTGCTGGGGAAGCTCAATTAGGGGACCGCGAAGGGCGCCGGGGGGAGAACCGCGAAGGGCGCGAATGACGCGAATTGAAAACGGAGGATGACGGGAACGGAAGAAGCGGCAAGGAAAGAAGAAGACGAGACGGTGAAAGAAGAAACAACAGAAACAACAGCGACAGAGCAAAAGGCGAAAGAAGAAAAAGCAGAAGAGACGGCAACGTACGTGGTTACCGCATTGTCATCCTGAGCTCAGCCGGCGGCTCCGCCACACAGATGGCGGACAGGCGTTTGGCCGGCTGAGCGAAGGATCGCCATCGTCGGAGTCTGCAAACCGCCCACGCTGGTGATCCTTCGCCTCGGCCTGCGACCGAGGCTCAGGATGACAAGGAACGGGACGGTAACCTCGTACACGGCAACAACACAGGGAAAAAAGAGTCTTGTCGCGCGCCCTCCACCGGTTTTCCGTCATCGTGGCGTGCTTCACGCTGTTCGTCCTTCTCGCCGGCGGCAACGTCACGAGCCGCGACGCGGGGATGGCGTTCACCGACTGGTGGTTCCTGCCGCTCTCGCAGGGCTCGCTCTTTCCCGAGGGATGGGTGGAGGACGTCCACAAGTTCGCCGAACACGGGCACCGGCTCGTCGGGGCGACGCTGGGGCTGCTGACGATCGCCCTCGCGGTCTGGCTCTACCGCTCCGATCCGCGCCCGGCCGTGCGGAGGCTGGGGGGGCTGGCGGTGGGGTGGGTGATCGTGCTGGGGACGCTGGGCGGTCTGCGCGTGCTGCGAGACCAGCGCCTGATCGCGATCCCGCACGCGGCCTTCGCCTACCTGTTTCTGTGCCTCACCACGTCGATCGCCGTGGTCACCTCTCCGTGGTGGCACGCGGAGGCCGGGGGGAGGGAGGCGAGGG
>JACPTZ010000019.1:10120-54573 GCA_016192525.1 Planctomycetota bacterium
AGGCGAGGGGAGTCCGGCCGTGGGCGATCGCCCTCGCGCCCGTGGTGTTCGCCCAGATCATGCTCGGGGCCGTCATCCGGCACACCCAGCCGGCCCTCACGATTCCCACCTTCCCCGACTGTTTCGGAAAGGTGCTCCCCCCGTTCACCTCGCTCGATATCACCCTGCATTTCGCCCACCGTGCGGCGGCGCTGGTCGTGCTCGCGCCTCTGATCGTCGTCGCGGCGCGCACGTTCCAATGGGGCGTTCCGGGCGCGGCGCGACTCGCGGCCCTGCTCCTCTTCCTGCTTCTCGCGCAGGTCCTTCTCGGGGCGCAGGTGATCTGGACGGCGAAGGACCCGGCCTGGACCACGGCGCATGTGGTCTGCGGGGCCCTGATCCTGGCCCTCTCGGTGGCGCTGGCGCTCGTCTCCGTCCGGGCGACGCGCTGAGGGTGCGGTTTGGAGGGCGGCGAATCTGCTCGCCACACTGGCGCCCCTCCGTCCGCGATGATACGATGAGGACGATGAAGCGCTCCAGAAGGCGTTCCCCACTCCGGCCGATCCCGCGCCCCGACACCGGGGATCTCACCCTCGCCGGTCTCGACTTCCACGCCATGGTCGGCCGTCACCCCACGCCCGCGCAGCGGCTCGAACGGTCCTGGCGTCTGCGCCGGCTCCTTCCCGATCCGCAGAAGGTCCACGATGCGAAACTTTGGCCGCGCCCTTGAGCGAAGGCGCGTGGACTACCTGCTCATCAGCGGTCAGGCGGCCGTGTTGTACGGCACGTCCGATTCGAGGAGATCATGGCCCACTGCCGTTCGGACACCCGCTACTGGTCCCGCATCATCGCTGAACTCGAGCGCCTCAGGGCGCGGGGGAGGTTGATGACGGAGGGAGCGTCGGTATGACGACGGACTCGCCCGGTCCCGCCCGTCCCCGGGCCCTGGCCGGCGCCGTTCTCGCCTTTCTCCTCGCCGCCGCCGCCGCGCACGGGCTGTTCCTTCTGCTTCGACCGCCCTCGACCCTCCGGGGGGACGCGCCGCCGGTCTACGGGACCGTGCCGTCGTTCACCCTCACCGACGAGTCCGGCCGCCCGCTGGGGTCGGGCGATCTCGCCGGGAAGGTCTGGATCGCCGATTTCATCTTCACCCGCTGCCGGAATCCCTGCCCGCAGCTCACGCACACCTTCGAGGGGCTGCAGCGCGATCTCCCCTCCGAGGCGCGCATCGTTTCCATTACGGTGGATCCCGCCTTCGACACCCCGGAGGTGCTGGCCGCCTATGCCGGGCTCCACGGGGCGCAGCCCGGTCGGTGGCACTTCCTGACCGGCGACCGGAAGGCGATCGTCGATCTCCTCTCGAAGGGGTTTCTGCAGGCCTTCGAGGAGCAGGCGGGAGCCCCCGAGCGGATCATCGTGCACTCCTCGTACTTCGTACTCGTGGATCGCGACGGCGGGATGCGGGCCTATCGCGGGCTCGAACCCGACTCGGTCGCGGCCCTCGTCCGGGACGCACGGGTCCTTCTGGCCCCGCCCCTCCGCTCCGTGCGATCCCTGCCCGCGGTGAACGCCTCGCTCAATGCCTCGGCCGGCCTCCTGCTTCTGGCGGGACTGGTTCTGATCCGGGCCCGCCGGCCCACGGCGCACGCGGCCTGCATGATCGCGGCGATGGGCGTCAGCGCGGCCTTCCTCATCTGCTATCTCGTGTATCACTTCGAGGCCGGATCGGCCCGCTTTCCGGGGGGCGGGACGGCCCGGACCGCGTACCTGGCGATCCTCGCGAGCCACACCGTCCTGGCGGCGGCGGTGCCCGTCCTCGCGCTCCGGACCGCCTGGCTGGGCTGGAAGGAGCTGTGGGACTCGCACCGGAAGTGGGCGAAGGTGACGATGCCCGTCTGGCTCTACGTCTCGATCACGGGGGTGGTGATCTACGTCATGCTGTACCGGGTGGAGTGGTAGGTCCCGCGTACGAGGTTACCGCATTGTCATCCTGAGCTCAGCCGGCCGCTCCGCCACACGCCTGTCCGCCATCTGTGTTGCGGAGATGGCGGACAGGCGTTTGGCCGGCTGAGCGAAGGATCGCCAACGATGGAGTCTGCGAACCGCACAAGCTGGTGATCCTTCGCCTCGGCCTGCGGCCGAGGCTCAGGATGACAAGAGGCGGGACATAACCTCGTACGGTCCCGCGGCCCCCGGTTTCAAGTGCCACCCATCACCGGCTCGCGAGCGTGAGCAGCCCCAGCAGGGCAGGCAGGTAGACGAGGGAGGCGACGAAGAGGGGGCGGGCCTGGAGACGGGGCACCGCCGCACAGAGGGTGAAGGCGAGGCCGAGGAGGAGCGCCCCGGCGAGGTAGACCCCGCCGGACATGCCGAGCAGGTACGGCACGAGGCTCACCGCCACGAGGAGGAGGGAGGAGGGGAACGGCGATCCGGAGAAGGTCGGAAACCCGGCCCGCGCGAAGTCCCCCGCGTTCATCCGCACGATCGCTTTGAAGTGCGGAAACTGCCAGACGAACAGGATCGCAAACAGCGCCCACGCCTCCGCATCCGCCACCCCCCGCGACGCGCACCACCCCAGAAGCGGTCCCGCGGCGCCGTCGGCCGCCCCGACGAAGAAGGCGTACGGCGTGATCTTCTTGAGCGGGGTGTAGAGCCCGACATAGGTGAGGAGCGTGGCCCCGCCGAGCACGGCCGCCGTCACGTGGGTCCCCAGCGCCAGGACGCCCACCCCCGCGATTCCGAGGACGATGCCGAACAGGGCCGCCGCGGAGGGCGAGATCGCGCCCGAGGGGATCGGTCGCGACATCGTGCGACGCATCCGGCGGTCGCTCTCCCGTTCCACCCACATGTTGAGGGCGCAGGCCCCGCCCGAGGCGAGCGCGGTCCCGGCGAGGGCGGCGGCCAGCGTCCCGAGGGCTCCGCCGCCGGCCATGAACCAGCCGGCGAGGAGGGTCACCAGAACCATCGCCGTGATGCCGGGCTTGGTGAGCGACAGCCACGCCCGCCAGCCGCCGGCGACCGTGGCGAGAGACCGGACCCGCTCGGACGATCCCACCGCCTCAAGGGCGGGAGAGACGTCCGGCGTCAGTGTCTGAACCGTCGGCATTCGATTCCCAGTCCGAATGGACCTCGAAGGACTCCGGCAGGCGGCCCCACTCGGAGGCCGCCGATCGACCCTTCTGTGCGGCCTGGGCCGCCTCGATGGCCCTGGCGCGGCGGTACCAGAAGATCGCGACTCCGATGATAGCGAGGAGAACCATCCCCACCAGAACCAGGAGCGCCAGGATTCCTGCGATCACGCCATCCGTCGCCAACGACGACGTCTTGCCGTAGCAGAGGTCTCAGCCGAAGGCTCGCCCCGCGCCGCTCGCGAGGAGCGCCCCGAGGAGCGCCGCCATCCGTGAAGGGGATGCGGTTTGGCGCATGACCACCGTCTCGTTCCGACCGGGCCCTGCCTACAGGTAGCTCACATGCTTCAGCTTCCTGAGGAACCAGACCCCGTACACCGCCAGCGCCACGCTGGAGAGGCAGGACCCCGCGCCGGTCGCGAGCATCCCGAGGCCGCCGTCCCGCGCATACTCCCGCAGGGCCCAGCCGCCGAAGCCGAGGGCGAAGGCGGTCGAGACGAGGATGAAGAAGATGTGAAAGGCCTTGAGCGACATGGCGGTCACAAGTGCTCCATCGACGTGAGGACCGGAAGGGCCATGAGCGCGGCGAAGAAGACCACGCACAGGGCCAGCGACCAGTATATCACCCGGGCTTCCTTGATCAGGTGCATGAAGTAGAGCGCCACCAGGCTTCCCTTGACCAGGGCGATGACCATCGCCGCGGCGATCGCGAGGTTCTTCGAGGGGAGATCGAGGTAGGCAATGCCGACCGTGATCGCGGTCAGGACGCCGAGGGCGAAGAAGACGGCGAGGTAGATCTTGAGGTGCGCGCGGACCTCTTCGGCTCCGTGGGGCATGACCGCTGCTTCGGCGGGCGCCGGCGGGGGATGATCGGACATCGCAATCTCCTTCTTTGCCTACAACAGGTACAGCGTCGGGAAGAGGAATATCCAGACCAGGTCGACAAAGTGCCAGTACAGTCCGGTGCACTCGATGCGGCCGGTGAAGCGTTCCGGGTCGGTGCGCCACATCCGGCTCCCCGGGAGGAGGAAATAGAGCAGGACGACGATTCCCCCGAGGACGTGGATGCCGTGAAGGCCGGTCAGCGTGAAGTAGACGGCGAAGAAGGTGTCGCGGTGCGGACCGAAGAAGGTGAGGCGCTCCATGTCCTCCGCCGCGAGTTCGATGGCCGCCGGGTGCTCGTGCGATCCCGCGGGGGGATCGGCGACGAAGGAGATCTTTCCGTCGTGGAGGTCGTCCCTGGAGCGGATCCACGACGTGATCGCCCCCCCGTTCCCGGCGGTCGCGTGATCGATGTGTCCGGTGATCTTGAGGGCCCCTGCCTTGTCGGCCGCCTCCGATCCCTCCACGAGGGTCACCTCGTAGTGGTGGAGTTTCCCGCCGTACTCGAACGCCTTCACCACCATGAAGCCGAGGGCGAGGAGGATGGTCAGCGTCTGGAACAGCTTGAACTTCCCGAACTGGTTCATCTTGAGCGAGGCCCAGGCCATCACCATCGTCACGCTGGAGGTGATGAGGATGACCGTGTTGAGCGTGGCGAGGGGGATGTTCAGGATCGTCCGGCCCATCGGCCACTGTTCGGAGCCGGTCCGGATGAGGATGTACGAGGAGAAGAGCGCCCCGAAGAGCATCACCTCCGACGCGAGGAAGAGCCAGATGCCGAGCTTCGCGTTCGGGATGCCGGTGACCGGGTGGGGCTTTACGGACCAGGGAATCGCGGTACTCACGGGGGTCTCCAATCCAGAGAATCAGTGGGCGGCCGGGACCGGCGGCGCCGAAGGGGTTCCTTCCGAGGCGGAATCAGGGCGCGCGTGCTGCGGGCAGAAGTCGCCCGACTGGCCGGGGACGCTGTATTCGTAGGGTCCGCGATGAACCTCCGGGAGCGTCGTGAAGTTCCCGTGAGGGGGGGGGGAGGGCGCGGCCCATTCCAGCGTGGTCGCCTCCCACGGGTTGTCGTTGACCTTCTCGCCCGCCTTCCAGGACTTGAAGAAGTTGATGATGAAGGGGATCTGGGCGACCGCGAGCATCCACGCCGACCAGGACACCATGAGGCTCAGCGGCTGCACGCCCCGCCCGTGGACGTAGACCGTCTGGTCGTACATCCGGCGGTTCAGTCCGGCCATCCCCATGAAGAACATCGGCATGAAGATGCTGTTCATCAGGATCAGGGTGGGCCAGAAGTGGAGATGACCGAGCAGGCCGCTCATCTTCCGTCCGGTGACTTTCGGGTACCAGTAGTAGATTCCGGCGAAAAGCGCCATGATCGTTCCGGGGGCGACCACGTAGTGGAAGTGCCCGATCACGTAGTAGGTGTCGTGCAGGTGGAGGTCGGAGAGGGTGAGTCCCAGCGGGAGCCCGGTGAGGCCGCCGATGGCGAACATGGGCAGGAAGGCGAGGGCGAAGAGCATCGGGATGGAGAACCGGATCGAGCCGCCCCAGAGGCTCAGGATCATGCAGGTGAGGATGATGACGGACGGGATCGAGATGATCATCGTCGTCGTCTGGAAGAAGGTGCTCATGACGGTTCCCATCCCGGTCATGAACATGTGGTGCGCCCAGACGATGAACGACATGAAGCCGAGGAAGATCGCCGCGTAGACGAGCAGGCGGTATCCCCAGAGCGGCTTCCGCGTATTGTTCGCCACGATCTCGGCCACGATTCCCATGGCCGGGAGGATGAGGACGTAGACTTCCGGATGCGCCAGGAACCAGAAGAGGTGCTGCCAGAGCAGCGCGCTTCCCCCTCCGCTGTAGCCCGTGGTCTGCGCGTACGGAATCGCGTTCACCACCAGACCGCTCGGGAGGAAGAAGGAGGTGCCGAAGACCCGGTCCATGAGCTGCAGGACGCCGGCGGCCTCGAGCGGCGGGAAGGCGAGGAGGAGCAGGAAGGCGGTCACCAGCTGGGCCCAGACGAAGAAGGGGAGGCGGAACATGCTGAGTCCCGGGGCCCGCATCTGGACGATGGTCACGATGAAGTTCACCGAGCCGAGGAGCGAGGAGGTGATGAGGAAGACCATCCCCACCAGCCACCAGGTCTGGCCCTGGGTGGCGATGTTGGAGAGCGGGGGATAGGAGGTCCAGCCCGAGGAGGCGGCGCCGCCCGGGACGAAGAACGAGGCGAGCATGATGACCCCGCCGCAGAAATAGACCCAGTACGAGGCCATGTTGAGTTTGGGGAAGGCCATGTCGGGCGCGCCGATCTGGAGCGGAACCACATAATTGCCGAAGGCCCCCACGGCGATCGGGACCACGCCGAGGAAGACCATGATCGTCCCGTGCATCGCCCCGAGCTGGTTGTAGAATCCGGCCTCCAGCACCCCGCCGGGCGCCCGGATGTTTCCGAGGAGCTCGGCGAGCCACGGCCAGGGCAGCGGCTGGTTCGGATAGGCGAGCTGCCACCGCATCAGCATCATCAGGGTGAAGCCGAAGAAGAGGAAGCAGAGCCCCGTGATGCCGTACTGGATCCCGATGACCTTGTGGTCCTGGGAGAAGACGTACTTCCAGAGGAACGACGTCTCCCCGTGTCCTCCGCCATGGGCCTCGCGGGCGCCGGGCGATCCGTTGGGGTGGGTGTCGGTCAAGGGTGTGATTCCTCCAGTCTCTCTTCCGTTCCGCCGCGGGGGCCGCCCTTCTCGGGCGGCCGCGCCCCGCTCCTACTTCGCCATCTTCCCCGCGATGAACGCCGCGAACTGCTCCTCGGTGTCGATCGAGACGGCCGCCCGCATCCCCGAGTGGCCGTTTCCGCACAGCTGGGCGCAGGCCAGTTCGACCGGGAACTTGAGCTTCACCGACAACTCCTGAACGCCGGCCCCGGTCAGACCCTTGACGAGGGCCTCACCGAAGACGAACGTGTCGCCCGACTTCAGCAGATCCGATCCGTCCGCCGCCTTCACCGCCTCCATCGCGATGTATGGTTCCTTCCGCCCGACGAGCGCCGGACCGATCCGGAGCCGTTCCGGAGACATCGCCGCGAAGATCTCGTCATTCGTCTTCGTGGCCTGGAACCAGATCGGGATGTTGAGCCCCGGCACGGCGTCGTGCTTCACCCGCATGAGAGGGATGTTAAAGCCGTGAATCACGTCGCGCGAGGTGACGTAGACCACGATCGGCCGGTTCACCGGGAAGTGGAACTCGTCCTTCGAGACGGCGTCCCTGGAGGGGTCGCGGAGGCCGAGGGGGTTGGACGGCTTGATCCGGTCGGCGCTGGCCGGCTCGAATTCGCCGTCGGGACCCGGATACCAGAAGTACCACGCGAACTGCTCCGCGATGCAGCGGACCACGACCTTGTCCGGAGCGTCGGTCCGGGGCAACTCGTACCGGATGCTCGCCCAGACGGGAATCGAGAAGCCGAGGAGCAGCACCAGCTCGATGAGGGCGACGGCCACCTCGGCGTACTTCGACCCCTTGAAATGGGGGAGTTCGTACTGCGCCTTGTGTCCCGGCCGCTGTCGGAACCGGATGAGGCAGTACAGCATGAAAATTCCCCAGCCGACGAACAGGGCCACCGCCAGATAGTGGACGTAGTCGATGAGCAGGTCCACGCTCGGGCCGTGCGTCGAGACGTCGGCCGGAAACCAGTAGCCGAATTTGACCGGGTCCATCTTCTATTTCTCCTCGAATTCAAAGTTGACGTCGCCCTTCGTCTCCTTGTCCTTGATCTCGATTTCCATCCGCTTGGCCGCCTTGAAGTGCTCGTGCCAGGCCTCGACGGTGTACTTTCCGGGCGGAAGGCCGGGGAGCGTGAACTTTCCGTCATCGCCGGTCACGCCGAAGAAGGGGTGTTCGACGACGTTGATCCGGCTCGTCATCCACGAGTGGATGTTGCACTTGAACGTGCAGAACTCGGGCGCGTCGAAGACGTACTCATCCGTCTTGCCGCCGTCCTGCATGGGGTTGAACGGCTTCCCCTGCTTCTGGCTCACGAGGTTGACGTTGTGCTTGAAGCCGTCGCTGTTCTTCGCCAGGAGCTTCTGGCCGACCTGGATTCCGATCACGTGGGGGGTATACATGCAGTTGTGCTGGTCCACGGTCACCGGGGTGGCGGGCGCCTCGAACTCCCACCCTTCGAGCCCCTTCTTCACCCAGACAAAGGCGTTCTTGATCTTGCCGTCCGTCACGATCAGATCCTCGTCGAGCACGGCGGCGCCCTTGTTGCACTCCGCGCACTCCGCGTTGCCGCTCATGTCGATCTTGCCGCGGGCCGCGGGGGTACCCTTGAAACTGACCACGCCCGAGACGGTCGCCGTCCCCGCCGCCGGGTCCCACTTCTTCTTCGCCGCCGGGGCCGCCGCCGGGGCCGGGGCGCCGCCGTATCCTCCGCCGCCGCCCGAGGGGGCCGGCGTGGGCTCGGACTTTCCGCATCCGAGAGTGACGAGGAGGGAGAGTCCGAAGGCCGGCAGAAGGAGTCCGCGTACGATCCTGTTCTTCATGGCGTCATCTCCATTATTCTGTGTCCGCTCATCCCGCCTCCGGGGGATCGCCTCGCCGGCGGCACCTGTCCGGAGGGAGGGAAAGGACGGACCGGGAACCGGGGGGTGGACCGGTCGGGATCGGCCGGCCCGGCTGTCGGCGCCGCGTCCGGAGCGGACGGCGCCGGGTGAACGTCGCGGAAACCCTAGCACAGCGGTCGCGCGCCTCACAAGGAAATCCTGCGGAACTGGAGGCATGATAGGTTAAGCAGATCAACAAATCAAGAAAAATTATTACTTAATAGTGATTATAATTTGAATCCAGCGATGTCGGGTCCGGCGCCGCGCTCACGGGCTCTCTGCCTTTGGGGGCGTGGGTGGCACGGATGGCTCGTCCGCCGGTGCCCAGCGCGGCACGGGCGGCCGGCGGCCTGCGCCACCTGAGGGGCCCCGATCTGGAGATGCATGCACCCCCGGACTCGTCCCGTCGGCAGGCAGGATGAGTTACTTCCATGTAACGCCGTTACAGCGCTGTAAGATCAAGGGTCGAGCGCGCCGAATCCGGGCCCCCACCCGCCCGCTCCGGGGCCCGGGGAGGAACATGTGAATTCTTCTAACCCCCTTGAATACTTGGGTTTTTCGCCGTGATCGAATAGCGGTCAGGAACCTGTGACTTCCGACCAGTTCTCCGCGCGGGAATACTGTTTGCTAAACATGCCCGCCATGCGGTCAGAGGCATCGGCAATTCGCACCTGTGAACCGACAAAGGAGGCACGGCCCATGGGCAACCAGTCTCGGGGCGGACGAGCGCCGGAGCACACCGGACGCGGGCGATCGACGCGGGCGTCCGCCCTCATCGTCACGATGGGAGTCTTGACCATCCTGGCGGTCCTGGCCTTCGTCTTTGCCAGCGTCTCCAAGGGGGAGCGCAAGATCTCCCGGACCTATGTCGACCAGGTTCGGGCCAAGATCTATGCCATGAGCGGCATTGAGACCGCCGTCTCCAAGATCCAGCAGTTCGTCTCCACGCCTTCGGGCGGCGCCTTCGCGAACTACTCCATTGCCGAGGGGACCAATGTTCCGTGGATTTACAGCGGATCGCGGAACCTGGGCCCCCTGACCCCCGTTGAGAGCGCGCCTCTCTGCTCCTTCCAGACCGATTACCTTCCGCTCAAAGGCGACTACTACAACGCCGACGCCCTCGGCCCGGGCGGGAACATCGTCAATCCCAACAACACGATCATCGGGGTGACCTCCTACTTCCCCGGCACGTACTACGGCGGGACCTTCTCAGTGACCGTCCCCGGCGCCAGTCCGACCTATCCGACGACCTTCCCGGAGGGGTCCGGCTCGGGCGGGACTCCGTTCCAGCCCTCGCGATTTCGGACCGGCGACGTCGTGAGCGTGCGTGTCGTCGACACGGCGGGGCAGTTTTACGTGAACGGACCGGACCCGGCGGGCGTATCTGTTCCGCCCGGGGCCCCGGGACCGTCGAATCTCTCCCAATCGTGGATCGACATGCTCAACCGGCTCGGTCTGGTCCTCCAGTCCAATCCGCCCTCGCCGCCCGCCGGTCTCGGGCTTTCCACGATTCCGCCCGTCCGTTGCCCCCACGGCTATTCCCTCTCCACGAGCGGGGCCGACATCGGGAACCGGGTCAAGGCCATCCGAAACAACCTGGGCCGAAATATTCTGATGAAGAGCGAGATGCAGCGATCGGGGATGCCGACGGTGTACTACGACACCACACCCACCAACGCCCCCTCGGGCTATCACGATTTCGAGATCGTGTCCCAGTTTCTGACGGCCCACGCCTGGGTGGATCGCACGACCCTCGATCCCTCGAAGCTTCAGCACATGCGTCCCAACGACCCGACCCTCTACTATTCGCCGTCCGGCACCGGGCTGGCCTCCCGGCCCGACTACGGTCCTCCGGGACCGGCGACGAACGACGTCGACGGGCTGGTCCGGGCGGCCCTGGCGACGCTGGAACCTCCGGCCGATCCTCTCCTGCCCGTGGCGTCAGACCTCGCCACGGCCACGCTTGCGGCCGTGGGCGCCTCTCCTTCCGCCTCCTGTGCCTGTGACCGGCTCGTCAACCAGCAGCCCTCCCAAAGCGTTTTTCATCAGGGGAACGATCACTTCGGCCCTCCCCAGCAGTGTCAGGAGAGCGTCCTGAGCGGCGCCGGCAGTTGGCCGCTCACGAACGATGTCCTGCAGCCTCGCGCGCCGATGAACATCAATACCGCTCCGTACCACAGCCTTCGGGCGACCATGGAGGGACTTTCGGGCGTGTTCTGGGACCGACAGCCTTACTCGAGTTGGACCGTCGGGGGCGCCGGCTCGCGCGCCAACTACGAAGGGAATGGCTACACCAATGCCCAGAGACAGGTGATCACTCCGGCGATCGCGCATTTCGTGGCCTGTCACATTCTCTCCAAGCGGGCGAGGAACAACGGGAGCCCCTACGACACCCCGACCCCCGCGATGGTGGATCCCAACGGTTCCGCGGCGTTGAGCCACCCCATGAACTACCTGCTGCCCGGCGAACCGGGCTACAACATCACGCCCTGGCCCCAGACCGTCGTGCCCGCGAACGAGTTCCCCGGCGGCCCCTTCCGCACCTACACCGAGTGGTACAAGTTCCTGGACTTCCTGGCCACCCAGCCCGGCAGTCCCTTCGATCCCAACCCGAACCGCCGGCTGGCGCAGATCAACATTCTCAAGGCCAATGCGAATCCGAACTCGCACATCAATAAGTTCAACTTCGACGAGTACATGGGGGCCCGGTTCGGCGACGTGGACAAGGCCGATCTCGACACCTGGTCCACGGAGTTTTCGTTCCGGGCGCACGGCTACTATGAAGTCGATTCCGTAGGGCGCGTCCTCGAGAACAAGGGGACGGCGAATTCCCCCGCCCTTGTGGTCGTGGCGGAGCAGAAGGTCTCCACCCTGATTCACGTTTACGACCTGGTGAAACACAGCACGCAACGCCAGTTCCTCGATCGACGGCTGTCCACCTTGAACGTGCAGACCTATCCGGAGCAGGTCAACCCGAGCAACAACACGGCGGGAGATCCCCAGCTCTGGCTGACCCAATACGGCGCCGAGTGGGACGGGTACCTCGGAGTGGCCACCACCGATTACGGAGGAGGGCCTCCGCTCCCCCCGTCCAACTACCTGTACGCCCACTACACCTCCAGTTTCGGTCCCAACGTGTTCGGGACGGCTGAAGAGGGCCGGAGTCTGATCGACGGCACCGGGCTTCCCAACGCCAGCACGCTGGGTCCCCAGAGCGAACTCTTCCCCGACGGTCTCTTTGCCCACGAGACGCGCCGGTACCCCGGTCAGCAGCTCGCGGCGAATCGAGTCTACGGATGGGGGGGCGGGAGCACCAGCGAGCCGATGGATGAGTATGTCCGCTACATGAGTTCGGGCGTGAGCCTCGGAGGAGGGGGGACGATCGAGATGTGGGTGAAACCCACGTGGACCGCCAAAGACTTCGCCTCCGGCGACTACGGTCACAACTGCCCGACGGACCCCTCCTTCAACGTCGGAACGTCGGGGCACAATCACCCGATGGGCGAGTCCACCCGCGCGTTCGCCACTTACGGCGACAACAAGAAGCATTCCCAGGGCCACGTCCTCGGGGGGAAGCGACTGGCGCTGGCCGCCCAGAGGATCGGCTACTCCCCGAAGAGCAATCTGGGCGGGTTCGCCGTCCCGGGCGGACCGGACGGCAATCCCGGGGTGTTCTTCATCACCGCCCGCAAGGGTGACGCCACCCAGCAGTGGAACATGGGGAATGTCCCTCCTTTCGGATCGTACTACTGGAACGACGTGGTCCCCCAGTGGGGCAAGTTGTTCATGAACGTCTATGCCCCGCCGGTGCAGACGACCAATTCCACCGATCCCCGCTCGTGGGGCTTCGCCGGTCGCTGGCACCATGTCGCCCTCTCGTGGAGCGGGGCCGACTCCTGGCTCCATGTCGACGGACAGTACAATCCCTCCGGGCGCGTGGTGGCCTGGGGAACGGACTCTTCACAGGGCAACTATGCCCTCTTCATCGGGAACAACCGCTTCCTCACCAAGGAGGGCAACGGGCATCCGTGCAACGCCGACTGCACCATCGATGGCGTGAAGGTCTGGGGGTCGGCGATCTACAGCCAGTCGACTCTCAACCCCACTCCGCCGCGGTACAAGACCGATGCGATGTCCCCCGATCCCCCCTCCTATCGCGGGCGCATGATGACGGCGTCGGAGGCCCAGGCCTTCGGGAAGGGGAGGATCGTCAACATCGCCTGGAACGGGTGGTTCCCGAACTACAGCACGCAGAGCCAGTCGGTGACGTTTTCCGTGACGAACGGGCAGGTCACCCGGTTGTTGCCCGCGGCCACGACGGCCAGCGCGGGCAAGGGGTATCCGCTCGACGATCCGAACCTCCCGCCGCTCTCCTTCCAGGGAAATGCCGGGGAGAATCTGGACTACTCCGTGTCCTTCAGTCTGAACGGATCGTACGTGGTCGGCACGCCTTTCATCGATGACGTGTCATTCACGTTTATCCCCAACAAGATCAAGTTCATTTACTACTTCTTCCAGTAGCCGGGCGTGGGCCTCCGCCGGGGCCCGCGTCCCGGTCCGCCGGTACAGGGTGACGGCCCCTGCGGTCTTCCGCGGGGGTCGTCACGCCATCTCTGTGGACGCCCGCAACTTCTTCCCATTCCCGCTCGATCCGTGTATCATTCCGCTTTCTACGGTGGATCGGCGGCACCCTCCTGTCGGAGACGATCGATGATCCGATCTTCGCGCGACGGCCTTGTCCTCCTGCTTTTCCTGGCCTTGTTTACCTGCACCGGAACCGCCGCCTGCAGGGCCGAGACCGACCCTCCGCCCGCGCCCGACCCGGCGTCGGCTCCGCCGCCGGAGGAGGTCAAGAACGCTATCCTGGTCTACGCGCAGTACTTCTACCGGGAGGGACGGCACACCTTCAAGGTGGAGGGGCGCGCCCCGTACCCGAACGGCATCTCGCTCGGCCTCGGAGTATTTCTCAGGCGGCGCCCCTCGGAGTGTGTCTCCCAGGCTACGATCCAGGGGGGGCAGTTCGCCACGGAACTGACCTCCACCCAGCGCGTGCTTCCCGGCTATTACGAGGTGCGTGCCACGTTCGACCCCGTGCTCCAGTACAATATGGCCGCCGCGCAGGTCAGCCAGGAGCCCCGCAAGGCCGGGGGGTTCTACCTGCGGATCGGAAGCGACGAGGAGATTGTGGAGACCCGGAAGAAGCTCCTGGAGTTTTACCGGGCCCAGATCGCGAAGTTCAAGTCGGCCTACTACGATCACATCCGGGCCATCTACGTCAAGATCGTCAAGGACAAGATGTTCAGCCGCGACCGGGCGAAGGACGCGTGGGATCGGGAAATCAAGAGTGTGATCTCCCAGGTCGAGAAGGACGTGGCCGCGTACCGGAACGAGTACGCCGACTGCATCATCCCGATCTTCCCCCAGCTGCACTCCTACATCGACCTCGGCTTTCTCAAGCTCTTCGCCGTAACGAACGACCTTGAACTGGCCCTGGTGTCCGACCTGGCCGAGGCCTCAGCGGCCTCGGGAAAGAACCTCACGCGCGAGGACATCCTCCGGATGGCCGACCAGATGATGCAGGACCAGTTCGAGATGGTCGAGACGCAGCTCCTCCTCGAGGAGGAGGAGCAGCTTCGCGACCTGCTTCTCAATCAGATGAAGGAACTCTCCTGGCTGCACACCGTCTCGCTCCAGGCGTTCTTCGGTCTCGTCGAGTCGCAGAACCCCCTGACCCCTGAGTTGCAGGACGGCTGGAAGAGCAACGTGGCCGCCTGGTCCGGGAGCCTCGAATCGTTGCGGGAGGGACTCGGGGCCTATGAGAAGTCGAAGCTGATGGAGAAGAACGCCACGATCATCGCCGACATGAAGACCGTCCCCGGCCTTTTGAGCGATCTCTGGGCCCTGTGCGGAAAGGTCATCCTGGAGGGACGGACGGGGCTGGACGAGCAGATTCGGAGACTGGCCGAGTCGATCGACGTCAAGCTCCGGAAGATGATCCTCGTCTTCGACTTCGGCGACGAGATAGAGGAACTCCGGCGCGGGGGATACACCGTGACCGGGCGCGGAAGCGCGGCGAGTCAGGAGCACACTCTGAAACTGATCGCCGAACGGTTCAAGGAACTCGAGTCGGACAAACCCGAAGTCCGCCTTAAGGCGATCAAGATCCTGGTGGCCTTCAAGGCGGAGGCGGACAAGGAGATTCAGGCCGCCTACGAGGGCGGGGCCCCCCGGATCAAGGACGCCTGTACGCTCGTCCTGGGACTCTGCGGGGACAGCCGGGTCTTCGACGTGCTGGCCCCCCGGCTGGAGTCGGAGAAAGACGTTCCGACCCGGGCGGCCGTCGCCGACGCGATGGGGGTCATCGGGAAGAAGGAGGGGCTTCCGATCCTCTCCAAGGCGATGAAGAAGGACAAGGAACCGCTGGTGCGCGCGGCCGCGGCGGCCTCCATCGGGAATCTTCATCTGAGAGAGGGGGTTCCGCTGCTCATCGAGGGGATGTCCGACGAGGACGTGACCGTGCGCGAGCGGGCCTTCCTGGCGCTGGGGTCGATCGTGTCCGTTCCGCCCGACATCCAGTTTTCCGCCGAGGCTCCGTCGGACGCGCGCGCCGTGCAGATCGAACAAATCCGCCAGTGGTGGGCCGCGAACAAGGGGGGACCCTGAGCGGCCCGGCAGGCTTCCGAACGCCATGACACGCACGTTCGTTCGCCCGCAGCAAGTCCGCGGAGGTCCGGCCAGCCGCGGGTCCGGGGGCGAATCGCGGGCGCTTTCCGCGACCCGGCGCCCCGGGGGGAAACGGGCGATCGGAGTCGGTCGTCCTCTGGCGGCTGTCCTGATCCTCGTCCTGTCCCTTCTGCCCGTCGGGTGCGACGCCGGACTGCGACCCGAGGCTCGGACTTTGCTGTCCCGCGCCGAAGCCCTGCGCGTCGATGACGCGTCGGCGCGCGCCGCCGCCGTCGAGCGCTGCGCCCGGGATCCCGTTTTCGGCAGCGCCAAGGTCTTCTGCACGGCGGGTCACGATCCGGATGACCGCGTCCGCCTCGCGTGGGACCGTTCCATTGAGGTGCTCGCCGACCGCGAGGGTGTGGAGTGGCTTCTGCGGGACGGACTTCAGCACCCGGATCGGGCGGTTCGCTACGCCGCCTGGCGGCGCTGGCTCACCCCGCCCGTTCCCTCCGACGCCGTCGTCCGCGCCCTCTCCATGCTGGAGGACAACTACGAGGAGATACAGTTTCTCGCTCTCGATCGGCTTGGGGAGACGAGGGATCCGGCGATCCTGAACGCTGCCCGGTTTTTCGTGCGTTCCAGGTACTCGCCGCGGGTTCGACTCCGCGCCGCCGTCCTTCTCGCCATTCCAGGTGAGGCCGGCTTCGTGAACGCGGGGATCAGCGCCGTTGTCGAGCAGGCGACCCCGCCACCGGCGGATTCGTCCCCGGGGGACACCCCCGTCTTTCCGCCTCCGGACTTCGCCTTCGAGCGCGCCATCGAGCGTCTGGGAGAAGGGCTCGACGACCCGGCCGCCTTCGGCCTCCTCACCGAGATGGCCGCCTCGGGGACCCGGCCCGCGCCCACGCCGGCGCTGGCGGCCCGCGCCGGGAAGCAGGTGGAAATGGCGATCCGGGTTCTGCACCGGAGCCGAAGTCCCGAGGGGGGGCTGGCGCTGTTGACCCTCGCCCGCGACGGGGTCTCGCGCTCGATCCGCCGGGAGGCGATCGCCGCGCTCTCCGGAATCGATCACCCCATCCGGGACGAACGGCTCATCGACCTGCTGCGGTCGGAGCCGGACCCCGACTTGCGTCTCGCGGTGGCCTGGGCGATCCGGGCCATGAACCCCCGCTCGAAGTTCGTGGCGTCGGCGATGGCGGAAGCGGCGAAGCGCGAGAGCGACTGGCGCGTGCGGGCGGCGCTGGAAGGTGCCGCAGGAGCGGCACCGGAGGGCGCCGCGCGCCGCGCGGCGATCGAGAGGGCGCTCGACTGGCTCTGTCGGACGCAGGAGGCGGGCGGGGACTGGAGGGCCGGAGCTGCATCCGATGCCGCAGTCACGGCCCGCGCCCTCCTGGCCCTGCTCGGCTCGACCGCCGATGGGGGAACGAAGTCCCAGCCCCGGGAGAAGGCCATCCGGAACGCCGGGCGGTGGCTGAGCGGCTGGATCGGAGCCAGGAAGCGAAGAACAGACGCCGGAGGGTTCTTTCGATCCGACCCCGCAGCGACGGAGGAGGCGCTCGTGCGGTGGGCGCTCTCCGAGTTGCTGGACCGTCACTGGCGCACCCTCTCGGATTCCACCCGCCCCGAGTCAGAGCGGTTGGACTCCTGGGAGGAACTGAGTGCGCTCATTCGCGTCGTGCACAGAGCTCTCCCTGAACCCCAGGAGTTCTCCGCCCGCACCGTCGACTGGGAGCAGCCGGGTGCGGGAGACACCGAGCGGGCCGCGGCGGAGGTTGCTTCGCTGCTCGCCCTCTGCGGGGGAGAGGGACACTTCGCGCCGCCGGCGAACGGGGGAGCCGTGCGCGCCCCGCCGCCTTCGGTCCAGGGGGCCGGCGGTTTCGGGGCCGGGGGAACGGGAGCTCCGTCGGGGCCGGAGGGGTTCGCGGTGGTCGTGGACGCCCTCCGGAGGCAGCTCCGTGAGGCCGCCTCGCTCCTTCTCGCCAGATGCTCCAGCCGTCGCGTAAACGGCGCCATCCCCTCCGAACCCTTCGGCACCTTCTGGTACTCCGGCCTCGGCTCGAGCGCCCGCGCCGTCGTTCTCTCGCACTGGCTCGGGGTTCCGCTCGGGACGGGAGGGAACGCCGAGGCGGAGAAGTGGCTGGGCGCGACCTCGTCGAAGGACGTCGCCACGCTCGCCCACCTCTCCTTTCACCGTCCGGTGTGGGAACCGTACTTTGAGATCGTAGGTCCGCAACCGTCCGTGCCCGATCCCCTCTGGCCGTTGCCCCGCACGGAGGATCTGGCGTCGAACGGGGCGGTCCTCTTCTCCTCATGGGAGGACGACATCGTCGATCTCGACTACTGGTTCTGGGGCGCGATGGCGGCCGACCTCCACCGGGGCGAACCCTGGGCGAAGGAATGGCGCGCCTCACTGGAGCGGGTTCTCCTCGCCGAGCAGCGGCAGGCCGGGGCCGAGGCGGGGTCGTGGGATCCCGAGGGTCCGTGGGAGCGTGTGAGCGGCCGGGTGGGCGCCACGGCCCTTGGGGCGATGGCGCTGGAGGTGCCGGACCGGCGGTGGGGGGTGCAGCAATGAGACGCAGAACGTGAAACGTAAAACGTAAAACGTAAGACGAGGAGAGCAGGGAGGGCTGCAGGACACCGCGTCGGGGCGGGGACCGACCGGTCGCCTGAGGATGCTGCTCTGGTGACCGGATGCCCTGTCCCGATTCGGGAAGGGTCCGTGAAGGGTTTGGAGGTCGGGACCCGCCCGATGGCCGCAGGAGAGGATGGCCCTTGAGAAAGTCCGGGATTCTTGTCCATGGTGTTCTCTTCGCGCTCGCCGTGACGGCCCTCGGCGGGCACGGCCCCATCTCCACGCGACGCAAGGTCCTGCCCGATCCCTACGACCCGTCGCGCAAGATCCTCGCCGAGACGATCGTCTCGGGGAACTACGAGTGCTCGCTCCGCCTCGTTCCGAAGTCGCCCGGACCGGACGACTATGTCTCCATTGAACTGACCTTCGCCGATCGCCAGTCCCGTGCCCCGTGCACCGACCCCGTCCGGGTCTCCATCGATGCCACGCGGGCCTGGCGCAATGAGGAGTGGTGGCGGCCTCAACGCCTCGTCGCTGACGCGGCGGGACGGTATCACTTCGGGCACGTCTTCCTCGCCGACGGTCTGTATCAGATCAATGTGGCCGCGACGGAGCCCGGGAGCCGGGACCGCTTCTCCTTCGCCTATCCGATCCGAGTGGGCACGGCGGAGACCTCGATCGCGTGGTATGTGCTTGGAGGATTCGGCGGGGGGGTGGCGGCGCTGATCATGGCGGTGGCGGTGGCGAGAAGACGACGCGTCAGCAAGTGACTTGCGCTGCGGACAGATTCCTCGCGCCGCGCCGAACGAAGGCGCGACGCTCGGAATGACATCGCGTTTCCCCTCCGACCTTCCCTCGGAGACGGTGCATGATCCGGTTCTGGGCCCCCTGGCTCCTCCTCGCCGCCCTCGCGCTGGCGATCGTCATCCCGATCGCGCGGCGTCGCCCCGCCCCCGACCGGTGCCCCGTCTGCGGCATGGTCGCGAATCCGGATCGCGTCACCGAATGCGAGGGGCGAACCTGGCGATTCTGCGACATGACGGAGGACCACCTCGCCCGGTTCCGTCAGAATCCGGAGTTCTACCTCCGGCGTCTGGAGACACGAACGGCCGCCGCGCGGGTCCATCGCGATCCGGTCTGCTCGATGGACGTCGGGGAGGAACTGTCGGCCGAACATGATGGGCGACGCTTCTACTTCTGTTCGGACTCCTGCCGGGCGAAGTTCCTCGATCGTCCCGGGGTGTATGCCTCGCTCCGGTGCCCGGTCTGCGCCGTGGACGAGGGGCGCGACGACGTCCTCGTGAGCCTGGACGGCCCGTTTGTCGCCTCGCATCTCGGCCGATTCTTCGCCTTCGACTCCCTCGACCATCAGCGCCGGTTCGAGGCCGGACCGCAGCGATACTTCACCCACACCATGCTCGGGATTCCCGAGCCGCTGTTCCTCGGGTCGCTCAGCGCGCTGCTCCTCCTCTCGTTCGGCGGGCTGGGCGTGATGGCGTGGCGTCGGAGTCCGGCGCGCGTCGCGCAGGCCATGCGGCGGGAGGGGCTGGCGGTCACCCCCGAGTTCCGACCCATCTCCATCCATCCCTCGGCGCCGGCGCGAGACGGGCCGCGGTTCGAGCTCTTCCGCTGGAAGTGGCTGAAGGCGCTCGCGACCGGTCGGTGGACACAGCGGATCGTCCGGATCGGGATGACCGGCCTGTTCGGGCTCATCATCGCCACGGGGCTTTTCGGAAGCCGCGATTCCGCCGAGAACATCGCTCCGATCCTCACCTGGACCATCTGGTGGGCCGCGCTCGTCCTCCTCATTCTCTACGGCGGGCATCTCTGGTGTTACGGCTGCCCGTGGGACGCGATCGCAGGGTTCCTTCAGGCGCCGCCGTTTCTGCGCGACCGGTTCCGGAGGCCGTTCACCCTCGGGTGGCGCTGGCCGCGGTGGGGGAGGTCGGTGGCCTTCGCCGCCGTCTGTCTCGTCGCCTTCTCCTGGGCGGAGCTCGGTTTCCACGTCTCCGTCGACCCGCGTCTGACCGCTTTTTTCGCGTTGGCGATTCTGGGGATGGCGATTGTCTGCGCCCTGGTCTTCGAGCGTCGGGCCTTTTGCCGGTACGGCTGCTTCGTCGGGCGGACGATCGGACTCTACGCGGGGACCGGGGCGCTCGAACTGCGGCATCGCGACACGCAGGTCTGCTTCTCCTGCCGGACGAAGGACTGCTTCCGGGGGAACGCGGAGGGGGCCCCGTGTCCGACATGGGAGTTTCCGGGGGCGATGCAGACGAACACGCACTGCATTCTGTGCGGGGAGTGTCTCCGCACCTGTCCGCATGACAACATCTCACTCTGGCTTCGTCCGTGGGGGGCGGACGCGGAGGGTCCCGGGAAGCCCAGGATGGACGAGGCGATCCTCGCGCTTGTCATCCTGGGGATCACCGCGTTTCACGGACTGGCCATGACGCCGGCCGGTCGGGCCGTCTCGGAATGGTTCGCCGCCGCGGCCGGCCTCGGATCGCTGGGGGGATACACGGCGGCCCTGGCCTCGGCGATGGCCGCGCCGGCGGCCGTCTACGCGCTGCTCGTCATGCTGGGCTTGGGCTGGGCCGGTGAGACGGGTGTGCCGTATCGGGCGATGTTCATCCGGTTCGCCTACACTCTGCTTCCGATCGCGCTCTTCTATCACCTCGCGCACAACGCCCAGCACCTGTTCGTCGAGGGGGTAAAGCTCGTTCCGCTCGCCTCCGACCCGTTCGGATGGGGGTGGGACCTCTTCGCGACGGCCGATCTCCGGCTCCCGCCGCTCCTCCCGCTTGCCTCGGTCTGGAACGTGCAGGTTGCCTGCATCGGGATCGGTCACCTGCTCTCACTCTGGATGTCCGACCGGGCGGCGAGGATACTCTTCTCCACGCCCGGAGCGGGAATGCGGGGTCAGATCCCGATGGTGCTGGGGATGATGGCCTTCTCGGCCTACTCGCTCTGGCTGGTGCTGCAGCCGATGGAGATGAGGACGTCGGCGATGTGAACCGCGAATTACGCGAATTACGCGAAGGGTCCAGGCTACGCGAGTCCCCGCACGCGGATCACTTGGCCTCGCGGATCTCGGACAGGATCTGCCTCGCCTCGTCCCGCAGTTCGGCGAATTCAGGCGAGTGGAGGAGGGCGGTCCGCTGTTCCGAGGTCAGCCTCTGCCGCATCTCCCGGATGATGGCGACCTTGGCTTCCTGCATCTGGGCGGGGTCGGCCACGGCTTCGGCGCGGCGGGTAAAGACCTCGACCGCGACACCTCCCCCCACGGCGAGAATCAGGAGGATGAGGCACTTGCAGACGGAGCGCATCAGGCCTCCGAACGCCAGCTCCCACGCGACCTGATATTGCTCCTCCCTCCGATGCCGGCAGAGGAAAAGCAATCGAGCGGCGCTGTACCCTGCAAGGTTGGTCATCGTAGCCCCTCCTTCGTTTCGACACTCGCGCGAGAAGCGACGCAAACGCTCGCTGTCTCGTGTTAACAACTCTTGTGCCAAGTTCACGTGTGATCTGTATTGGTTTGATTTATAACATATTCTAATATAACGACTTGTGATATCATGTTGCCGCGTTGTGGTGCAACATCTTGGTGGCATAGACCTTCGGGTGGGTCTTCGTGACACAGCAGGTCGGGCGACGACCTCGATCATGATCGTTAGTCGTTATATATGAATGGATTATGGCGAGGATTGTCTTCGGCAGATTGCAAGTGTGGAAGGTACGCAGATTCGCATCAATCCCGCGTAGGGGGCGGGGGGGGGGTCGGCTCGACTGTTTCACGTGGGATCATGGCGCGGAGGCGGGCTTCGTCCGGCGCGGGAAAGGGTCTCTCCATCGCCCGCTGGACCTGCTCGATCTTCCTCTCCGCGCTTCTGGAGAAGGCCTCCAAGGCCACCCCACCCGCGATGGCCAGGAGGGCCAGGGTCCCGTACATGCGGCCGATCCACTGGAGCCGCTCCGAGGCGAGGTTCCAGGAGAGCCGATACCGCTCATCCTCTCGGTGGCGATACAGAAAAAGGAGCCGCCTCGGCTCGTAGCCGGCGATGGTGATCATAGCGGTGATGAACCCCCGCGATCCCGTCGGGAGTCGGGCAGGCACTCCGAATGTCGGGAAAATGCAGGCGAGCATCTTACGTGTGGACGGTGCGGAAATCTACCGAATTCCGAGGCGGGTTTCCACCCGGGCGCCGGGGGGATCACAACAAGGTTAATGTGTTCTTGCGCATTTGCGCAATGGCGCAAATGCGCAAGTCGTCAAACCGCTTCGTCTCGTGCTTGACCCCGTGAGGCGTCCCGGTCAGAATGGCCGTCGTGCCCGACCCCTCTCCCGACATCGCCTGCATTATCGCCCGTGGCGACTTCGAGTCGCTCCGCGCCGCCGCCACCTTCCTCTGCGCCGCCGCCGCCATGCGGTCACGCGTCGAGGCTTTCTGGACCGACGCCGCCCTACCGGCCCTCGTTCGGGGGGAACTGGATTCGGCCCCTGTGGCCTCGCCTCGAGGCGACGGCCTCCGGGCGGTCATCACCGCCAAGGGTGCCGCCGCCGGGACCACCACCGGCCTCCTCGCCGACGCCCGGGCCCTCGGCGGGCTCCGTCTCCTCGCCTGCAGCGGGGCCGTCGCCCTGTACCATCTCACGGAGGCGGAGGTCCTGAAGTCGGTCGATGCCATCGAGGGGTATCCCCAGTTTCTGGAGCGGGCGAGAGGGGCGGCGAAGATCGTCACGTTCTAGTGAGGTGCGGGGTGGACATCGGCGACTACATGCAAGTCTTCCAGGATGCTCCGGACGCACTTACCTCCTGGACCTCGAAACGCAAGTCTTCCGGGAGGTGGAGCGATTGCTGCTCAACATTCTGCCGGAACCGATCGCGAAACGTCTGAAGGATAGTACGGAAACGATCGCGGACGGTGTCGAGGAGGTCTCGGTTCTGTTTGCGGACATCGCCCAATTCACGCCGTTTTCGTCAGCACTGTCTCCCTTGGACGTTGTTCGCGTCCTGAACAGGATGTTCTCTGCGTTCGATGAAATCGCGACGCGCCATGGAATCGAGAAGATCAAGACCATCGGGGATGCCTACATGGCCGCCGCCGGAGTACCCACGCACCGGAGGGAACACCTCGTGGCCGTCGCCGAAATGGCCCTGGACATGCAGGAGTCCATGAGAACTATCAACCTGGAGTTGGGAACGAATCTGGACTTGCGCATCGGGCTCAATACGGGCGCCGTCGTGGCCGGGGTCATCGGAGTGAAGAAGTTCATCTACGATCTTTGGGGGGACAGCGTGAACACCGCGAGCAGAATGGAGTCCCACGGAGTCCCGGGGAGAATCCACACGACGGAGGCCGTCTTCAAGGCCCTGAATCACCGGTATCTCTTTGAATGTCGGGGCGAAATCGACGTCAAAGGGAAGGGGCCGATGAAGACCTACTTCCTGGTCGGCCGGCACGACCTCGGTCCTGCAGCGACTCCCTGAATCCTCGATCGGCTCCTGGTTACCCGCCCCGCCTCCTCTGCCAGAAACTTCTCCGCGCTCAGGCACTCTCCCCTCAGCACGCAACCCCCGCACTTCGGACGGCGCGCGTTGCAGTCCCCGCGACCGTGCAGGATCAGCAGGTGCGAGAACTCGATCCACTTCTCCCCGGGGACCAGACGGCATAGATCGATCTCGATCTTCTCCGGCGTCTTCGCCCGCGAGAACCCGAGCCGGTGAGACAGCCGATGGACGTGCGTGTCGACGACCACTCCTTCCGCAATCCCGAACGCGGTCCCGAGGATCACATTCGCCGTCTTGCGCCCGATCCCCGGGAGCGACGTCAGTTCCTCCATCGTCCGCGGCACCTCGCCGTTGAAGCCATCGACGATCCGGCGGCAGGCGCCCTGGATGCTCTTCGACTTCGCCCGGAAGAAGCCCGTCGAGTGGATCGCCCGCTCGATGTCCCGGCGCGGGGCCTCCGCGAAAGCCCGGGCGGTCGGGTACTTCGCGAACAGGTCGGGCGTGACCCGATTCACCCGCACATCCGTGCACTGGGCGGAGAGAATGGTGGCGACGAGCAGTTGCAGCGGATTCTCGTGCCTCAGGGCGCACTTCGCCTCAGGGAAGCTCCGCTCCAGGGCCTCGATGCAACGAAGACATCTCGCCTGCCTTGCTTCCGAGGATTCTCGCGCCATGGCGGCATTCTACCGGCTCGAAAATTGCGCGGCAAGTACCGGTGGTGCGCTTGACGCCCCGTCCGCGAGCGTGGTAGCATGCTTCGCGAGGGGGGGGTGGGATTTTTTCCTTCGGGAGCCTGGCCATGCACGATCCCCGTGTCACCTGCTGTCGCTGGGACGACTTCTGCGTGTGGACGATTCTGGGCGCGAGCCTGTTCGGGACCGTTGCCTACGTCACCGCCGCAGACCCTCTGAAGGGGTTTTGTGCCCCGCGGCGAAACGGGAATCACGCCGCCGTCGCCCCCGTTCACCCGCCCGCACCGGCCCCCGCGGCCCCCGTCCGGGCCGATGATGACAAGCCCTCCCAGCCGATCGAACTGACCGTCTGGATCGAGAAGCCGGTCGGCGATGCCACCGCCCCCGGCCAGATCGGCGTGATGGTGACCTCGAAGGTCGATGCGCCCGACCTGGAAGTCGAACTGGTCCTTCCGGAGGGGATGCAGCGGGTCGGCGGGTTCGACAAGTGGAAGGGGGCCAGTCTGAGAGGGACCCCCCACGTCTTCATGTGCTCCTGCTGCTGCACGGCGGACGGGCATCACGAGGTGCTCGCCCGCGCCACGATCCGCTACCCGAACGGCCTCACGTTCACGGCCAATGACTCGGTCCACTGCGATCGTGGCGAGTGCAAGCCCGAGACGCCGGAGGGCGTGGAGAAGGTCGCCCCGGACGGCACCCGGATCCGCGAGTTCCCGGCCCAGTCTCCCAGGTAGTGAATCCCCCGCCCGAAAGGGTCTTCCCCATGCGTCGCTCCCTCGCGTTGCCGGTCGTGATGGCCTTTCTCGGTGGGTTCGTCCCCGGGCTCCTTCAGGCCCAGACGACCACGGTCTCCGGGACGATCACCTACACCGACCGGATTTACACGACCACCGGGTTCACCGGCGCGACCGCCCAGAGACCGGTCCGCTACGCGAAGGTCGAGATCATCAACAACGCCACCAGCCTCCCCACCGGCGCCACCGCCTCGACGACCACCGACGCCAGCGGGGCCTACTCCATGGCCGGCGTCATCGACGGCGGCAACGTGTTTGTCCGGGTGTACACGGAGGAGGGATTGATCCCCGCGGCCAATCCGGTCGGGATCAACGCGGTCGTCCAGACCATGTCCGGCTCCACCTACACGGCGGCGTCGTCGGTGACGGCGACGGCCGGCGGGGCGCTCACCATCAATGTGGACATCACCACCCTCTCCGTGGCCGGGGCGTTCAACATCTGGGATTGCGCCTGCTTCGCCTTCGAGTGGGTTCGCACCTGGACGCTGGCCAACGGAGACGCCTATCCGTCGCCGGCCACGCTTCTCACCCTCAAGTGGGAGACCGGGAACACCAACGGGACCTTTTACAACAAGACGACCGACACCCTGAATCTGCTCGGCAAATCGACCGACACCGACGAGTACGACGACGACATCATCCTGCACGAGGTCGGCCACTACGTGGCGGACTCCTTCGCCCGCGACGACTCGCCCGGCGGGAGTCACATCATCACCCAGCACCTCGACATTCGCCTCGCCTACTCGGAGGGATGGGCGCACTTCTTCTCCGCGTCGGTCCGCGAGTGGGTCCAGAACGCCACCGGGCTCGGGACCGATCCCGCCGGCATCGCGGGCGGGAACAACCGCTATCCGAATTTCACGTTTCAGATCGACACCTTCGGGTCCGGGAACTCCTCCTTCGAGATCGAGACCCCCTCCTTCGACACCCAGACCACGAGCGGCGACAACGAGGTGGCCGTTGCCGCCGCCCTCTGGGACCTGGTGGACACGACCAATACCGACACCGGCGGATTCGACGCCATTCCCGGCGCGGCCCCGGCCTCCTACGATCTCGCCTGGAAGGTGCAGGACAACGATATCGAGGCCAACGTTCCGCCGCCGACCGACCGGTCCGCCACGCTCGAACGCTTCTTCGACGGGTGGATGACCCGGAACGCCGGGATCGCCACCCAGACGCGCAACATCTTCCGCGCCCGATCCGTCCGGTATGAGAACAATGCCACCACCGGTGGCGGGGCGGTTCCCACCGCCTCCTCGGACGCGGACGACGCCGGCGCCGGCAACAACGCCATCGGAACCGCCACCGATCTGACGGCCCTCGCCTTCCCGATCACCCGCTCGACGCTCACCTACTTCCCCGCGGCCGACGAGGACTGGTTCCTCTTCGCGGCGGCGTCCGGGACCTCCTACCAGATCGAGACCCTGAATCAGGCCGACGGCTGCGACACCACGCTGGAGATCCGGGACGCGGCGGGGACCGCCGTCCAGGCCTCGAACGACGACCGCAGTTCCTCCGACAACTCCTCGATCATCCAGTGGAGCGCCCCGTCGACCGGGAACTTCTCCGTCCGCTCCGTCCGATACGCGCAGACCGACGCCCCCGGCCGGTACGGATCGTACGACCTCAAGATCTCCGTCACGGGAACCGGCACCAACGTGGCGCCGACCGTTTCCCTCTCCGCCTCGCCGGCCAGCGGGGTGACACCTCTCGCGGTGACCTTCAGCGCCTCCGCCTCGGACTCGGACGGATCGATCGTGACCTACGAATGGGACTTCAACGGGAACGGTCTTTACGACCTCGCGACGACGGGAAGCGGCCCCGTCACCCACACCTTCACCGGCGCGGGCGCATTCACCCCCGCCGTACGGGTGACCGATGACGACGGCCTCTCGACCGTCGCCACCACCGGCGTGACCGTCACCGCCGCCACCGAGGCTCCGACCGTCACCGCCACGGCCGCCTTCACCCCCGGCGCCGTACCGCTCGTGGTGACCTTCACCGCCACCGCCGCCGCCGCGACCGGGAGCAGCATCGTCTCCTACGAATGGGACTTCGACGGGAGCGGGACCGCCGACTTCGTCTCCTCCAGCGCCTCGACGACCTTCACCTATCGACTCGCGGGGGCCTATCTTCCCGTGGTCCGCGTGACCGACAACACCGGTCTCTCGGCCAGCGCGTTCACCAACTCGGTAACCGCGGGTTCGGCCGCCGTGCCGCCCGTAGCCACGATCGCCCCGAACGCATCGAGCGGCACCGTTCCGCTCAGCGTCACTTTCACCGCCACGGGCGGTGCGTCGTACCAGTGGGACTTCGAGGGGGACAGCCGGCGCGACCAGTCGACGACGGCCGCCACCACGACCTTTCGCTACACCGTTCCGGGGACCTACACGGCGACCGTCTTTGCCCGGGACGGGGCCGGCGTCGAGGATGACGCCACGACGACCATCACCGTTCTCGGGACCACCAGCGTGACCGCGTGGCTCGACGCGCCCTCTGAGGGACAATCGGTCTCCGGCCGCCAGATCGGCCTGCTGGCGACGGTACTCCCCTCGGGGACCTCGAAGACGGTCCAGTTCCAGTTTCAGGTGAGCGGATCGGGGACATGGAACAACATCGGCGCCTCGCAGAGCGGGAGCGGGACGGCCTTCACGACTTCCTGGGATGCCTCCTCACTCGGGGGGAGTACGGTGGAACTGCGCGCGCTCGTGAACTCGACTCTTTCCACCGGGGACACCAGCAACACCGTGACCGTGCTGGCCTCCGGGACGGCCGATGTCCAGGTGACCACGGTCAGCAGCGACGTGATCACCGAGGCGGCCGTGACCGACACCACCAACGTGACGCTGGTTCTAGGAGACGGGACACGGGTTTTCGTCCCGTTCGGCGCCTTCGCGGGACCGGTCCGGCTTTCGATCCGTCAACTGTCGAACCTGCCGGCCGCCGCGAACGGTGTGGTGGCGGCCCTCTTCGACGCCCGTCTCGGGCATGACGTCACGGTGGCGAGCGGGTCCGGTACGCTTCAGAAGTCGGTGACGCTGACGTTCGCCTATACTGACACGACTCCCTCCGACGGTCTGCTGGATTCGACGGGAATCGCCGAGTCGTCCCTGGTGGTGGCGTGGTATGATACGGGCGCGGCGATATGGCGGAAGGACCGCCCGACGGACATCGACACGAGCGGCAACACGGCGAGCCTCACGACGCCGCACTTCACGACCTTTGCCGCGTTCGGGACCGGCGGCTCCTCGGCCGGGGCCTCCTCCGGCGGCTCGAGCGGGGGAGACTTGTGCTTCGCGTCGGGGGTCGGCTCCGCCGCGCCCGGCTGGAAGTCGATCCTGGCTCTGCTGGCGGCGCTCGTGACCCTGATGATCGCCCGACGCGGTTTGTAGCCTGGGGGATGGGCTCGTCCGTCCGGGACGGGCCATGTGATGCGTGGCGGACGGATGCACCTGCACACCGAAGGCGAAATCGAGTGCGCATCGGGGCACAGGCGCGAGCGCCTGAAGCGCGAGCTGTCGCACCATCTCCCGTACTCCCTGTTCTCGTCCGTGGCCAGCGTCGCGATCCTCGGCGCGATCTGGTCCATCCGGCCCCTGGACCCGGCGAATGTCGAGTCGCTCTTTCACGTCGCCCATCCGGCACACCTGTTTCTGAGCGCGATCGCCACGACGGCGATGTTCTGGATTCACGACAAGCGGCGGTGGAAGGCCTGTCTGATCGGGATCATCGGGTCGCTCGGTTTCTGCGGGGTCAGCGACATCATCCTGCCCTATCTCGGCGGGCTGGCGTTCGGCTGGCCGATGCAATTGCACCTCTGCTTTGTGGAAGAGCCCGGGCTGGTGCTGCCGTTCGTGGCTCTCGGCGTCGCCACCGGCCTGGTGGCCGGAGAGTTCGTCCATCGCGCCACGGTTTTCTCGCACTCCGGGCATGTGCTCGTGAGCAGCATGGCCTCGCTCCTCTACCCGGTGTCGTTCGGCATCAGCTACTCGGTGTCGGAGAGCGGGTGGCTGCTGCTGATCGTGCTGGTGGCGGTGCTGATTCCCTGCTGCTTCAGCGACATCGTCTTTCCCCTCCTCTTCGCCCGCGGCCGCGCCCCGTCGGCCCGGTACGAGGTGGATGTCACCCCTCCGGTCGAGGACGATCACGCCGTTCCACACGAGTAGCCTCGGCCCGTCCGGCCGCGCTCGTGCGGCGCATTCCTTGACGGTTCCTCGATCGACGCCTTACTATGAGTGGGTCTCCCCTGGGGCGCTCCGCGCTTGCGGCGCGACGGGGGTCTGTTCGCCACCTGCTCTCGGAGCGTCTGACGTGCCTCCAAGCCGCGCCATGATCCACTTCTTCGTCGCCCTTCTCGGGGTGGCGATGGCGGTCTCCTGTCAGCGCGTCAAGCGCGCCACCGACACGGTGGTGCCGTTGACGCCGGTGGCGCGCGCCCCGGCGAAGCCGACGGGGCCCGTCCCGGTCGGGGTGCTGCTGCCGCTCTCGGGTCCCGTGGGCGCCTACGGCCGCGAGTGTCTGAACGGGATGGAACTGGCCCGCGACGATCTCGCAAAGGCGGGCGGTTCCTTCTTCGATCTTCAGACGGCGGACGACGCGGCCAACGCGGACGAGGCGATGAAGCAGTTCTCCGGGCTGAGGGGGAAGGGGGTCGTGGCGGTTCTCGGACCGATCATGAGCACGAACGCCCTCGCCGTGGCCCCGCTCGCCGAGGAGGCGCATCTGCCGCTGGTCACTCCCTCGGCCACCGCCTTCGACATCACGGCCGACCGGCCGTACGTCGCCCGCGTCTGCTTCGTCGATCCGATGCAGGGGGCCGCGATGGCGATGTTCGCCTCCGAGGATCTTGAGGCGACCCGGGCGGTCATCTGTGTCGAGGAGGGGAACCGGTACGCCGCGGGGCTGGCGGACGCCTTCGCCTCGGCCTTCGAACGACTGGACGGAACGGTGGCGGGTCGCTGGTCCTTTCCCGCGGGGACGACCGACTTCGCCAGTCTGGCCGCCCGGGTCGCCGCGCTGCCGTCCGATCAGCGGCCGGAGGTGATCTTCTTCCCGAACTACTTCCCGGAGGCGGCGCGGTTCTGCGCCTCCGCGAAGGCGGCGGGGGTGACCGCGAAGATCCTGGGCGGGGACGGCTGGGACTCGGAGCAGTTCTACCCGCTGGCGGGCGATGCCTCCGCGGGCCACTTCATCTGCACGCACTTCTCTCCGGAGGACACCGAGCCGACGGTCCGCGACTTCGTGTCGCGCTACGAAGCGGCCCACTCCGGCGCCCGCCCCGGCGCCCTCGCCGCCCTCGGCTACGACGCCGTCCGCCTCCTCGGCGATGCCCTCCACCGCGCCCGTTCCCTCTCCCCCGGCGACCTGCGCGACGCGATCGCCTCCACCCGCGGCTTCTCCGGCGTCACCGGCCGCATCACGCTCGACGAGAACCGGAACCCGGTGAAGAGCGTGGTGCTGCTGGAGACCGGCGAGAAGGGGCCGAGGTTTCTCAAGCGAATCGAGTACGAGGTGGGGGGGAGGTAGGCATGACGCGCATCGAGCCAAGTGCTCCGGAGCGTTTTGTGCGTTGGATGTCCGCGCACCGGCATGTCGATCGGGAGACCGGGCAAGTCTACCGATATCATCCAAGGAGCGACAGCCACGCCATTGCCCTCTGCTCCGAGATTCTCAGCGACCTTCTTTCGAGTTGTCCCACTCTTGCACGGCAAGCCAAAGACGGCCGAATCGTGTTCGGGATCAACGTGCTTGTCGAATCCGCAGAGACGGGAAAGAAGAAGACGCTGGATTTGGCCATTGGGCTGCCGCCAGCGGGGGAGAAGATTCGGTCTGGAGACACACCGATCGCCCCGGGCACGATTGATCGAATTCTTTTCTCCTGCGAGGCGAAAACGGTGATGACGGAACACAGCAAGTCGAAACCAAGACTCTACGACGAGCTCAGTTCATCCCACGAGATCGTCCACCAGAGCTGGCCCGATGCGATCGCGACCGGGATCACGATAGTGAACATCGCGAACTCGTTTGTGTCGCCCTTGCGACAGACGGCGGGCAAGCCCGTATGCATCAGCGAGCACAAACAGCCGCGGGCAGCCGCCGGAATGATCGCGCATCTCCGCGGCTTGCGGCAGAGGGACGAGGTTGGGAAGGTGGGCTTCGACGCCTTTGCGAGCGTCGTCGTCGAGTGCGACAACCAGTCTGACAAGGTGAGTTTGTGGACGAGTCCACCGGCCCCACAGGCTGGCGACGTCGACTCCTACCAGGCGTTCCTCACCCGCGTCGGGCACTTTTGGGACCGGAGGTTCTTGACGCTTCCTCCCGCAGCACATTGAGAGATGGGGCTTCCGCGAATAGATTGCCTCCCATCTCCGCCCGGATCCTCTCCTCGGCCATGCGGAAGTAGTGCGGATCGATCTCATTCCCGATGCTGTTCCTTCCTGCCCTCAATGCGGCGACAACCGCAGTCCCGGTCCCGAGGAAAGGGTCCAGAACGGTGTCCCCCGTGAATGAGAACATCCTGACGATCCTCGATGCCAGTTCAACCGGGAACGGCGCCGGATGTTCGCGGGTTGAGGCGCCGGGAAGATCACTCCAAATGGCCCGAAACCACTTTCTGAAGTCGTCCTTGCTCAACCGCGATCCGGCTCGCTGTGCCTCCGTGGGTTTTCTGTAGCTTCCGGCCTTTCGGAACATCAGGATGTACTCCACGTCGTTCTTGATGATGGCGTTGGGTTCATAGGGCTTCCCGAGAAAGGAGGAGCCGTTCTCGACCTCGTAACTGGCATTCGCGATCTTGTACCAGAGAATCGGGGTCAGGTAGTCGAACCCGATCCGCCGACATCGCACCGAAATGTCGGTGTGGAGAGGCATCACGAGATGACGGCCATTGTTCCGGCGCCGTGCGATGCAGACATCTCCAACCACGCACACAAGTCGCCCTCCCGGGACGAGCACTCTGTAGGCATGGCGCCATACGCGATCCAGTTCGTCGTGAAATCGCTCATAATCCGCCACACTTCCCAGCTGGTCGGGATGGTCATTGTACTTCTTCAAAGTCCAGTAGGGCGGCGAGGTCAGGACGAGGTGCACAGAACTGTCGGGAACCCACTCGAGTCTTCGCGCGTCTCCCTCGCGGAGGACGTGGCTCGTGCGCTCGTGCGGAAGCGGGCGGGCTTGCTTGGGGGCCCTGGATAGGCATTCCGTTGCCGTGGTTAGCATGGGGTCACTCCTGTTCTCCTCTGCGATTCGTCCCGACACTGTCGATATCTCCTCAACACCCCCACCACCACGTCCTGGATCGCGAGCGCGCCGGGGTCCAGTTCCATCGGGGCGAAGCGCGGGTTCGCGGCCTCGAGGCGGACCTTGCCGTCAGAACTCCACGAACTCCTTCGGGTAGTGCGTCAGATCGAGGCGCTCCTCCTTCGGGACCAGACCGATCCCCCATCGTTGCCTGGCCAGTGCCCCGAACAAGACCTCGATTGGCCGACCTTTTTCGTCGGCGCCCAGCTTCGGCAGGATGAAGGCGTCTGTCTCAATCGGTCTTCCCTGGAGCCTCGCCGACAGGCCGCACATCTCCCTGATGCGCCGTACCCGCCCCCCAAGCGCGGAGCGAAACGGAACGGTCATCTTCCACCTCGGCAGGTCTCTGGCCACCTCCGCGACGATGTAGGTGTTCTGCGCGCCCGAATCGAAAAGACAGTGCCGCGGTTTCCCGCGCGCGATCAGCGACTCGTAGATTCGTCCCATTTCATGTCTCCCGCTCATGCCTTGTTCTCGGCCCTTGTCCATCCCACTCCATCCGCGTTGCCCATCAATACCTCCTCAACACCCCCACGACGACCCCCTGGATCGTGAGGGAGTCCGGGTCCACCTCCAGCGGCGAGAAACGCGGGTTCGCGGCTTCGAGGCGGACCTTGCCGTTCGCGCGATAGAAGCGCTTGAGCGTGGCTTCGCCGCTGTCGAGGAGCGCCACCACCGTCTCGCCGTCCTCCGCCTCGTGACGGGCCTCGATGACGACGTAGTCGCCGTCGAGGATGTGGTCGTCGATCATCGAGTCGCCCCGCACCTGCAAAATAAAACATTCGCGCTTCCGCGAGAGGAGATTCGAGACGTCCAGCGTCTCCTCCTGTTCCACCGCCTCGATCGGACGGCCCGCGGCGATGTAGCCGGCGTGACGGAAACGCAGCCCCGCCATCGCCGTCATCGGAATCGGGGCCGAAACTCCAGAGCGCCGGTGACGCGGCCGCGCCGCCGGATCGGCGATCGGACGCGGCCGCACGCTCGGCTTGAAGTCGGGATCACGGATCTCGATCCCGCGCGTGGTGTACCGTCCCCGGTGAATCGCGCCCCGTTTCTCCAGGGCCCGCAGGTGCTGGAGGACGCTGATCTTCGAGATGTGGAAGTGTCCGGCCATCTCCTCCAGAGTGGGGGCGTACCGGTGCGCCTCCACGAACTCGCGGATGTAGTCCAGGACGTTGATCTGCTTCGGCGTGTAGGTGTAGGCCACGGTCGGTCTCCCTCCGAACATTGAACTAACTCGGAGGCCAAAAGAAGAACCCGCGGTTGCGGTGCGGGTTCTTCTGAACGGCCTCAGAGGCAAGTATATCGCAGGCGATGGGGGAGTCAAGGGGAAAACGTAAAACGTAAAGCGTAAGAAGAAACGGAAGAAACGACGGATCGAGGAGCGGACCAACGAGGAGCCCTTCCGCGCTCCATTATTCTCTGTTTCCTGCGTCTTGCGTCTCACGTTTTGCGTCTTTCGTATTCTCTCTGTTTCTTACGTCTTACGTTTTACGTTTCACTCCTTTCCTCACGCGCTACTTCGGGAGAAACGGCCCCAGCGGCCCCAAATCCAGCCTCACCGCCTTTGCGTCGATCAGCCGCTCCGTCGCAAACAACGTGTCGCCCTCCACCGCGAGGAACTGAACGCTCGGCACATCCGGCAGGGTGGCCCGGGCGAGCCGCCTCCCGTTCCGGGAGTCCACCAGGCTCACGGAGCCGGTACCCGAGAGGAGGAGGTGATCCCGCCAGAGGATCGGCGTGTGCGGCCCGCCCAGGTAGTCGGTCAGCGATCTCCAGACCTCATGCCCGTCTGAACGGGCGATCGCGTGGAGCCGGCCCGATTCCGCCCCGACGACGATCGTTTCTCCGACCAGCGCCGGCACCACCCGCGGATTCGGGTCGCGGAACGACTCCCATGGCGCCGTCGCGGTCACCGTCCAGAGCCGGTCGATGAGGTCCGGCTTCTCGTCCGCAATCCCCTCGTCCTTCGCCTCGCGTGGATCGGCGTCGAAGGCCATGAGCTTTCCGTCGGCGAGCAGGAGGTAGACCGCCCCGTCCGCGAAGACCGGCCGCGAGACCGGCTTCACCCCGAGGTTCACCAGCCACACGTCGGCGCCGGTCTTCGGATCGAAGGCGTAGAGCCTCGTCCCGATCACGGCGTATCCCAGCGCCTCGTCCGGCGCGAAGGTGACGGGCTGCAGCACCGGACCCTCAGCGCCGGGTCGCGACCAGCGCTTCTCCCCGGACTTCGGATCGATCGCGGTGATCCCTCCCCCGAGGTCGATCGCATACAGGGTGTCGCCGGCACAGGCGGGTGCCTGGGACGTTCGGAGGGTCTCCTCCGCCTTCCACGCCATCAATCCGTCGGCGGCCTTGAGAATCAGCAGTTGCCCGCGTCCGGTGGTCACCGCGAGGAGCGGCGCCGTCGGGTCGTCGATCCAGACCGGCGGTTCCGGGACGGCGTCGGTGGTTTCCCCCTCGACCCGCCACCGCAGCTTGCCGGTCTCCGCCTCCAGACACACGATTCCTCCGGCGTTCACGAAGATCGCGTCTCCGCCCCTCACCGGAGCCGAAGGGAGTCCCGCGAGGTTGAGATTGGTTCCCCACAGGGAAGGGAGGTCCTGGTCGTAGGCGGGAGGAGGTTCGGCGGACTTGGGCGGCGTCGCGGGGGGGGGAGTCTGGCCGAAGGCGGGGGGGGGGATTGAAAGAGCCCCCGACGCGAGGATCAGGGCGGCGAGCGCTGGAAATACGCGACGCCGGCCCTCACCCCCTGCCATCTCCCGTCCCCCTCGATACGTCGGCCCGCGGCCGGCTGCTCGGGGCATGGCGGGAAGTGAGGCGATCGGCCCTCTCGGGTCCCGGGCGACTTGAACTGAGCGCATGGCTCTCGACTCCGGCTCAAGGGGCGTGGTCGCATTCTACCGCCCCTGCCGGCCGATCGACAGCCTTTTCGGCCGACTCGAATATCGTTGAGGGGCGTCCCCGGACCTGCTAAACTCCCGCTTTCCTCGCGGGTCCGCGGAGCGGCCCCGCCCCACAAGTCCCCGATCACCCCGAGCAGGCCCGCGCCGACCGTTCGGCGGGGGCCGTAACGAGGGCGAGCCGGTTCCCCGATGACCACCGAACCATCCCGCGTCTTCGACCAGTTCATCGAAGACGAAATGAAGGACTCCTACCTCAATTACGCGATGAGCGTCATCGTCTCGCGCGCCCTTCCGGACGTGCGCGACGGTCTCAAGCCCTCCCAGCGCCGAATCCTCGTCGCGATGAACGACCTCAATCTCGGCCCGCGGTCCAAGTCCCGCAAGTGCGCGAAAATCTGCGGCGATACGTCCGGCAACTACCACCCGCACGGCGAACAGGTCGTCTATCCCACCCTCGTCCGCATGGCGCAGGACTTCTCCATGCGCTACCGCCTCGTGGACGGGCAGGGGAACTTCGGCTCGATCGACGCCGATCCGCCCGCGGCCATGCGCTACACCGAAGCCCGCATGACCGAGTTCGCCACGCTCCTCCTCGAGGACCTCGACAAGAACACGGTCGACTTCAAGCCGAATTACGACGAGACCCGCGAGGAGCCCACCGTCTTCCCGTCCAAGTTTCCGAACCTCCTTTGCAACGGCTCCTCCGGGATCGCCGTCGGCATGGCCACCAGCATTCCCCCGCACAACTTCGCGGAGATCGCCGACGCCATCATCCGGGTGATCGAGAATCCCGACGTCACGATCGAGGAACTGCTCACGGTCGTGAAGGGGCCGGACTTCCCCACCGGGGCGAAGATCTGCGGCACCGAGGGCCTCCGCGAGGCCTACACCACCGGGCGCGGGCGGGTCGTCGTCCGCTCGAAGGTCCACACCGAAGAGGTGAAGGGCGGGCGGGTCAACCTCATCGTCACCGAGATTCCGTACTATGTGCAGAAGAACGTGATCATCGACCGGATCGCTGAACTCGTGAAGGACGACCGCGTCCAGGGCATCCGCGACGTGCGCGACGAGTCCGACAAGGAGGGGATGCGGATCGTCATCGAGATCAAGCAGGGCGAAGACGACCGCGTCATTCTCAATCAGCTTTTCCAGCACACGCCGCTCCAGGAGACCTTCAGCATCATCATGATCGCCCTCGTCGACGGGCGACCCGAGACGCTCACGCTGAAGGACCTGCTGGTCGCCTACAGGAAGCACCGCGTCGAGGTCATCCGCCGCCGCACGCAGTTCCTCCTCGAGAAGGCCGAGGCGGAGGCGCACATCCTCGAAGGCCTCATGATAGCCCTCGCGAACATCGACGAGGTGATCGCGATCATCAAGGCCTCGAAGACGGTGGAGGCCGCCCACGCCGCCCTGGTCGAGCGGTTCCGGCTGTCGCCGGTCCAGGCGGACGCCATTCTGCGGATGTCGCTCTCGAAACTCACCGGCCTCGAGCAGGAGAAGATCGCCGCCGAATTGGCCCGCCTCCGCGAGGAGATCGCGGGGTACCGCAAGATCCTCTCCGACGAGAACCTGATCCTGGACATCATCCGCGAGGACCTCCTCGAGATGAAGGAGAAGTACGGCGACAAGCGCCGGACGGAGATCGTGGGCGCGGTCGAGGATTTCTCCCGCGAGGACCTCATCCAGGAAGAGGACATGGCGGTCGTGATCAGCCATGAGGGGTACATCAAGCGGATGGCGCTCGACTCCTACCGCAAGCAGGGCCGGGGCGGGAAGGGGGTCATCGGCGCCGACACGAAGGAGGGCGACTTCATCGAGCACCTCTTCATCGGCTCGACCCACGACTACATCCTGTTCTTCACCGATCGCGGACGGGTGTACTGGCAGAAGGTCTACGACCTGCCGCTCCTCGGCCGGCAGTCCAAGGGGCGCTCGCTGGTGAACCTCCTGCAGCTCGACGAAGGGGAGCGGATTTCGAGCGCGATTCCGGTGCGGACCTTCGACGAGCGGTTCCTGTTCCTCGCCACGAAGCGGGGCCTCGTGAAGAAGACGGCGCTTTCGGCCTACGGGAACCCGAAGAAGGGCGGGATCATTGCGATCAACCTGGAGGAGGGGGACCGTCTGATCGGGGTGAGGATCACCTCCGGAAAGGACGAGGTGATGCTCGGGACGCGGGACGGGATGGCGATCCGGTTCCCCGAGGAGGAGGCCCGGCCGATGGGTCGCGCCACGTACGGCGTGACCGGCATGAAGCTGCGCGAGGGGGACGAGGTGTGCGACTTCATCGTGGTGAACGAGTCGTCCCACGTCCTGAGCGTCTGCGAGAACGGCTACGGGAAGCGGACCGAGTTCACCGAGTACCGGTCGCAGAGCCGGGGCGGCATCGGGCTCATCAACATCAAGACAAGCGAGCGGAACGGCCGCGTGGTGGCCGTCAAGGAGGTCACCGACGAGGACGACCTCATGATCATCACCCAGCAGGGGATGGTGGTGCGGTTCGCGATCAAGGGCATCAGCCTCATCGGCCGCGCCACGCAGGGGGTGCGGCTGATCACGCTGGACGAAGGGGACAAGGTGGTGTCGGTGGCGCGGGTGGGGAGGGAGGAGGAGAGGAACGGGAACGGGGGCGGAGAGGCGCCTCCGGCTCCAACTCCGCCTTCGGCGGAACCCGAACCGCACGATGAGACTCCTCCCCTGAAAAATGGCGAATGAGGAGTGACGAATGACGGGAGGAGAGTTCGTCGTCTGAACGATGGGAGGGCGCTGGGCCTCGGGTTGGGCGGAATCGGGAGTGATTGAACATGGCGATCAACACGCAGATTCGCCGAAAATTGGACAAGATCTGGCGAAGGTGGACGGCGCCACTGTTGCGGGATCTGGGGATGCTGAAGCAGGGGCCGCCACTGCGGTTTGACAGGCGCATTCGGGATCGCGAGATCGAAGAACTGCTCGAGATGGTCACGCGGAAGATCTGCAAGGAACAAGCATGGAGAGAGCTAAAACGTAGCGCAAGGAAGCCTCGTTTGCATCGATTTCGAGGATTCGGCTGGCGTGAGAGGTCCCGGAGGATGTTGCTCTGGGCGGACGGGCTCCGCGATGGTCCGATGATCTACTCCTTCTGGAAGGGTCGCAAGTGTCTCTATGTCGGCAAGGGAGGAGCGTCCGGGCGGTTGCGGGCTTTGAGAAGTCCGTGTACATGAAGGAGGCAAGTTTGGTCGAGGTCTATGGCGTGCGAGGAAAAAGCTATCTTCCAAGAGTGGAATGTCTCCTCGTGCATCTCTACGAGCCTCGCGACAACAAGGTGCAACCTGCATCGCAGAAATGGGGCAAGGCATGCCCAGTGTGCAGGCTCCACGATCGCGTCCGCGAGCGTCTGCACAGCCTCCCCGCGTCGTTGAGTTCGGGGACGAGACTGAACTAATGGCGAGACACTCTCGATCCAGTGAGTCGCGGACTTCCCGCAGGAAGCAAATGGGGGTCCACTACATCCCCAAGTCCCTGGCGAGTTTCGTGGCCGGCAGGTTGGTCTCGCATCTTCCCCCCGCTTCCGCTTCCAGCTTGCGCGTCCTGGACCCTGCCTGCGGCGACGGCGCCCTCCTGGAGGCCTTCTTTCACGCGCTGCGGGATTCCGGAGATTGTCGACCATGTGAATTGGTCGGCGTTGAATCCGATGGGAGCGCCGCATCTTCAGCGCGCGAGCGACTCTCCGCGATCGACGGTTGCCGCGCGACCATCGCGGTGGGGGACTTCCTCGATCTATCCTCAACCGAAGGAAACGAGCCCGATCTCTGGAGAGAAGCGCCCGTCGCGCCTGCACTCGGGCGAGACTTCGATGTCATCATCGCCAATCCACCTTACGTTCGGACTCAGGTTCTTGGCGCGGAGAGAGCACGTCGACTCGCCCGTCGATTCGGCCTGACGGGGCGAGTCGATCTCTATCATGCCTTCCTTGTGGCGTCCACTCGAGTGATGCGGTCGGGGGGGGGCATCGGCATCATCACGTCGAACCGCTTTCTGTCGACTCTTGGGGGAGCCGCACTTCGGGCCTGTCTCGCGAGCCACTACGATATTCGCGAGATCGTGGATTTGCTCGGCGCCGCATCGCCCCAGGCGCCGCGATTCCTCAAGATGTACTCCGTTCCAGATCGCGAAGCCGGAGCGGAGATGGATTCCACCCGTGCGGGAACCGCCATTGACGTTCTGCGCGTGGGACGTCCCGGCGACTACCTCCTCCCCCAAGGAGTCTTCCGCTTGACTTCAGGCCACATTGCGGTGGGCTCGGATCCCTCCCGGGTCTGGGCGTTGGCGGGGGCCGACGAACAGAATTGGCTCCAGCGGGTGAGGATGGCATCGAAGTGTAGATTCGCCGACGTTGCAACGGTTCGCGTCGGAATCAAGACGACGGCGGACGAGATCTTCATCCGGGACGATTGGAACGGGTTGCCGCAGAATCGACGACCTGAGGAGGCGTTGCTTCATCCGCTTCTCACTCACCGGCAGGGCGCGCGATGGTCGCAGAGGCCGTCCTCGAAAGCGCAGCGGACACGCATTCTGTATCCGCATGAGTCGAAGGGGGGACGGCGCGCGGCGGTGGAATTGGAGAGTTATCCGCGAGCGAGAGCGTATCTGGAGTCTCATCGGTCCCGGCTTGAGGCGCGCCAGTATGTGGCTCAGGCGGGCAGGAAGTGGTACGAGATCTGGGTGCCGCAGAATCCGGACGGTTGGGAAGAGACGAAGATTGTGTTCCCGGACATCAGCCCCGAACCGCGATTCTTTCTGGACCGTGACGGATTCCTGGTGAACGGAGACTGCTACTGGCTTACTTTGAAGCCTGGCGTGCCGGAGGACATGCTCTACCTGATTCTGGCGACGGCCAATTCGCGGGTAATGGCCAGATATCACGACGTTGCCTTTGGGAACAAATTGTACTCCGCGAGACGCAGGTACATTACCCAGTATGTGTCCGGGTATCTTCTGCCCGATCCTTCGGCTCACTGTTCGCGAACACTGATTCATTTGGCGAAACGTCTGGTGAGAGCTTCGTCTTTTTCCAAGGATCGGTCCAGTCTCGCCGCCATGGAAGGAGATCTGGATGCCCTTGTCGAAGGCGCTTTCGGCGTGAACTCGACGCGTTGAATTGATCCGCCATGACCCGCCGTCTTTCACTTGCCGAATCATGCGCTCTCAAGCGAGAGAAGATCCACACCGCGGATCTCACCGATGGCGCTCCTCTGGCCAATGCGCCGGCGGATCGCTCCCTCCTCTACACCCGGCCTGAACTCGCCTTCCTGCTCAAGCCTCTCATGGGGCTCGACGCGCCCCGGGACGATAGCAACCGAATCCTCGAAGTCAGACCGAAGGGGCACTGGTTTGAGTTCGAGACGGCAAGGAAACTCGGATACCACTATCCTCCCGGAGCCGGGTTGTTTCCGGATTTGCGGCATCAGCTTCTTGAGGTGAAGCACCACACCGGGAAATCCACGACCATAGACTTCGGGCATCATCACCCCGGGTCCAAGCAGGTGTTGGAAGTCCGCTGGAACAGCATTGTTAGAGCGCGTGTGTGCGACATCCGGTATCTCATTGCCTTGGCCCCTCCACCGGCATTCAAGGTGACGGTAATGGTGCTCGCTACCGGGGCCGAGATCAACTCGATCTTCGGGGTCTCCCCGACCAAGACCATCAAGTATCCGCTCGGCATCTCCAACAAGTGGAGGGCGGAGCACGCAGGGCAGATTCTCGTTTCCGGAAGACCGTTCAACGCGTAGGGAATCACGCTTGGCGAAAGCAAAGCCTCGGCAATGTCCGCTCCCCACCCTCCGATCCTCCAGGTCATCACCCGCCTCATCCGGGGCGGGGCGCAGACGCTCGTCCTCGAGATCGCCTCGCACCTCGTCCGTCGCGGATGGCCCTGCGAAATCGCCACCGGTCCCGAGACCGGCGCCGAGGGTTCGCTCCACGAAGAGGCCCGCGCCCGCGGGCTCAAGGTTCACGTCCTCCCCGACCTCGTCCGCCGCGAGCATCTGTGGCATGATCCCCGCGCCGTCCTCGCCCTCTACCGCCTCATCCGGTGCGGCCGGTTTCGCGTCGTTCACACCCACACCTCGAAGGCCGGATTCGTCGGACGCCTCGCGGCCCGCCTCGCCGGCGTGCCCGCGATCGTCCATTCGTCGCACGGGCACATTTTCGAGTCCGGCGCGAAAATTCCCGGCGTCTCGGGCCGGCGCGTTGCGATGAGCGTCTTCTATCGGCTCGAGCGCGTCGGTTCGCTCCTCGGCCACCGACTCCTCACGCTCACCGATCGCGAGCGGTACGACCTCCTGAAGCTCCGGATCGCCCGGCCGGAGCGGACCGTGTCGTTTCCGAATGCGATCGATGTCGGACGCTTCACCGCGGCGCAGGGGAGGTCGGCGTCGGTCCGGTCGGAGCTTGGAATCGCTCCGGACACCTTCGTGTGCGGGATTGTGGGGCGCCTCGCCGGCGAAAAGGGGCACGCGACGCTGCTCCGCGCCTTCGCCCGGGTGCGGACCACGCGGCCCGACGCGATCTGCCTCATTGTCGGCGACGGACCGGAGCGGCCGGCGCTGGAGGCGCTCTGCACGGAACTTGGGCTGGGGGCGTCATCCCCCCCGGCACGGGCGGGCGAGCCGCCCGTGCCACCCGGGACCCCGCCCATGCCATCCGGGGCGCCGCCCGTGCCATCCGGGGCGCCGCCCGTGCCGTCCGATGCGACGGGGTGGCACGGGCCGCTCGCTGTCCGTGCCTCCCGCGGCGAGGCCGTCCGCTTTCTCGGCCTCCGCGACGACATCCCGGCGCTCCTCGGGGCGATGGACCTTTTCGTCCTCTCGTCCACCTACGAGGGCTTTGGCCTGGTGATCCTCGAGGCGATGGCCGCCCGCCGGCCGGTCGTGGCGACGCGCGTCGGCGGCGTGCCTGAACTCGTCCGGGATGGAGTCACGGGGCTCCTCGTTCCCCCGGACGATCCGGCCGCGATGGCCGCCGCGATCGAGTCGCTCGCCGCCGACCCCGAGCGCCGCTTCGCGCTCGCGGCGGCGGGTCACGCGTACGTCGTGGCGCACCACGATCTGCCGGTGATGATCGATCGGATGGAGGGGATGTACAGGGATCTGCTGGGGGTCCGTGGCACTTAAACCCACCCTTGACATGCCGCTCCGACAGACGTACGAGGTTACCGTCCCATCCCATTGTCATCCTGAGCCTCGGCCGCAGGCCGAGGCGAAGGATCACCAGCGTGTGCGGTTTTGCAGACTCCGACGCTGGTGATCCTTCGCCCAGCCGGCCAAACGCCCGTCCGCCATCTCCGCCACACGGATGGCGGACAGGCGTGTGGCGGAGCGGCCGGCTGAGCTCAGGATGACAATGGGGTAACCTCGTACCGACAGACTAATAGGCGCTCTAATGCTACAACGCTACTTGAGAGCCCGATAGAATGTTGTAACTCGCAGCCGCCCTTGTCATTCCGAGCGTCGCCCCGCAGCACGTGCTCCGGGGGCGGCTCCTCGGGATGACAATCTCAAACGAGCGTTGTAGGACTAGACTGGCGTCCGTCGGAAGGAGGGTGCCGTGACGACTCCCGCGCGCCGAGAGACCCCGCTCCTGCACTGTCCGCGATGCCGGCGTTCCCTGGAGGTCGCGGCCTCGAAGCCGGGGCACACCCCCGTCTGCCCGACCTGCCACGGTCCGCTCGCCCCGCTTCCCCCGTCGGCTTATGCCCCCACGATCCAAGCCGCGTCCCCGGTGGCGAGATCCGCCGTCGATCCCGCGCCCGCCAGGCAGTCCGCTCCGGTCCTGGCCGATCCAGAAGGCGAACCGTTCGGTCGATACCGTCTCCTCGGCGAAATCGGCCGCGGCGGGATGGGCGCGGTCTACAAGGCGTGGGACACGCAACTCCGCCGTGTCGTGGCGCTCAAGCTGCTCCTCTCCCAGGAATTCGCGGGGGAGGCCGAGGTCGAGCGGTTCCTCCGCGAAGCGAGGGCGGCGGCCCGGCTCCATCATCCGAACATTGTCCAGGTCCACGACTCCGGAGTGCAGGACGGGCGACGCTACTTCACCATGGACCTCATCGAGGGGAAGGGCCTCGATGCGGTCAAGTCCACCCTCTCGCCGCGACGGTTCCTCGAGGTGCTGCGTGAGGTCGCGCTCGCCCTCCACGCCGCCCATCAGACCGGAATCGTCCACCGCGACGTCAAGCCCGCCAACGTCCTCATCGACCCCGAAGGTCGTCCGTTCGTCACCGACTTCGGGCTGGCGAAGGAGATCAAGGAGCGCAGCGGGCCGAAGGTGACCGTCTCCGGAGCCCTGCTCGGTACACCGCAGTACATGTCCCCGGAGCAGGCGCAGGGACAGATGAGGCGGATCGGCCCGAGGAGCGACGTCTGGAGCCTCGGGATCATCCTGTACGAGCATCTCACCGGCCGGCTGCCGTTCGAGGGCGCGAGTCTGGTCGATCTCCTCGGCGCCATCGCCCATGACGATCCCGGCCGGCCGACGCTGGTGGCCGCCCAGCGCCGCCTGCCCCGACAGGTCCATTCCGACCTGGAGACCATCTGCCTGAAGTGCCTGGAGAAGGACCCGGCCCGCCGGTACCCCGCCGCGGCGGACTTCGCGGAGGACCTGCGTCGATTCCTCGACGGGGAGCCGATCGCGGCGCGGCGCTCCACTATTCTCGAACACGGGATCCGTTGGGTGCGACGGCGTCCCGAGGTGACCGGCTGCGCGGTCGCGGGCGTGCTCACGCTTGTCGCCTTCTTCGCGATAGCGATCCGTCAGCGGGTGATGCAGGCGGAACTGGAAGACTTGCGGGGTCGTCTCGTCCGCGCGACCGATCCGCGCGAGCAGCAGGAACTGGAACGCCAGATCGCCGAGCGGCTGGGGGCACCGGCGGTGGCGCCTCCGAAGGTCCAAGAGGCTCCACCGCCCGCGCCTTCGATGGCCGCACCGGTCCCTCCCTCTGAGGCCCCGCCGAAGGCCTCACCCTCCCATTGGCCCGGAGTCAAGTCCCGCGCCCTCGAACTCGCCGCGAAGGGCCGGTACGCCGAGGCGCTCAAGTCGATCGGTGAATTCTCCACCGATTCCCCCGAAGAACGCTTCCAAATCGTGCAGGCCGCCGAGGAGGTGCGCGCCCTGGCCCGGTCGGCGTTCGAGCGTACGGATGCCGAGGCCCGCCGACAGGAGGCGGACGGCGAGTTCGCGCGGGCCCGGGAGTCGCTCAAGCCGTTTCTCACGTGCGGAATCCCGGCGATCGTGGAGCCGGCCCGTGCCCGAATGGTCGAGATCGATGCGGCGGCCGAAGCCGCGGCCAAGAAGGCGGCCACCGCTGGGAGCCCCGCCGGGAGTCCGGCGACGGACCTGGAGCACGCCGCGGCCCTGAAGATCTTCGAAGACGTGAGGGACGA
>JACPTZ010000019.1:54584-73074 GCA_016192525.1 Planctomycetota bacterium
GGCGCTGTGCTCGGCGCGCCAGTACGACGAGTCTCTCGCGGAGATCGCCCGTCGGCGGGGCGATCTCGCGCCGTGCGCTCCCGACTTCGACGTTCTGTCGGCCTGCGTCCGCGAGGCGAAGACCGTGACGACCGCCGTTCCGGCCGGCGCCGCAGCCCTGCGCGGCGAGACGATCTCGCTCCAGATGGGCGAGGGCGAGATTCGGGGCGGGAGTGAACGAGATCTTCGGGTCTCCCTCAAGGCTTCGAAGGCCGAGGTGGCGGTTCCCTACTCGAGCCTCCGTTCGACGGAGCTGGTCCGACTCGCCGAGGCCGGCGGCGCCACCTCCGAAGCCCGCGGCCTGTTCTGGCTGTTCGAGGGAAGCCCGGAAGAGGCCCGGAGGGCGTGGTCCGCCTCCTCTCGCCGGGCCGAACTGGACGGGTTCGCCGCCCTCGTCGAGGCCTCGGCGCTCGATCGCGAGGGCCGCGAGCTCCTCCGGGCGCTCCTCGCGGCCGCCGACAAGCGCGACTGGAAGTCCTGCCGCAAGATCCTCGAACAGCGGCCGCGGCTCGCCGGGGCGAAGTCCTGGATCGAGGCCTCCGCGCAGATCGATGAGATCGTAGAATCATCCGCCGAGTCGGTCGAAGATCCCCTCTACGCCGTTGCGCCTCGCCGGAAGGGGGAGACGCTTCTCTGGTCGTACGATTTCGAGAAGCCGGAGGAGCTGCGCGACTGGCGGATGGAGGCGGGTGACATCCACCGGACGGATCACTGTCAGCATCCGACCGGGTACGGCCTGCGTCTGGACCAGGGCTCGCTCATTCTCCGCAATGCAAGGCTGAATTTCCTTGCTCCACTCGTGGGGGAGCTGCGGATCGAGGCGGACCTTACCCTCATCGAATCCGAGAAGACCCCGTGCATCTACGTCGGCGTGGGCGGCTATCGATGGACGGTGGAGCAGGAAAGCGCCATGCTCGAGACACCGCTCGGAAAGACCCCGGGCGTTCACGGCCCGCCGCTCAAGCCGGGGGTTCTTCATCGGATCGCACTCTCCGTGGACCGGCGCGGTGTCTCCGTTCGGCTGGATGGCCGGGTCCTGTTCTCAGCGCCGGTGGACGAGGCACTGCGGGCGGGCCCTCCCAGCGTTCAGCTCTTCCGGAATACAACGATCCGCCTCGACCGGGTGGTGGTCACCGGGACTCCCCGTCGCGATTGGGTGGCGGCCGAGAGGGAGCGGCGCGCCCTGCTCGCCGGGGTAGGCCGAAAGTACGCGCTGGGCGCCGCCCAGATCCTCACCGACGGCAAATCCCTGGGGAAGTTTGAGAAGGGGGACGAGGGAGTTTGGGAGGTCGTGGATGGAGCCCTCCGGGGAACGGGTTCCTCGCCGGAGGGAAATTCGGGTCTCTACGCCCCGGTGTTCAGGAATTTCAGGTTTCGGATGAAGTACCGTCCGGAGACGGCCCGCTACATCGATTTCAGCCCCCGGCAGGGCGGGCACGCCTGGCTCGGCCTGTGCCTTCCGGTGGCGGCGCCTGCGGAGTGGCACGACATCGAGGTCGTCGCCGTGGAAACCGCGGCCACCTGCGTGCTCGACGGCGGCGTGATGCTCGGGCTCTCCATGAGCGAAGGGGTTTTCACCGAGAAGGTGAGGATCATGATCCGGGACGGACACTCCAGTCTGAAGGACGTCACCCTGGAGGAGATCAAGGGGGCGCCGCCCGACCCGTCGGTTGCTCTATACGACGGGTTCGAACTGGGGCCGGTAGCCTCCGCTCCCTCCTGGACCGTCGACGCCCAGGGGAAGAAGTCCTGGGAACGAAGGCTGCTGGTCGGGAGCGGCGATCTGCAGAGCAGGGACTCCTGGAAGGACATGGACGTGCGGCTGAGGATCGAGGGAATGGCCAAGACCCGGATTCAGCTGCTTCTCCGGGGGGGGGCGGTGATGGACTGGACCTTTCCGAAGGACGGCCTCTACACCGTGTTCGTCTACGCGAAGGGCGACAGCGCCGACGTCTACGTGAATGACCATGTTCATGCCCCCGCCCGCCTCAAGGCTTCCCCGGGGCCGGTCCGGCTCACGGTGTCGCAGGGGATTGCCAAGGTGCATGAGTTTCGGGTGCGACCCGTGAGGTGATGGCGGGCAGGCATGAGTGTGGCGGGGCCGCCCGCCTGCGGACCAACTGAGCCGCTGGACAGACGGGCTCGGGCAAGCCCCGCCCCTACGCTTCCCCTTGACCGCGGATGAGCCGGAGGCTATTCTCATTCCGTTCGCGGCGTTCCGGTCGCGGGCAGGGAAGGGTCCGGTCATGTCGAAGTCCGATCGCCTCCTCTGGACGGCGCTGGCCGTGTCGACGGCGGCGCACGTCTCCCTTTTCTGGACGCCTGATCTGGGTTGGGCGCTGGACCCGCCGATCACCACCCGCGATATCGCGTTCCTCCTCGACAACATGACGCCCGCCGGATCGAGGGCCCCGGCGGGTGATCCCGATCAAGTTGAGCGTGGCGCGGGCGTCTCGCCCGCGCCGCCCGCGCCGCCCGCGTCGCCCGCGTCGCCCGAGACGGGTCAGGCGGAGACGCCTGCCCCACGTGGCGCGGGCGTCCCGCCCGCGCCGCCCGCGCCCGCCGGCGGACCGATCTCGGACGATCCGGCCGCGCAGGGTCGGCTCAAGGCCCTGGAGGAGGCGGCGAAGGTCTGGGACCTCGATCGTCCCGATGCGGAGGGGCCGCGCCGGCGGTACGTGGATCAGGTGAGGGACAAGATCTCGGCCCAGTACTTCATCCCGGAGGCCGCGCGGCGACAGAAGATGAAGGGCTTGGTGCGCCTCCAGGCGGAGGTCCGTCAGGGGGTGGTCGACTTCGAGACCCTGCGGTTGAACATCCCGATCAAGTACTGAACCGGATGCCGGTTGACGCCTTGACGAGTCTGCGCCGGCGTCCCGGCGCCGCGTCCCATACTTGATGTGCCGGAGTTCCTGTGGTTCAATACCGGCGTCCCCGGGGAAGGACGCCATGAACCGCGAATCCGACCTCCTGCTCGGCCTCGTCGCGCTCCAGATGCGCTTCATCACCCAGGAGCAACTCCTGGAGTGCTCCGCCGTCTGGATGCAGGACCCGGGCCGCGGCCTCGGAAGGCTCCTCCTCGACCACAAGTACATCGCCGCCGCCGAACACGCCGTCCTGAAGGGGCTCGTCGAGGCCCACCTGAAACGCCACGGCGGCGATCCCGGACGCTCCCTCGCCGCGATGCCCGTCGATCGCGCCCTGCGTGAGAACCTGCTCGGCCTCAAGCCGCCGGCCGACGTGCAGGCATCCATCGTCGCCCTCCGACCGGTCGATCCCTTCGCCACCGTCGTAGTGGCCCGCCCGAAAGAGGAGGGGCGCTACCGACTCGGAGACGAAATCGGCCGCGGCGGACTCGGCCGCGTCCTCGAGGCGGAGGACCGCGACCTGGAACGCGAGGTGGCGATCAAACTCGTGATCGACGATCTTCCGGCACATTACCTGGAGCGTTTCGTGCGAGAGGCGAAGATCACGGCGCGCGTCAACCATCCGAATGTAGTCCACGTGCACGATTTCGGGGAGATGAACGTGGCGCGGGCGTCCCCGCCCGCGCCGGGGCAGGCGGGACGCCCGCCTCGCGGCCAGGCTGGAGCCCTCCCCCACAAGAGCCTCTTCCTCTGCATGGAGCGGATCCGCGGCCGCGACCTCGGGGTGCTCCTCCGGAAGATCGAGAAGGGCGACCCGGCCCTGCGCCGGACCTTCTCCCGGGCGCGGCTCCTCTCGACCTTCCAGAATGTCTGCCTCGCGATGGCCTACGCGCACGACAAGGGCGTGGTGCACCGCGACCTCAAGCCCTCGAACGTGATGATCGGGGACTACGGCGAGACGCTCGTGGTGGATTGGGGGCTGGCTAAACGGACGAACGAAGGACGAAGGACGACAACGACAACGGAAACAACAGCGGAAACAACGACAGAAACAACGACGGATGCAACATCTGGAGCGGCAAAACGTCTCGCGGCGGGCCCCGTTTCGCCCCGAAGTGGCGATGAGGGAATAGCCCCTGTCCGCCGTAGCCCAAGGGGCGGAGGTGGAAGGGGCGAAGCCCCTGGTAGGATGGGCCCCGGGAAGATCAGCCCCGAAGGGGCGGCAGAAGCGCGTTCCTCGGATCGCCAGTCCACGCCGACCACCCCCGAACTCACGGTCGACGGCGAGATCCTCGGTACCCCCGCCTACATGCCGCCGGAACAGGCCGCGGGCCGGACCGACGAGATCGACGCCCGGAGCGACATCTATTCCCTCGGGGCGATCCTCTACGAAATCCTCACCTTCCGTCCCCCGTTCGAGGGGAACTCGGTCGACGAGATCCTCTCCAGGGTGCGGAGCGGCCGGATCACGCCGCCGTCGACCCGCGTTCGTAGTGCGCCCGTAAGGGCGGCTCGTAGTGCGCCCGTAAGGGCGCCTTCGGCGGGCGCTGCGGAGGCAACAACAGAAACAACAACCGAAACAACAACGCCGCCTCACGGCGGAACTACGAACGGCGCCGACCTGGCGCAGACCGTTATCCGCCCCCCCTCCGCGGTCCTTCGCGCCTTGGAGCCCATCCCGCCCGAGCTGGACGCCATCTGCCTCAAGGCGATGGCCTTCCGCAAGGAAGACCGATACCAGACCGCGACCGAGTTGCACCACGAGATCCAGGAACACCTCGAGGGGGTGAAGGAGCGCGAGCGGCGGCACGCCCTCGCCGAGGAGTGCGCCCGGGAGGGACGCGACCATGCGCGGGCCTACTTCGACCTGAAAGGGAAACTCGTTGCGGCGAACAAGAGGGCCCGGGAGGCGGCGGAGAAGATCGAGGGATACGAACCGGTGGAGGAGAAGCGGCCCATCTGGTCCGTCGAAGACGCCGCGACGGCGATGGAGAAGAGTCTGGTCCGTGCGTTCAGCGACGCGATCTCGAAGTACATGGAGGGAATCGGCCACGAGCCCGCGAACGAGGACGTGCGGCGCGGCCTCAGCGAACTCTACTGGGACCGTTTCCTCGAGGCGGAGGAGCGGGACCACGAGGCGGACCAGGCCTACTACCAGGGTCTCGTCCTGACGTACGGCCGCGAGTGGTACGAGAAGAGGCTCAAGGGGGAGGGGACGTTGGCGATCCGGACGCAGGAGCACCCGTGCGATCGCGTGGAGCCCGCTCGTAGTGGCGCGCTTCAGCGCGCCGCGGGGGTGGTCCCTGAGGCGCCGTGCGACGCTGAAGCGTCGCACTACGAACGGGGCGGTTTCCACGTGAAGTTCCACCCCGACGAGATGGTCCCGTGCGCGTGGGGGAGCCGGGAGATGCGGGAGGTGGACAAGAGCCTCGTGCCGCGGATCGACGGCGTGACGTTGGAGTGCGTCGCGGAAGCGACGCACCCCGCCGGCGCCGCTTCCGCGGCGCACTCCGATGCCCCTGCGCCCACCCCCCGCGAACTGGCCGGGGTGGATGTCTGGCTCTGGAAGTACGAAGAGCGCGACCGCCGGCTCGTGCCGGTGTATCCGGAATCCGTTGTTGTTTCTGCTGTTGTTTCCGGAAATCCGCAATCCAAAATCCAGAATCCTTCGACGGCCTGTACCTCGGCCGTACCCCCGTCGCCCCGGTCCCGATCTTCCCCGGTTCCTACCTCCTCCTCCTGCGCCGGGAGGGGTATGCGGACATCCGTTGCCCGGTCCTCGTCGGTCGTGAGGCGAAGGTCGAACGGACCGTCACGATGTATTGCGCTGGAGTGCGGCGCGGAAGCGCCGCGGCCGGGGAGGAATCCGCTGTCGTTTCCTCTGTTGTTTCCGTCAGTCCGCAATCCGTTGTTTCCGTCAATCCAAAGACCGCAACCCAGAATCCAAAATGGGAAGATGTTCCGGACGGGTTCGTCGTGGTCCCGGGCGGCGAATTCATCTTCGGCGGCGAGGCCGCCGGAGGGGACGAGCGGCAGGTGCGAAACGTCCCGGACTTCTTCATCGCGAAGTTCCCCGTCACCTGCGCGGAGTACCTGGAGTTCCTGAACGACGGGGGGCAGGGGGCGGGGGATGGGGGACAGGAGGCGTGGGGAAGCCCCCTGAAGGGGGCTGGACAATCCGCGGAAGGACCCGAACCCGGCCCTGAAGGGCCGGGCTTTGGAAAGGACCGGGATCCGGAATCGGGATCTGTTGTTGTCTCCGTTTCTCCCGTCAACTCGAAACCTGAAACCCGAAACGCGAAACCCGAATTCGTTCCCGTCGTTTCCGTCAATCCGCAATCCAAAATCCAAAATCCAAAATCGAAGCGCGTCCCCCGCGAATCGGAGGAATCAGGGTACTACTGGGAAGCAGACCCAACCGGCCTCTTCCGCCTCCCCGGCCCCGGGGAGAGGCCGCTCAAGGGCGGCGGCACGAGGCAGGACGGGCGTCCGGACTGGCCTGTCGTCGGGGTCTCGTGGTACGATGCGATCGCCTTCTGCGAATGGAAGTCCCGGAAGGAGGGGCGCGTCTACCGGCTCCCGACCGCGGAGGAGTGGGAGAAGGCGGCGCGGGGGGTGGACGGCCGCATCTACCCCTTCGGGCGGCATTGCGATCCGACGTACTGCAATATCAACAGTTCGCACAAGGACGGGATGCGGCTTGAGCCGGTGGAGAGTTTCCCGATCGACGAATCGCCGGTGGGCGTGAGGGGCATGGGCGGCAATAGTCGAGATTGGTGTCTTGACGACCCCGGGGAGCGATACCGTTCGTGGCGTTATTTGCGGGGCGGGGCCTGGGTCAATTCGTCCGACGATGCCCGCACCGCGTTTCGCTGGGGCAATGAACCGACGAACGTCAACTGGAACAACGGGTTTCGGTTGTGCGTTTCGGGCAGCACCTCCCGGGCAGGTCGACGATTCGGACGAGCCCGAACCCCGGGGTCCACGGACGCCGGGGGCGCGCTCAAGGAGGTCCAGGCCGGTCACCGGGTCGCGGCGCGACGCGTCGCCTCGGCCGTTCGTAGTGACGCGATTCATCGCGCCACGGTGCGGCGATGGATCCCTGCCCGCCATCTGTGTGGCGGGGCCGCACTACAAGCGAACGCCGGGTCGCGTCGGGCACGGCCGAACAGATGGTCCTTGCGGCGCTTCCGCGCCGCACTCTGATCGGGGCCGGCCGGCGGGGGACGCGGGTAGCCCCGAGCGGCCCCGCGGCACGTGCTGCGGGGCGCATCGAGGGGCGAATGCCGCCCCCGCCGGCTCCCCGCCCGGGTTTCAGCGCAGCCGAACTCGTCGACGGGGCGCCCGACGCCGAACCTTCGCCCTCCACCTACGTTTTGCCTGTGCAGGACCCTGTGGATTCGCCATCCGTGGCCCCGGCCTTCAGGCCGGGGCCACGGCTGCCTGCTCTTCATGTGATTCCGGTGACTGCCCCGATGCCTGGTCTTCTCTTCGACGACGCCTTCCACCGCCTCCTCGAACGGCTGCAGTTCGTGATCCGCCGGGCGAGGGCGAGCGTTTCCGAGGGAACGATCGCAACTCCGCAGCGGGGCGGGGCGTTTGAGGTTGTCGATCGACGGGACTACGCCCCCGGGGATGACATTCGTACGATCGACTGGGCCGCTTCGGGCCGCAGCGACCGCCTGTACGTCAAGGAGTACGCACGGGAGGCCGAGGCGCGCGTCGTGATTGCACTCGATGCGAGCGCCTCGATGGGGGCCGGCCCCTCGTTACGCCCTCCTGCGCCGCTGCGCGGCTTCGGAGGGCTACTCGGGGCCTCGGGGGCAGATCCGCAGCCCCGAGCAGGCGGCGAAGCCGCCGTAACGAGCGGCGCTGGGGCCGGTTCCTCCCCGGCATGGGACCACGCCCGCCGGCTCGCCGCGGCGTTGGCCTACGTGGCGCTCGCGTCAGAGGCGCCCCTTCGGATCGGCGCCTGCTCCGGAGGGGACTGGCGGCAGGCGCCGGCCCTGCGGGGGGTCGAGGCGATCCACGGCGTCCTGAAATTCCTGGGCGATCTGCAATCCGCCGGACCGACGGCGCTCCGCGGGGCCTTTTCCCGAGCCCTCTCGGCCGATCCCGCGCGGGCGCTCTGGCTCGTGATCTCCGATCTCCACGATTCGGCCGATCCGCGCGGGGCCTTCGCCGCCCTCGCCCAGCATGGACACGACCCGGTCTGCCTCCACTATGGTCCCGCCGATCCCGGCGATGTCCCCGAGGGGCCTCTCCGCTGCACCGACAGCGAGACCGGCGAGACCCTCGAGATGGCGGTCGACCCTCGCGTTCGCGATTCGCTCCGCGCCGAGGCGTCTTCGCGCCGGGCGGAGTGGCAGACCTTCGCGACGGCTCACGCGATCCCATACGTGCCGGTCAATCCCTCGCAGCCGCTGGAATCGCTCGTGATCGAGGTGCTGCGGAGAGCGAGGGTGGTCGCGTGACATGACTCTCATCACCCCCCCGGCCCTGATCGCGCTCATTTCCCTGCCCCTTCTGGTCTGGCTGCTGCGCGTCCGCGCCCGGCCGGCGGTTCTGGTGGTGCCCAGCCTCGATCCGTGGAAGCGGATCGCCGGGGCCCACCCGCAGGCGGCGGCTCGCTGGATCCGTCGCTGGTCGGTGATCGTCCTCCTTCACCTCCTCGGGGGGGCCGCCGCGGTGGTGGCCATGGCGGGGCCGGAGGGAGAGCCGTCCGGACCGGTTCCCCGGATATGGGTGATTCTCGTCGATTACTCCGGGCGCATGGGCGCGAAGTGCCTGGACGGAGAGACGCGTCTGGAGAAAGTCCGCCGGCAGCTGTTCCGGGTGATCGAGGCCGCACAGCGGGACGATCGGTTCCTGATTCTCATCGCCCGCCCGGATCGTCCTCCGGAGGCCGCCGGCGTCGTCTTCTCGGACAGGCTGCTCGGCGCGCTCCCCCGGCATCGAAGGGGCTACCTGGTCAGCGACGCCTCGATGGATCTGGCGCCGTGGCTCTCCGCCGCGCGGGCGGCCGTCGCCGCCGAGTCCGGCCCGGCCCACCTGGTCGTATTCACCGACAGGAAGCCTCTCGCCGTGGCTCCCCGAGAGGATGAGTCCTGGGTGCTGGTCGGGGATGCGGCCCCGAACGTCGGGATCACCGGGCTTTCCGCGACTTCCCTGGATCCCACCCGAAGCGATCTGTTCGTGGAGGTGACGAATGGCGCCGGTCCGGCCTCGGAGTGTCTCCTGGAGGTTCGTCCGCACGAGGGCGTCACCCTGGCCTCCCGTCGCATCACGCTTCCCGAGGGATCCTCCGCTACCTGCGTCTTCCGCGACTTGCCGCTTCAGGCCTGGACTCACGTCGGACTCGCGGGTGCCGACGGCCAGTGGGTGACGGACGCCCTGTCGGCGGACAATGTCGCCTCCCTCTCCATCTCGCCGGAGCAGGAGTCGGTCATCGCGGTGGTCGGGGATCCGGATCGTGACATCGACCGGGCCTTGCGAAGCACGGGGGGGGTGGTGGTCACGCGGGCCGCTCCCGCGGCCATCCCGGAGGATGCGGATCTGATCGTGTCGGTCGGGGAGGCCGTGCCGGTGAGGTCGGGCATCCCCTGTGTCTGGATCGCCCCTCGCGCCGCGGCCGGACCGTTCCGGCCCGGCCCGGTGAGGGATCGACCGGCGATCGTCGACGTGCGGACGGGAATGGTCGAGCTGACCGGTGTCGATGTGCGCGTCGTGCAGTGGCGCCGCGTACGCTCGTTCGAGATCGACCCTTCGGCGGCCGGCGCCGTGCGCGTGATGGCGGCCACGGAGGCGGGTCCGCTCCTCGCCCGCTGGGATGCGGCCGACGGGGTGCCCCGATACCTGTGCGCCGTGGAGACGGCTTGGCACGGGCCGGAGAGCGCCACGGACTGGAGCCGGCTTCCCTCCTTTCCCGTCTTCTGGGCCGCGGTGGTCGAACAGACGTTGTCCTACTCGGCCGTTCGAGGGAGGGGGGCGCGGCTCTTCGCCGCGCGCGTGGGGGAGCCCTTCGTCGCCCGCGACAGTCAGCATCGATGGAGCCGTGAGGTTCTCAAGGCCTTTTCCGATGCCCATGAGCAGCAGGGGACGATCCACTCCGTGCGCCGCCTCGGTTCGGCGTACGCCGTGACCGCCTGGAACTGCACGATGATCTCCCCGAAAGGCTGGCCTCCGATGCTCGTGAGCCTGCTGGATCGTGAGGTGACCCGGACGGCGGCGCCGGCCATTCCTCCTCCATCGCTGGAGTGGGGGGAGGGCCCCGAGTCCGGGGAGTCCGCCCGCCGGCCCGGGGCTTCCCTGGCGGCCCTCTTCCTGGGTCCCGCGCTCCTCGCTTTCTTCGCGGCGTGGTTCTTCGATCCGACCGGTACTTCCCCATGACATCCCGCGACAGAATCCATCGGATGTTCGATCTGGCCCTGAGGCACTTCGGCCCCCAGCACTGGTGGCCGGGAGAGACGCCCTTCGAGGTCATCGTGGGCGCCATCCTCACTCAGAATACGGCGTGGACCAACGTCGAGAAGGCGATCAGAAACCTGAAGCAGGCCGGGATGCTCGATGCCGCTTCGCTCCGGAAGGCCCCCCTCCCCGTTCTCGCCGCCGCCATCCGGCCGGCCGGCTACTTCAATGTGAAGGCCCGGAGACTCAAGTCGTTTCTGGAATGGTTCCACGAGACCTGCGGGAGCAGCATCGCGCGCCTGAAGGCCCGGCCGATTGAATCGCTCCGGGAGGATCTGCTGAGCGTGTCCGGGATCGGGCGCGAGACCGCCGATTCCATCCTGCTCTACGCCCTCGACAAGCCCACCTTCGTCGTCGATGCCTACACCGCCCGGGTGCTGCGACGACACGCCCTGATCGACGAGTCGGCCGACTACGACGAGATCAAGGCCCTCCTCGAAGACAGCCAGCCGCGCGATCTCGCCCGTTTCAACGAATTCCACGCCCTTTTCGTCGCGGTGGGGAAATACTGCTGCACGAAGAGAATTCCCCGGTGCGACGCGTGTCCGCTCCGGTCACTCACCCCGATTACGCTTGAAGAGGCGGCAGAGGCGTGATAGGGTGCACAGCGTGAGTGAGGGGAGGAGCGAGAACTCCGCATGGCCGGCAAGACCATACTCGTCATCGACGACACCCCGCGCATTCTCAACATCATCCAGTACTTCCTCGAGGCCGAGGGGTATTCCGTGAAGACCGCCGGCGACCCGCTCCTCGGGCTGAAGATGGTGGGCGAACTGGGCCCCGACCTCATCATCCTGGACATCATGATGCCCAAGATGAACGGGTATCAGGTCTTCGAGAAGCTTCGGGAGAACGAGAAGACGCAGCAGATTCCGGTGATCATGCTGACGGCCCAGGCGGTGATCGAGAATACGCCGCGGGCCTTCTTCTTCGGCCTCTACGGGGTGCTCGCGAAGCCCTTCACGAGATCGCAGCTGGTGGCCCGCGTGAAGAACATCCTGTCGCTGACGGAGGGCCGGGACGCCAGTCCGGTGCCGGAGCCCGCGGCGACCTAGGGATAAGCCTTGACAGACGACCGCAAGCCCGTAGAATAGCGGAACTTTGAGCATCCACCCCGCATCCGGCGTCTCCCACGGGGGAGGCGCCTGGGGCTTCGGCTCCCGGCGGGGCTTGTCCTGTCACCGCCCCTCGTCACGCCCTCCCTCGCGGCCTTCGGCCGCCTGGCGGGTTCCCCGGGGCTGCGGTGTCAAGAGGAGACTGTGCCATGGCCGTCACCGCCGAAAAACGCAAAGAGCTGATCACGACGTACAAGCGACACGAGAAGGATTCGGGGTCCCCGGAAGTGCAGGTCGCGCTCCTCACCGAACGCATCAATCACCTCTCCGAGCACCTCAAGTCGCACCAGAAGGACCATTGTTCGCGCCGGGGCCTGTTCCAGATGGTCGGGCGCCGGTCCGCGCTCCTGAAGTACCTCGCGACGTCCGACCGCCAGCGCTATCAGGATGTGATCAAGAAGCTGGGGATCCGGAAATAGCGCCGGGCCGGCTGGCGATGTGACAATCTGAAAGCGAGAGGCGAGAGCATGTCTGTCATCCTGAGCTTCGCCCGCCTCCGCTGGCGGGGCGAAACGAAGGATCGCCGGCCTTGCCTTCAAACAGGCGCCTCTCCGGGGCAGGGCTGGCGATCCTTCGCGTCGGGCTGCGCCCGACGCTCAGGATGACAGTTCCGGATACCGTTTCGCTGAAAGCCAGGAGAAGTCCGCCCCGGGCCGTGCCGCGGGGCGAGCCGCCGTGCCTGCTGATGGATCGCCCGTGGCGATCCAGGGGGCGGGCGGGGTTTCACATCCGGGGCCTCGGGTGACGCAGGCGGGGACGCCTGCGCCACGTGGGGCGGGCGTTCTCGCCCGCCCCGGTGCAGGGTGGCGCCCCTGTGCCGCCGGGAGGCCGCGGATGTGAGGTCTCGCCTGCCGTTGGGCCTTCATCCCCTCCGCAGTACGGCGGCTCGGTCGGTCGCGCATTTCGCGCGTTTCGGCGGGTCTTCCGTTCACGCCTTCGGAGGTTCTTGTGATTCATCGCGTTTCCTGTGATCTGGGGGGAAAAGAGTTCTCCATCGAGGTCGGCCGCGTCGCGAAGCAGGCGAACGGATCGGCCTGGGTCCGCTATGCCGACACCGTGGTCCTCGGGACCGTCTGCATGGGCGACGTCCGCGAGTTCCGCGAAGACGACATGATGGTCCCGCTGACCGTCGACTATCGCGAGAAGACCTCCGCCGCGGGCAAGTTCCCCGGCGGCTTCATCAAGCGGGAGGGGCGCCCGACGCAGAAGGAGGTCCTCACCTGCCGGCTCGTCGATCGCCCCATGCGGCCGCTCTTCCCCCCCGGATTCCTTCACGACACCCAGGTCCAGATCATCACCTTCTCCGCCGACAAGCAGAACGATCCCGACATCCTGGCGATGAACTCCGCCTTCGCCTCGGTCCACGTCTCCGACATCCCGTTCCACGCCGCCCTCGGCGCCGTCCGGGTGGGGCGGATCGACGGGAAGTTCATCGTGAACCCGACGGTCGAGGAGATCGCCAAGTCGGACATCGAGATCATCGTCGCCGGCTCGGCCGAGGCGGTGACGATGGTGGAGGGGGGGGCGAAGGAGGTCAGTGAAGAGGTGATGGTGGGCGCGATCGAGTTCGCGCACGGCCATATCCGGACGATCTGCGGCCTGATGGAGGAACTCCGCCGGAAGGTCGGCAAACCGAAGGCGGAAGTCTCCCTCAAGAAGGTGGACGCGAAGATCTACGACTACGTCAAGAAGACCTACGGGGCCGAGCTCTGGAAGGCGATCATGACGCACTCGAAGCACGAGCGCTCCGAGTTCGTCGTGGACCTCCGCGACCGGATCGTGACCGAGATGTGCGGCGAAGAGGGCACGCCCGGGAATCCGCCGGGCGACAGTGCTTTCGCGGCGAAGATCGCCGCCGCCCTGGGGACGACCGACCGCCCGCTTCCGGGACCGGTCAAGATCGCCTTCTACCAGGCGGAAGAGGAAATCACCCGCGACCTCATCCTGCAGGGGAAGCGGTCCGACGGACGCGGCCTCGCGGACGTGCGCCCCATCTCGATCGAGGTGGGCGTCCTGCCGCGCACGCACGGCTCAGCGATCTTCACCCGCGGCGAGACGCAGGCTCTCGTCACCTGCACCCTCGGGACCGAGGACGACCAGCAGCGCGTGGACGGCCTCATCGACGAGTACAAGAAGCGGTTCATCCTGCACTACAACTTCCCCTCGTTCTCCGTGGGGGAGACGAAGCCCAACCGCGGCCCCGGACGGCGCGAGATCGGACACGGCGACCTCGCCGAGCGCTCGATCGACGCCGTCGCGCCCGCGGGCAGTGAGTTTCCGTACACCGTGCGCGTCGTCTCCGACATCCTGGAGTCGAACGGCTCCTCGTCCATGGCGACCGTCTGCGGCGGGACGCTTTCGATGATGGACGCCGGGGTGCCGATCAAGCGGCCCGTGGCGGGCGTGGCGATGGGGCTCGTGAAGGAGGGCGATCGGGCCGCCGTCCTCACGGACATCCTCGGGAGCGAGGACCACATCGGCGACATGGACTTCAAGGTGGCCGGCACCGAGGCCGGGATCACCGGGTTCCAGATGGACCTGAAGACCACCGGCATCACCCCCGCCCTCATGCGGCAGGCGCTCGACCAGGCGAAGGCGGCGCGGCTCCACATTCTCGGCGAGATGAGGAAGGCGCTCACCTCCCCGCGGGCCGAAATCTCCCGTCTGGCCCCGAAGATCCTCCAGATCCAGATCAACCCGTCGAAGATCGGACTCGTCATCGGACCGGGCGGGAAGACGATCCGGAAGATCGAGGCGGACACCGGCGCGAAGGTCGAGATCGCCGAGGACGACAGCGGCCTCATCATGGTTTCGGGGCCGACGTTCGAGGTGGCCGAGAAGGCCCGGAAGATCATCGACGGGATGTGCGAAGAGGTGACCGTGGGCCGCACTTACGCCGGGACGATCTCCGGGATCAAGGAGTTCGGGTGCTTCGTGGAACTTCCGAACGGTCAGGAGGGGCTGGTCCACATCTCGGAACTCTCGAACGGCTACGTGAGCCGGGTCGAGGACATCCTCAAGATGAAGGACGCGGTCAAGGTGAAGGTGATCTCGGTCGATGAGACGGGCAAGATCCGGTTGAGCCGGAAGCAGGTCCTGATCGAGGAAGGGGCGCCGCCGGAGGTGGTGGCGCCGCGTGATCCGGCGATGGCGCCGGCGGGCGGGGACGGCGGGAGACCGCCGTACCGCGGGGGCGATCGCGGACCGCGTCGCGGTCCCGGAGGTCCCGGCGGCGGCGGCGGATATCGCGGCGGCGACCGCGGCCCGAGACCGCACGGCGGCGGACCCGGTCACGGCGGGCCGAGGCCGGGGAGCGGCGGGCCGGCCGCCGGGTAGCTTGACTCGTAGGGGCGGCCCTTGCGGCCGCCCGCCTGTGGAGCGTCCGAGCCTCTGGACAGACGGGCGGGGACACCTGTCCGCCATGCGTGTGGCGGAAGCCCCGCCCTGAGGGCGGACGGGAGGCCCGGGACGGCGACATGCAAGTCAAGGTGTTCATCCCACGCATTGTGCGAGGGCGACGTATGTAGGAATGTTGGCATGGGGGCGTCGCGCGGTTCTGAGGGGTTTCCGCGACGGCGCCGGAGGTGACCGATGAGGTATCTGGCCCTCTGCTGGCTGGGACTCGCCCTCGCGGGCCTGTGCGGAGTGATCCGTGCAAACGACGAGCCTCCACCTCCTCCCCCGGCGGTCTCCCTCACGGAGGGGGCCCGCGTCTACTACGGCGACAGGAAGAGCTTCAAGGCCCCGGCCCAGGTCGATGCCGCCGCCGTCTTCGGACACATCAAGGAGTACCGCGAGATCCGGGAGCGGAAGCTCACCTCGAAGGACCCCGAGTACTGGCTGCTGATCGAGAAGGCCAATCGCCGGTTCTACAGGGCCGTGAAGAAGGCGGCGAAGGCAGCCGCCTGGGACCTTGTGGCAGAGAAGGGGTCGTTCCATGTGCCCGAGGGCTCCTCGGTTCCCGACGGCACGCAGGACGTGATCGACGCGGTGGACAACGGCGATTCCAAGTGAGAGAAGTCATCGGTCTCCAGTCCTGATCCTCCCCTCAGGGGCCTTCTGAATGCTCCCTCGCCCGCACGGTGTTCCCGCCGTGCTCTTCACGATCCTCCTGCTCGCCGGCGCCTTCTCCCTCCTCGCGCAGGATCCCCCGCCCCCGCCCGTCGCTCCCGACCCGGCCGCCGCCCCCGAGAAGCCCGGGTTCATGTTCGAGAAGGGACGGATCGAGAAGGACGGGATCGTCACCCTCTTCTACCGGATCGGACACGACCGGGGGGCCGTGATCAAGCCGCTCCTGGAACGCTGGAAGACTCCCCAGGGGAGCATCGAGACCCAGGAGAAGCTCCACATCCTGATGGTGAGCGATGTGAAGGAGAACATCCCCCTGCTGGAGAAGGTCCTTGAGATTCTGGATGCGCCTGAACCCCAGGTCCTGATCGAGACGCGCGTCATCGAGGTCACCACGGACGAGGACTTCCAGTTCGGCCTCGAGACGAACTTCGTCCCCCGGTTCCGTCAGTATGGGGCGGAAGCGGACGCGTTCCGGATCGCCCAGGTCTTCATGCAGGAGATCGGCGACCGCTTCAATCCCGCCGACTTCCTCGAAGCCACCCGACCGGGCGGCCCGGGCGCCAATTTCTTCCAGGGCGCGACGATCCGGTTCGCCACCGCCTCCACCGACAACACCGGGCTCATGTCGTTCACCCTTCGGGCCCTCCTCGACACCGGGAAGGCCCAGATCCTCTCCAATCCGCGCATCCTGGTCGCCAGCGGGGATTCGGCGACGATCACGTCGGGGGCCCAGGTGCCCATCCAGACCACGAATTTCCAGAACAACCAGACTTACATCACCGTCGACTTCAAGCCGGTGAACATCACGCTCACGGTGGGACCCCACATCATCGGAGAGCAGTACGTTCACCTCAAGGTCAGTTCGAAGGTGGAGGACATCATCGCGACGCAGCAGATTCAGGGGGTGCAGACCCCGATCATCTCCTCCCGGAGCGCCGATACCGAGGTGACCGTGAAGGACGGCGAGATGATCGTGATCGGCGGGCTGAAGCGTCACCGGGACCTGAGGTCCGAGCGCGGCGTGCCGCTCCTGGGGAGCATTCCGATCCTGGGCCACCTGTTCAAGTCAACCCGTCACGAGGGTACGCAGAGCGAGTTGATCTTCTACCTTCGACCCCTGATCATCCGGGGGGAGACCGGCGAGAACATCCAGCAGATCATCCAGCCGCCGCTGCCGTGGGAAGAGGACGAGAAGCAATAGGCGGAAGGCAGGGGACGGGGGTCAGGGGCTAGGGACGGACGGCAGGGGATGGGGGTCAGGGGTCAGGGGTTAGGGGCGGAAGGCGGGGGACGGGGATCAGGGGTTAGCCCGGATTATTCATGAATAGAACACCGTAGCCCCGAGTAGCGGCCCCCTTCGGCTTCGCTCAGGGCAGGCTCCGGCCGCGTAACGAGGGGCGGCTCAGGCAACTGTGCCCTGCCGTCAGGGCTGGTCCCTTGCTACGGCCCTGCGGCGCGTGCTGTGACGCCTACTCGGGACCTCGGGGATCCGCAGGAACGCTGTCTCGTACGAGAACTCACAAGGAATCACGAATAATCCGGCTCAGTGCACACGGTTTCCGGCGTTCTGAGTTCCGGCCCGCATCATTTATCCACGCCTCGCACACAGCGCCAACAGGCTCCGGGCCACCTTCCCTCCATCATGACGGATCCAGTGCGGCGCCGCAGTCATGCTCGGAGCGGCGTGGCGGTCGTAGGCGCGCAGGCGCGTCGGGGTCGGGCGTTCGAGAAAGTCGCCCGCCAGCACGGCCGGGCGCGGGAGGCCGGCCGGCCGATGGCGGATGGCCGATTCCATCGAGGCGACCGCCGTCGGGGCGGGTGCCGACCGGTCATTGGCTTTGACTGGGCCTGCTCCCTCCCCGAGACCACGAACCACACCGCGCGTCTCCTGCAACGACGAGGTCGGGACCCGCCCGGACTCCGATCCCGGGACCCGCCCGTCCCCGGGGCTCCACGGCTTCATCCACCGCGCCCCGGTGGCGGCATATCGCCGGAGCAGCCCGGGGCTGGGCCGCCGGGTGTTGACGAGCACGGCATCCGGCGCGCTTCCGAGGACCGAAGCGATCGCCGCGAGATGCGCGTCGATCGAATCCGAGTCCAACTGCGGCGGCTGGGACAGGATGTTCGCCACCCACACCTTCGGCGCCCGCGAACGCCGGAGGGCGGCGGCGAGCCCCCGCGTACACAACACCGCCCCGAGGGCCGTCCACAGCGCGCCCGGGGCGAGCACGATGAGGTCGGCCCGCGCGATCGCCCGGGCTGCGGCGGGCAGGAGCCGGAGCGGCGGATCCTGCGTTACCCGGCTGATGGGCGTCCGGGGACGGCGTTGAAGGATCTGCCACTCGCCCCGCACCCTTCGGCCGTCGGCCAGTTCCGCCGCCACCTCGGCCGTACCGTCCGATACCGGGAGCAGTCGGGCACGGACCCCCAGGCCGCGACGCAGGATGTCGATCGCCCTCGAGAGGGAACCGTGCTGGCGCGCCAGCGCGGCGAGGATGAGGTTCCCCGCCGAGGCCCCGCGCATCGGCCCGCGGGTGCCTCTGGCGGCGAGGATCGCTCGCCACCGCTCGTCGGGACAGAGCGCCTCGAGGCAGTGCCTCGCGTCCCCGAGCGCCGGCCCGCCGAGCGCCTTCCGGATCACCCCCGTGTGCCCCCCGTTGTCCGTCACCCCCACAATCGCCGTGAGATCGACGGAAAGATCCCGCAGCCCCCTCAGGATGGCGGCATGCCCGGTCCCGGCGCCGATCGTGACCATTCTGTGGAGTGGTGTGCGCCCTGGGCGCCGGCTCGCCGCCATTCGGCATTACCCCTACTCCGTCGGTACGAGGTTACCACCCCGTCCCTTGTCATCCTGAGCCTCGGCCGCAGGCCGAGGCGAAGGATCACCAGCGTGTGCGGTTCGCAGACTCCGACGTTGGCGATCCTTCCCCT
>JACPTZ010000035.1:0-6755 GCA_016192525.1 Planctomycetota bacterium
CTGAACTGGCACACTACAAGGCCGGCCACTTCGGCTGGGCGGTCTCCGGCAAGGTGGCCACCATCACCCTCGACCGCCCGGACCGCAAGAATCCGCTCACCCTGGAATCCTACGGCGAGTTGCGCGACCTGTTCCGCTAGATGGTCTACGCCACCGACGTCAAGGCCGTGGTTCTCACCGGGGCCGGCGGCAATTTCTGCTCCGGCGGCGACGTCCACGACATCATCAGCAAGCTGGTGAAGATGGACATGAAGGAGTTGCTGGCCTTCACGCGCATGTCCGGCGATCTGGTCAAGGCCATGCGGGCCTGCCCGCAGCCCATCGTCGCCGCCATCGACGGCGTCTGCACCGGGGCCGGCGCCATGCTCGCCTGCGGTTCCGACCTGCGGTTCGGCACGGCCCGCAGCAAGGTCGCCTTCCTGTTCGTGCGGGTGGGACTGGCCGGGGCCGACATGGGCGCCTCGTGGCTCCTCCCGAGGATCGTCGGGCTCGGACGGGCGACCGAGATCCTGACGACCGGCGATTTCATCGACGCCCGCGAGGCGGAACGGATCGGCCTCTACCATCGCGTGGTGGCTGCGGAGCGGGTCGCCGGCGAGGCCCGTTCGTTTGCGGAACGGCTCGCGAAGGGACCCTCGTTCGCCCTCGGCATGACGAAGGAACTGCTGAACCGCGAGGCCTCGATGGACCTGGACACCGCCCTCGAGGCCGAAGCGCAGGCGCAGGCCCTCTGCATGCAGTTGCCGAACTTCCGCGAGGCCTACGAGGCCTTCAAGGCGAAACGTGAACCCCGGTTCTCCTGATCCCCCATGACCGACACCCGCGCCATCCGCGCTTTCCTCGAGCCCCGTCACCTGGACCTCGCCCGCGAGGTCGGGGAATTCGCCTGCCGCGAGATCGCCCCCCTTCCCGTCCCCGGGAACGACGACGAGGCGCGCGCCCAGGCCCGCGTGATCCTCAGTCTCGTCGGACGGGCGGGCTACTTCGGCTACGTCATTCCGAAGGCCTTCGGGGGACAGTGCGATCAGCCCGATCTCCGCTCCTGCTCGCTCGTGCGTGAGGCCCTGGCGGCGGCCTCGCCCCTCGCCGATCTCATCTACGCCGTCCAGTGCCTCGGAAGCATGCCGATCGTCCTCGCCGGGAGCGAGGCGATGAAGGCGCGCTGGCTCCCCCGGGTGGCGCGGGGAGAGGTGATGGCCGCCTTCGCCATGACCGAGCCGGAGGCGGGATCCGACGTCTCGTCGATGAAGACCACCGCGCGCCCCGACGACAGGGGCTACACGGTCGACGGATTCAAGACCCTCATCTCCAACGCCGGGATCGCCGACTTCTACAGCGTCTTCGCCACGAGCGATCCCGCGAAGGGGACGCGCGGAATCTCCTGCCTCCTCGTCGAGGCGGAAACGCCGGGTCTGCGATTCGTGAAGCCGCAGGTCCTCAGCGCCCCGCATCCGCTCGGGCAGATCGCCTTCGAGTCGTGCCGGGTGCCGGCGTCCGCACGGATCGGTCAGGAGGGCGAGGGATTCAAGGTCGGAATGGCCACCCTGGACCGCCTCCGGACCACGGTCGCGGCGGCCGCCTGCGGAATGGCGGCCCGCGCGCTGTCCGAAGCGACGCGGTACGCGCTCCAGAGACGCCAGTTCGGCAAGCCGCTCTCCGAACACCAGATCACCCAGCAGAAACTGGCCCGCATGGCGATCGATCTCACCGCCTCGCGGCTCCTCGTCTACCGGTCGGCGTGGGAGAAAGACGGCGGCGCGGAGCGGGTGACCGTGGAGTCGGCCATGGCCAAGGCCTTCGCCACCGAGGCGGCGCAACGGATCATCGACGACGGCCTGCAGATCCTCGGGGGGATCGGCGTTCTGGCGGAGCATCCCGTCGAGCGGCTCTATCGCGCCATCCGCGCCCTCCGTATCTATGAGGGAACCACGGAGGTGCAGCATCTGATCATCGCCGGTCATCTGCTCAAGGAGGCCAACGGGCACCGGGCATGAGTCGATTCGAGCGCCATGTCTTCGTCTGCGTGAACGAGCGACCCGGAGACGACCCGCGCGGCTGTTGCTCCGCGAAGGACTCCGCGGCGGTCCTGGATCGGCTGAAGGGGGAGACCCACAGGCGCGGGCTGAAGGGAAAGGTCCGAATCAACAAGGCGGGCTGCCTCGATCAGTGCGCGCTCGGGGTGTCGATCGTCGTCTATCCCGAGGGCGTGTGGTACGGACGGGTGACCGTGGCGGACGTGGACGAGATCATCGAGAAGCACCTCGTCGGCGGAGTGCCGGTGGAGCGGCTGAGGACGGACCTTCAGGGAGCGAGCCATGTCTGAAATGACCCCGGAATACCGCCGCACCCTGACGCAGATGATGGAGAGTCAGGCCTATCGGGAGCTGGCCGCCGCGCAGATGTTCGGCTACGGCCTCCAGTTCATCCCGGAGCTGAAGTGGCTCAAGTTCCTCACCTGGCACATCCGCGAGGAGATGGAGCACTACGAGGCCGTGGCGAAGATGTACCGGGAGTTCACGGGGGAGTCGGTCGAGGGGGTCGTCAATGCCCGCCTGAAGGAGAAGCCGGTCCCGTTCGCCCAGTCGTGGTTCGAACTCGCCATGGCACAGTTCCTCTACGATCGCGGCGGTTTCTGGCAGCTCAAGGAGTACGAGAACTGCTCGTACGAGCCGTACCGGGGCGTGATCCAGAAGATCATCCGGGAGGAGGCCGGCCACCAGGGGCTAGGTCAGGAGATCGTGATCGACCTCTGCAAGTCGGGGAAGTTCGAGGAGGTGAAGCAGCCGCTCTTCGAGAAATGGCTCCGACTCGGCCTCCTCTCGTTCGGCCGGCCGAATTCGGAGGGGAACCGGTACGCCATCGCCCAGGGTCTCAAGAAGCGCGATTCCGGCGCCGTGATGCAGGATTTCGTCAACGACATCAAGCCCGCCGTCCGGGACGGAGGGCTGCAGTTCCCGAAGCCGGAGACGCTCGGCATGGAGTTGCCGCGGGACCTCGACTGGGCCCTGCGGAAAGCGGAATCGTAGGAGGTGGCCGCTTCTGACGTCCTCATCCGGAGCGAAGCCCGCCGCTCCGCCACACGCCTGTCCGCCGTCTGTGTGGCGGAGATGGCGGACAGGCGTTTGACGGCCCCGAGCGCGGCGAGGAGGAAGAATCGCCAGCCTTGACCGAGACAAGGCGCATTCGTGCGAAGGCGCTGGCAGGATAACCACGAATTTCACGAATTCTTGGGGAGAAACAACAACAACGACAGAGAGTACGAGGTTGCTGTCCCATCCTTGTCATCCTGAGCCTCGGCCGCAGGCCGAGGCGAAGGATCCCCAGCGTGTGCGATTCGCAGACTCCGACGTTGGCGATCCTTCGCTCAGCCGGCCAAACGGCGGCCGCCTGAGCTCAGGATGACAATGCGGTAACCTCGGACGACGGAGACAACAGCGGACGGAAGTCAATGGGACAGACACCTCCGCGCCATCCGTGAAATCCTCGAGATTCGTGGTTCACCCCGTTCCGGGTTCGGATCTGGACGAGTATGCTCCAGGGGGACGAGCCAGACTTTCGACCTCCGACCTCCGACTTCCGACTCTCGACTCCTGACTTCCGACTCTCCTTATGTGGCACCCGCCCGAGAACATCAAGCACCCCCTCCCCGACGTCCGCTGGCCCACTGAGGCCGAAGCGGCCGCCTCCCGATGGTTCAGTCCCGTCACGATCGGACCCGTCACGCTCGAGCAACGGACCTGGGTGCCCGCCATGGTGCCCTGGCGCGCGACGGAGGACGGATTCGTGACCGAGGACGTCCTCGACTGGTACGCGCGCTTCGCTGAGGGGCGTCCCGGAGCGATCGTCGTCGAGGCCACCGGCGTGCGCGACATCCCGAGCGGACCGCTGCTGCGCATCGGCCACGACCGCTTCATCCCCGGACTGCAGCGCCTCGTCGAAACGGTGCGTCGGGCCGGCGAGGGGCACACCCGGCTCTTCATCCAGATCATCGACTTCCTCGCCATCAAGCGTCGCCCGGAGAAGGAGAAGTTCATCCGGCGATTCCTCGACGTGAACGACCGGTACCGGGCCGCCCTCGGACTCGCCGCCGCCCCCGAGGCGGAGGTCCGGGAGCGGCTGCTCTCGCTTCCCGACCCGGAACTGGACCGCCTGCTGGATGAGCGGGATCGCGAGTCGTTGCGATACGGCTTCCGCGAACGGGTGACGGACATGGACCGCCCTCACATCCGGGAGCTGCCGAAGGTCCTCCCGGGGATCTTCGCGGAGGCGGCCGCCCGCGCCGAGAAGGCCGGCTTCGACGGCGTCGAACTCCACTACGCCCATGCGTACACGATGGCCTCCTTCCTCTCCGCGCTCAACGACCGGCCCGACGGCTACGGCGGACCGCGGGAACACCGGGTGAGACTCCCGCTGGAAGTCTACCGGGCCGTTCGCGCCGCCGTGTCGAACCGCTGTGTCGTCGGCTGCCGCTATCTCGCGGATGAGACGATCGCGGGAGGGAACCGACCCGAGGATGCCGCCTGGTTTGGGGTCGAGTTCGCGCGATCCGGGATGGACTTCCTGTCGGTCTCGCGCGGCGGAAAGTTCGAGGATGCCCAACCGCCCGCCGTCGGATGGGCCGCCTACCCCTACACCGGTCCGAGCGGTTACGAGTGCATGCCGACGGTCCTGTCCGACCGTCAGGGTCCGTTCGGGAGAAATGTTCCCGCCGTCGGGCAGATCCGGCAGGCCGTCCGGGAGGCGGGTCTGTCGACGCCGATCGTCGTCTCCGGCGGCATCCACGGCTTCGATCAGGCGGAGGGGATCCTCGAACGGGACGAGGCCGACATCGTGGCGGCCGCGCGGCAGTCGCTGGCCGATCCCGACTGGTTCCGCAAGGTCCGCCTCGGCCGGGGCGGCGAGGTGCGACGCTGCGTCTTCACCAACGTCTGCGAGGCGCTGGACCAGAAGCACCTGCAGGTGACCTGCCAGTTGTGGGGTCGACTGGGCCTGGGCGAGCCCGGCGTGAAGCTGAGTCGCGACGGCCGGCGGCGGCTGGTTCCGCCGCGGTGGGAGCCCGCCCCGTGACCGAGACCGCCCGGAAGCAGCCGCTCTCTCCCGGCGCCGACAAACGCTGTTCGCGCTGCGGCGGGGAGTTCGACTGCGGCGCGGGTCGATCCTCCTGCTGGTGTGTCTCGGAGCGGGTGCCGAAGGCGGTGCTCGACCGGCTTCGGGCGAAGTACCCGGACTGTCTGTGCCCCTCCTGCCTGCGGGAGGTCGCCGCGGGTGGGAACCTCTGAGGTCCGAGGTTACCGCATTGTCATCCTGAGCCCAGCCGGCCGCTCCGCCACACAGATGGCGAACAGGCGTTTGGCCGGCTGGGCGAAGGATCGCCAGCGTCGGAGTCTGCAAACCGCACGCGCTGGCGATCCTTCGCCTCGGCCTGCGGCCGAGGCTCAGGATGACAAGGGACGGGGCGGTAACCTCGTAACCTCTGAGGTCCCGTCACTTCTCCGGCACTTCGACCATCCAGAGGGTGGGATGCACCCGGACGCGCAGGAAGCCCTCCTGCGTGCGCTCCACGAAGGTCCTCCCCGGAACCGCGAGCATGAAGCGCCTCTCCGGCGGAGTTCGCGCCACGGCGGCCGCGACGAGGCGAAGCCGGAATCCGCCCTCACCCTCCTCGGCCGCCTGCGCGCGCTCGGCGAACTTCCAGAGCGACACAGCAAGCTCCGGAGAGGGCCACTCGAACGCCGCCTCGGCCTCCTCCCCCGCCGTCCACGCCCAGATGTGCTGACCGTCGCTGAGATACCGCTCGGCCCCGTCGAACGCGGGATCATGCACCGTGCAGACCCACCGGGGCGCGCCTCCCGGGGATGCCTGCCGCGCGACGGTGATCGGGAGAGGCTCCCACGAGAGCGACCTGGCCTCGAGGGTGGCCGGCGCCTCGCGCGTCGACATTGCCGGTCGCCATCGGGTTGCACCGGCGCCGCCCTCGATCGTCCCGGCCGGCCCCCGCGACGCGGCGGCCGGCTCCAGCCACAACCGGCGCATCGGGGCGTCGACCGGCAGCACCGGACTCCAGGATCCACCCGGAACCCCGGCGACCCGCAGCCAGTCCAGTCGCTCCACCGGCCCCGCCAGACGCATCCCCTGCAGTCGCGCCCCCGTCCCGATCCGGGCCACCGCCATGACGTCCAGCGTCGCGCGCGAGGGAGGCACCACGAGAGTCGAGAGTCCGACCGATACCGCCCCGGCCGCCGTCATCCCCAGGGCCGAGAGGGCCGGCGACGCGCGCTGCCAGCGAAGGAGAAACGCCGCGACGCCGCAGACGAGCACCAGAATCCCGACGGCGCGAAGGCCGCGCATTCTCCACTCCGCCGGCCAGATCTCGTGCGGCAGGCAGGAGACGGCGGAGGGCGCGATACCGGGATCCAGGACCGGCCCCCTCCAGGTGGAGAGATCGATCACCCGGGGATCGGTCTCGATCCTCCCCCCCAGCCCTTCCCACGCCTCGATCCCAGGCAACAGTTCTGGCGGCCACGCGCGCCTTCCCGATTCCTCGGGCGGCGTGAGAAGGATGTCGACCACCTCAAGGGCCCGAACGTCCCGCCGCCACCCCTTCAGATCCCAGTCGATCGCCGCGACTTCGAGATCCGGGGACCGCGGAATCTCGGACAGCCAGTCGGTCCGGCTCATTCCGCCGAGAGACCCGGGAAGACAGGCGATGAGCGCCCCCGGAGCTTCGCGGAGCGTGCAGTCCAGGGGAACCGTCT
>JACPTZ010000035.1:6767-33641 GCA_016192525.1 Planctomycetota bacterium
CAGGGTCAGCACGGGACGTGAGGTGTGCGCCGTCACCCAGAACGTCTGCTCGACGCGCGCCCCGGGCGCGGTCTCGATCGGGATTCCAGAGCGGATGGCCCCGTCGACCTCCACGGCGAGCGTGCCGCGGAAGGGCGCGGCGCCGTTTGTGGCGCGTACCTCGACCGGGATCCAGCGTCCCCGGCGGAACCAGCCGTCGTGGCCGGCGCTGACCGAGTCGACCGTCCACGCGTGGATAACTCCGGGGAAGACCAGCAGGGCCAGGCCGAGCAGCGGTTTCGCCGGATTCGGGATCATCACCGTAATTCCGCCCCACACTCACGAAGAGGCCCGTCTCCTTCTCGACATCACCAGACCGATCGCGGCGTACACCACCGCCGCCATGGCCGACGCGGTCCCGAGACTCATTCCGTGCCAGGGATCGCCGAACGCAACCAATGCCTCGAACGGAGCGAAGGGCTTCCACCAGTCGCCGAGAGGCGGCTGTCCCACGTCGGCCCCGATCCAGTCGAGCGCGGGCCCGCCGACGGCGCCCAGGGCCAGGAGCGCCAGCGCGCCGCCGCGACCCGCCCGGGGCCAGGCCGCCGCGTATCCCTCCGTACCGGCCGAGACGAGGACTCCCAGCAGGACGGCGATGAGGCCCGCGATACCCTCCTCCCATGCGGTCGGGCCGGCGATTCGACGCGCCACCATCAGGCTCGACGATGCGACGATGGTGAGCGAGACCGCCTCCGTGATCCAGCCGACGACACGCGGCTCCTCACCCGGTCGATCGGCCCTCTCCCGGGTCATGGGCCAGACGAACAGGAGGAACCCCAGGATCCAGGCGGACAACGCACCGGGCAGGGCGCCGGGGCCGGAGTCGTCGAACGGAAGGAGCGGAACGAGGGGCGCGGCGGCGCCGATCGCGAGCCAGAGCACGAAGACCAGAACGAGGAAAAACGTGGCGCGGTTCACGGGAACCGATTCTAGGGAGGGCGGGGGTGGAGGACAAGGGGAAAAGGCGATCCTCAAATGCGCCCACACTTTGGACTGTCATCCTGAGCCTCGCCCGCAGGGCGAGGCGAGGGATCACCAGCCCTGCACCGGCTTGCATCCCAGGCTGGCGATCCTTCCCCTTCGCTGCGCTCAGGGCGGCCGAACGGCGGCCGGCTCCGCTCAGGATGACAAGAAAAGCGGGGCGCATTTCAGGAGAAGACGCTTTCTCTCTATCGTCGCGTGTTCTTCGCGAGCGCCTTCTCGACGAACGGGCTGTGGAAGTGGATCTTGACCCCCCGCACGCCGGCAAGGTTCGGGTAGGTGGCCAGGACGCGACGCAGGTTCTCCATCTTCTGCGCGACGGAGACTTCGCCGTACTTGACTGTGTCGGGCGGACGGCCCCAGTGGATCGGAATGCGCGCGGGGGTCCAGAGCACGATCTCGGCCTGACGCGGGTCGCGACGACCGCCCGCGTTGCGGACGTCGATCACCGAGATCGGGCAGGCGTCGGACAGCCGGTACTCCGCCAGGGCGGCGGCCACGGTGAGTCCGTTCGAGACGGCACGGTCCATCCATTTCGTCCCGGCCGGGGCGGGGGAACCGATGGCGCCGTAGATCGTCGGCAGGGTCCCGAGCGCCGGCGGAACGCGGGGATAGAGGCCGGGGAGGCGCACGCCGTCGGCGTCCACCAGCGCCACTCCGCGGTCCAGCGCCACGGCGGCGGCGGGACGCCGGAGATCGACCGTCACGCGCACGCGATTCGGATAGAGTTTCTCGACGGAGCGGACCTCGGCCACCCACGGGCTCCGCTGGTAGTATTCCGCCACCACCTCGACGAGATTCGGATCGAGGAGGCTCATCTTCCCTTTCGGGGCGGGCATCAGGGAGAAGTCGAGCCCTTCCGCGGCCCAGCCGGGTCGCTGAACGACCTGGAGGGTCTGGAGGTCGAGGGTGAAGCGGTCGTCGTCGAAGAGATACTGGTAGACGCGGCGGTGGATGAGGAGGACGGTGAGGAGCATTCCGAGGGCGAGGGCGCCGCGCCAGACGGGCGGACGGCGGGCGAAGGAGACGAGGCCTCCCGCCGTGGAGACGGCGAGGCGGAAACCGGCGGCGCCGGCGGCCGAGGCCGGGCGCAAGATCCCACGCATGCGGGCTCCTCTCCATCCGGAACGCGTCCGCCGATTCCCGCGGTCCGCGCCCCAAACCCGCCCTGTGCCGGAGCCCGCGGCGGCGAACCCGACGCCGCAAGACGCTCCAGCCCCATCGGATGCATCGGCGTTTTGGAGGGTGGACTGGAGTTCTTTTGGATCGCGGCGGCTTGTCGCCGCTTTCGGGGGTTTCGGCCTACCGCTCGCAGGATCAGGGTTGACGGATCACCGGCTAGTGGGCCTTCAACATTGGATTTGGGGGTGGCACGGGCAGCTTGCTGCCCGTGCTGCCGGGCACGGGCGGACAAGCCGCCCGTGCCACCCGGTGACGCCACAGATTGAAGCGTGAAACACTACTAGGCTCTGTCTGAAAACGCGGGACGTGGCAGGAAATCGGTAGCACAGGCTTTCCAGCCTGTGCCGCACAGGCTGGAAAGCCTGTGCCACCGGATGTACCGTTCAGATCGCCCGTTTTCAGACAGAGCCTAGCCCGCGAGCCCCAGCTTCAGGATCGTCTCGCAGAGCGACTCGAACGAGAGGCCCGCGGCGAGGGCCGCCTTGGGGAAGAGCGAGCGTTCCGTCAGGCCGGGGAGGGTGTTCACCTCCAGGACCCACGGCTTCCAGGTCTCGTCGAGCATCACATCGACGCGCGCGAGACCCCGGACGCCCAGTGCCTTGCAGGCCGTGATCGACACGGTCTGCGCCGCCGATTTCGCCTCCGCGGGGAGCGGAGGATCGACGATGTACTTCGTGGACGGGTCCTCGTACTTGGCCCTGTAATCGAAGAACTCGGAGGTCGGCTCCATCTGGATGAGCGGCAGCGCCGACTCCCCCAGCACCCCCACCGTCACCTCGGTGCCGATGATCCCGCGCTCCACCAGCGCCTCCGGACCGTACCGGAAGGCCTCCAGCAGCCCGCAGGCGATCCCCGAGAAGGTGTAGTGCACCGACACCCCCACGCTCGATCCCTGCGCGCGCGGCTTCACGATGATCGGCAGACCCAGCCGGTGGGCGTTCGCGAAGAGGAAGGTCCCCGACTCGAACGGGGTCATGCAGAACCCCTCGGGGGAGGGCACGTCCGCCGCGGCGAAGGCGATCTTGGACGAAATCTTGTCCATCGCCACCCGGCTCGCCGCCACGCCCGAGCCGGTGAACGGCAGGCCAAGGGTCTCCAGCGCGCGCTGGACCCCGCCGTCCTCGCCCCAGCCTCCGTGCAGCGCCAGGAAGCAGCAGTCGGTCTGCGCCGGGTCCAGCCCGCGGAGCGAATCGGTCGTGAGATCGATGCAGACCGCCGGGAATCCGAGACGCCCGAGGGCCGCCGTCACGGCCGCGCCCGACCGGAGCGAGACCTCCCGCTCCGACGAGGTCCCGCCGCAGAGCACGGCCACCCGCAGCGTCCGCGCGGCCAGCCTCGCCCTCAGTTCGTTCCGGTCCGTCGTTCCCGACATCGGTTCGTCCAGCGTCGCCAGCGTCGTCATGCCCAGCCTCCTGGCCACCGGCGGATCTCCGGCTCCAGGAGGATCCCCGTCCGCCGTTGTACCTTGTTCTGTATCTGCCGCGCAAGGGCGGATACGTCGGCGCCGGTCGCCTGTTTCACGTTCAGCACGAAGTTGGCGTGCCGGTCCGAGATCATGGCCCCGCCGACCCGCTGCATCTTGAATCCGGCCTCGTCGATGAGGCGACCCGCGCTCTGCCCCGGCGGGTTCTTGAAGAGGCAGCCCGCCGAGTGCGCGGCGAGCGGCTGGGTGGAGGCCTTCTCCTCGTGGATCCGCCGGATCGTCTCCTTCAGCGCGGCCGGATCGGCCCCCGGTCGGAGGCGCAGCACGATGGCCGCGATGCAGAAGGGCGCGAGCTTCGTGCGCCGGTACTCGAATCCGCAGTCCGCCCGCGGGAAGCGACGCTCGCCGCCGTCGAGATCGAGGACCTCCACCTCCTCCACGACCGAGCCGATCTCCGCGTGACGCCCGCCGGCGTTTCCGGAGATCGCCCCGCCGAGCGTACCCGGGATCCCGACGAGTCCCTCCATCCCGGCCAGTCCGCGCTCCGCCGCCTCGCGGCACAGGCGCTCGAGCCCGAATCCGGGCTCCACCCGCACGCGCGCCCCGTCCCACACCGCCCCCTTGAGCAGCGCCGTGTGGAAGACCGCGCCGGGGACGCCGTCGTCATCGACCAGCAGATTCGATCCGCCGCCCAGCATCCGCACCGGCATCCCCTCCGCGCGGCAGGCCCGCCAGGCGGCGACGAGCTGTTCCCGCGAACGGGGGACGACGAAGTACTCGGCGGGTCCTCCGATCCGGAGGGTGGTGTGGCGCGCCAGCGGTTCCCCGCGGCGCACGATTTCGGCAAAGGGGGCGAGTGGCTCGGCGAGGGCCGTCATGCGCCGCTCCCGACGGGAACTTCGGCCTGGCGCGGACAGACCGCGCCGTGCAGGAAGTCGGCTCCGACGCGATGGACGTCCCCCGCTCCCAGCGTGAGGATCACGTCCCCGTCGCGCGCCTCGGCGCAGAGCCGCTGGACAGTCTCTTCGATCGATCCACCCGCCACGGCGCTCACGCCGCGGGCGGACACGGCCTCCGCCAGGTCGCCCGCGCCAACGGAGCGGACGTCCTCCTCCGTGTCCCGGGCGCGGTAGATATCGGAGATCACCACGCGGTCGAACGAATCGAAGGAGCGCGCAAAGTCCCCGAAGAGGAGCCGCGTGCGGCTGTGCTGGTGCGGCTGGAAGACGGCCCAGAGACGCCGGCCCGGGAAGATCTCGCGCGCCGTGGCGCCGACGGCGCGGATCTCGGTGGGGTGATGGCCGTAGTCGTCGATCACCGTGACGCCGTCGCGTTCCCCCTTCGCCTCGAAGCGGCGCGCCACGCCGTGGAAGTCGGTGAACGCCTCGGCGATGGCCACGGGCGCGAGGCCCGCCCAGCGGCAGGCGGCGAAGGCCGCGAGGGCGTTCGGAATCTGGTGTCTCCCGGGGGTGGCGAGGCTGAGCCACGCCACGATCGAGTCGCGATGGACCACCTCGAAGCGATAGTGCCCCGCGCGGGACTCGATCCGGCGGGCCATCCAGTCGCCCCGTCCTTCGACGGAAACCGTCTCGACCCGCGCCCGCGCCCGGGCCGCGGCGGATCGGGCGCGCGAATCGTCTCCGTTCACGATCGCGAGCCCTTCGGGGGGGACGTTGAAGAGGAATTCGCCGAAGGCCTCCACGACAGCATCGAGCGTGCCGTACGTATCGAGATGATCGGCCTCGATGTTGGTGACGATGGCGCAGCGGGGTCGGAGGGCGAGAAACGAGCGGTTGTACTCGCAGGCCTCGGCGACGAAGTGGCGGCCGCGTCCCGCGCCGGCGTTGGTCGCGAATTCGCGCAGGATGCCGCCGACGACGAAGCCGGGATCGAACCCGGCGCGGCGGAGCGTGTGGGCGATGAGGGCGGAGGTGGTGGTCTTTCCGTGGCAGCCGCTCACGGCGATCCCCTGCCGGGAGTTGACGAAGGCCGCCAGCGCCTCGGCGTAGAAGAGCACCGGGCGCCCGCGGCGCCGGGCCTCGACGACCTCCGGATTCGCATCGGAGACGGCGGCGGAACGTACCACGCAGGCGGTCCCTTCGGGCAGCCGCGCCGCCGCATGGCCGATCTGCACCGCGGCCCCGAGGGCTTCGAGGGTGGCGAGGAGCGGCGAGGGATGCTCGTCCGAACCGCTGACGGCGAGCCCGTCGGCGAGGAGGCACTTCGCCAGTCCGCTGAGACCGATTCCGCCGATGCCGATGCAATGGACCGGCCCGCCGCCGAACGGGGCGCTGCCGGAAGATGGAGCCGTCATGGGTGGGTCCCCTTCTCTACCAACGGGAATCGTAACACAGGGATGGTTGTCCCGCCATTTTTTTTCTGCAGATCAGCCCGCTCACAGGCGGGCGGCCACAAGGGCCGCCCCTACAGGGGCGCCGCCGTTCGTAGTGCGCCCATAAGGGCGCTGTCGTTCGTAGTGCGCCCGTCAGGGCGCGTTCGGGGCGCGGGCGTCAAGCAACACGGAATGACCCGAAGGACCGCCTTACGGCGGTACTACGAACACCGCCTTACGGCGGTACTACGAACACCGCCTTACGGCGGCACTACGAACACCGCCTTACGGCGGCACTACGAACGCCCCGTTCCCGCGGCGATCGCGATCAGCTCCTCCGCGATCGACCGGGCCGCGTCGGGACGGCCCAGCGCCTGCGAGCCCCGGGCCAGCGCTTCGCGCCGCGCCCGGTTGAGCAGCACCTCCTCGAGGAGCATCCGCAGGAGGGCGGTGTCGCAGTGCCGTTCTTCGAAGACCAGTCCGGCCCCGGCGGCGGCCACGGCCGAGGCGTTCGCCCTCTGATGATCATCGGCGGCCTCGGGGTACGGAATGAGGACCATCGGGAGACCGCGGGCCGTCATCTCGGCGATCCCGGTTCCGCCGGCCCGTCCGATCGCCAGATCGACGGCGGCGTAGGCGCGGCCCATGTCCGGCTCGAACTCCGCCACGTGCCACGAGAGACCCGGCGCCGCGTCGGCCGCGCGGGCGTACAGGGGAAGCAACCGCTCCCGCTCTCCCGAACCGCAGAGGTGGAGGATCGCGCACCGCGGAAGCAGGCCGCCGACCGCCGCCAGCCCCTCGGCCACCCAGAGATTGAGCGAACGCGCCCCCTGGCTCCCCCCGAAGACGAGCAGCCCGGGGACCTCCCCGCCGGGCAGGCGGTAGGCGGCCCGACAGGCCTCGCGGTCCCGCGCCTCCGCGAACTGCGCGCGCAGCGGGTTACCGGCGGCGACGTACCGGATGGGGCTCCTCCAGCGCAGGTGTTCCTCCGGCCACTGTCCGAAGATCACTCCGGCCCGCCGCGCGAGGAGTTTCGTCGTCCGGCCCGGGATCACGTTCTGCTCGAGCAGGGCGACGGGAATCCGGGCCGCGAAGGCGGCCATCGCGGGCGCGAACGAGCCGTGTCCCCCGCAACCGACGACGACATGCGGCCGAAAACGGCGCACCACGCGCCACGCCGCCCCACCGGCCCGGGCCAGCGACAGCGGCAACGAGGCCAGCGCCGAGGCCGACCTCGGCAGTTGGGGCGCTTCGCAAATGTCGAAAGACCAGCCCGTCGGCGCGAGCAGCCGCCGGTCGAGCCCCTTGGGGGTGCAGACGAACCTCACCTCCGTCCCGGGGTCGCGCGCCACCAGCGCCTCGGCGAGCGCGACGCCAGGAAACAGGTGTCCCCCCGTCCCCCCCCCCGCGATCAGGCAACGCATGGTTCCCCGACGGCCGCCGGCAGGTCCACCCCGGCCGGCCTCGTGTCGATCGTCCCTTCCGGGCCGCCCGCCGGCTCCGGCGCCGCCGTCTGTTCCCCCTGCCGGGCTACGTTGACGAGCAGCGCCACCCCGATCAGGGTGAAGAAGAGCGGCGAACCGCCATAGGAGAGAAACGGCAGAGGAATCCCCTTGGTCGGGACGAGGGCGGTGACCACCGCCACGTTCATCGCGGCCTGGAGGCCGATCATCCAGACGAGACCAAAGGCGAGGAGCGATCCGAACAGGTCCGGCGCGCGCCGAAGCGCGGCCCGGCCCGCGACGACGAACAGAGCGAAGAGGGCGAGCAGCGCGAGGGCGCCGAAGAATCCCAGCTCCTCCCCCGCCACGGCGAAGATGAAATCGGTGTGCCGCTCCGGCAGGAAGAACCACTTCTGCGTCCCGGCGCCGAGTCCCGTTCCGATCGGTCCTCCCGCGCCGAGGGCAATGAGCGCCTGCGTGATCTGGTGCCCGCCGCCGAGCGGATCGGCCGAGGGATCGAGAAAGGTCAGCAGCCGCTCGCGCACGTGGGGATGACGCCAGACCACCCAGGCGACCGCGAGGGGACCGACGAGCAGGACGAGCGGGAGGAGGTGCCTCGCGCGGAGGCCGGCGACGAGCAGGAGGGTGAGACCCACCCCGGCGAGAAAGGCGGCGGAGCCGATGTCCGGTTCGAGGGCGATGAGGGCGCAGGCCGCCCCGAGCGCCGCCAGGGCCGGCAGAAACCCGCGCCTGAAATCCCGCAGACGCTCCGGGTCGCGCGCCGCGAAGCTCGCCAGGAAGAAGATCACCGCCAGCTTTGCAAACTCGGTGGGCTGAAACCCGAGCGCCCCGAACCGGATCCAGCGCCGCGCCCCGTTGTACTGGGAGCCGATCACCGGCACCAGAACGATCGCCAGGCAGCCGTACGCGAGGCAGAGCAGCGCCCCGTCGTAGCGCCGGAGCCGCCGATAGTCCACTTTCGCCGCCAGCCAGGCGACGGGAAGGGCCAGGAGCAGCCAGGCGGCCTGGCGCTCGACGAACAGATACCCGTTTCCGGAGTGGCCGAGGGCGGCGACGAGGTAGGAACTGCTGAAGATGAGGACGAGGCCGAGGGCGGTCAGGACGGCGGTCAGGGCCACGATCGCGCGGGACGGGGTCCCGAGCCACATCTCGCGGCGCTCGCTGGTCTCCACCGGAGGATCTCCCACCCGCAGCCTGCCGTCGCTTCTCCATCTCTTATCTCGGACGGTCCGGCGCCGCCCTTGACGGGTTTTGCGGCGGGGCGTACGGGGTCCACCGCGCCTTGAGCACGGCGAACGAGAGCAGGGCGAGCACGGCGGCCACGATCCAGAACCGGATGACGATCTTCGGTTCCGCCCACCCCTCGAACTGGAAATGGTGATGGATCGGCGCGATCTTGAACACGCGGCGCCCGAAGCAGCGGAACGAGATGATCTGGATGATCACCGTCACGGTCTCGATGACGAAAATCGCCCCGATCAGGAACAGCAGCAGCTCCTGCTTGGAGACCAGCGCCACGAATCCGAGCGCGGCGCCGAGCGGCAGGGCCCCCGTATTGCCGAGGAAGATCGAAGCGGGATTGCAGTTGTACCAGAGAAACCCCAGCCCGGCCCCCGCGATCGCGGCGCAGAGCACCGCCAGTTCCCCCGCCCCCGGAACGTACGGGATTTCCATGAACCGGGAGTAGTCGAACCGCCCGGCGGCATAAGCCACCCCCGCATAGCAGAGCGCGGCGACCGTGATGCACCCCGTGGCGAGACCGTCCAGCCCGTCGGTGATGTTGACCGCGTTCGAGGCGGAAACGATCACGAGCATCGCGAAGAACGGATAGGCCAGTCCCAGGTCGATCCGCACCTTGAGGAGCGGGAGCCAGAGGTCCCGCCCCCCCACCACGTGCAGTTCCTGCATCGAGATGGTGATCCCGTACCCGACCAGCAGCCCGATCAGGATCTGTCCGCTCAGCTTCGAGAGGACGTTCAGCCCCTTCCGCCCGGGGAGCGTCAGCTTGATGAAGTCGTCCAAGAATCCCAGGAGCCAGTGCCCCACGATGACGAGCAGGGCCCACATGGCGAACGGATCGCTGGGATGGATCCAGATGGCGGCGGAGAGGACCACGGCGGCGATGACGAAGAGCCCCCCCATCGTCGGGGTGTGGCGCTTCTCCTTGTGGAGTTCGGAGAGGCGCTCCGAATCCTTCTTCTCGATGTTCTCGTGGATCCGGCGGCGGGAGAGCAGGCGGATGACGAGCGGCCCCAGCAGCAGACAGAGCAGGAAGGCGGTCACGGCCGCGCACGCGGCGCGGAACGTGATGTACCGGAATCCGGCGAAGGAATCGGTGAGCCAGTGGGGGTCCATGAAGGGGTCCGGCCCTACTTGCCCGGTTCGTCGAAGGCCTCGAAGACACGCTCGAGGGCGACGCCCCTCGATCCCTTGAGGAGGACCAGGTCGCCCTCCTTCATCGTCTCCCGCAGGATCCGGCCGGCCTCCGCCGAGGAGCCTGCGGTCACCACCTTTCCGGCGCGGGGTCTCCGGGTGCGAAACCGGTCGGCGATGGCACGACACTCGGCGCCGACCAGCACGATGGCGTACAGATCCATCGTGGCGAGCCGGTCGGCGATCCCCTCGTGGAGCGCCCGCGACGCCGGACCGAGTTCGAGCATGTCGCCGAAGACGACGATCTTGCGCCCGTACGTCGTGAGGTGCTCGAACTCGTCGAGGGCGTAGAGGGCCGACTTCGGATTCGAGTTGTAGGCGTCGTTCACGATCGTCGCCCCTCGAAGACGGGTCACCTGCATCCGCATCGGCGGCGCGCGGAAGTCGCGAAGTGCTTCCGCCGCTTCCGCCGCGGAACGCCCGAGCGCCACGGCCACGGCGATGGCGGCGAGGGCGTTGTACAGGTTGCAGGCGCCGAGGATCGGAATCGAGACGGGGATTTCGCCGTTCAGCCGGAACGAGATCTGCTCGGCGGAAGTCCGCAGGTCCGCCCCGAAGCAGTCGGCGGGCGGGGCGCTGCCGAAGGTGATCCGGCGGCACCCCCGCGGCGGCTTCATCTCGCGCGTGTACCGGTTGTCGGCGTTCAGCACGGCGACCCCCTTCGGCTGAAGCGACGCCAGCAGCGTCTCCTTCTCCGCGGCCACCCCCTCCACCGTCCCCAGCCCGGCGAGATGACTCTCCGAAACGTTGGTCACCACGGCCACCTCCGGTCGGGCGAGGGCGGCGAGCGGGGCGATTTCGCCGGGATGATTCGTCCCGATCTCGAGCACCACGAAGGCGTGCTGCGGACCGGTCTGAAGCAGCGTAAGCGGAACCCCGAGGGAGTTGTTGAACGAGCGGGCCGCCGCGGCGACGGTGAACTTCTTCGCGAGGAGATGCGCAACCATGTCCTTCGTCGTGGTCTTCCCGTTCGACCCGGTGACGGCGATCACGGGGGCGCCGATCCTGTCGCGATTGAGGCGGGCGAGGAGGGCGATGGCGGCGAGGGGATCGGCGACACGGAGGAGGGCGTCCGGGGCGCCTTCCGGGACCCGGCTCCCCTCCGCGACGACGGCCGCCACGGCGCCGCGCGCGGCCGCCTGGGCGCAGAACTCCGCCCCGTCGGCGCGCGTCCCGCGCAGGCCCACGAAACAGTCGCCCGCGCGGCAGGTCCGCGAATCGATCGAGACGCCGGTGACCCGCACCTCCCCCAGTCCGCGGGGTCCGGGAACCTCGAGCGCGCGGCAGATTTCATCAAGGGTGTGAGGGAACATGATATCCCCGGGCGGCGAGCGCCTCGCGGGCCACGGAAGCGTCGTCGAAGGGCTTGACCACGTCGCGGAAGATCTGCCCCGTCTCATGCCCCTTGCCGGCGAGCAGCACCACATCCCCCGGCCCCGCGATTCCCACCGCCCGCGCGATCGCTTCCGCCCGGTCCTCGATCGACTCGTGCTCGGCGGGCCGCGCAAACCCCCGCGCGATCTCCCCGAGAATCGCGGCCGGACTCTCGGAGCGGGGATTGTCCGAGGTCAGCACTACCCGGTCGGAGTAACGCTCCGCCACGCGGGCCATGAGCGGGCGCTTCCCGCGATCGCGGTCCCCGCCGCAGCCGAAGAGGGTGATCAGGCGCCGCGGGGAGAGGGGCCGCAGGGCCCGCAGCACGTTTTCGAGTGCGTCGTCGGTGTGCGCATAGTCGACGAAGACGCGGAACGGCTGGCCGGCCTCCACCGGGTCGAGCCGACCCCGCACCCGCCGGACCGACTCGACTCCGCGGCGGATCGCCTCCAGCGGCAGATCGAGCCCGTACGCGACCGCCGCCGCCGCCAGGACATTCGCCACGTTGTGTCCGCCGATCAGCGGCGAGACGATCGGGATCGATCCGGCCGGCGTCACCAGCGTGAACCGGTTCCCGTCGAGGGAGGTGGACACCCCTTCGGCGCGAACGTCGGCCCGGGCGCCGCCGGAGAATCCGACGACCCGGGCGGGGGTCTCGGCCGCGTAGACGGCGCCGGCGGGATCGTCCAGATTCAGCGCGGCCACCCCCGCCGGCGGGAGCTGGCGGAACAGGATCCCCTTGGCGTCCCGGTAGGCCTCCATGGTCTTGTGGTAGTCGAGATGGTCGCGGGTCAGATTGGTGAAGACTCCGGCGGCGAACCGCACGGAGGCGGTCCGGCTCTGATGGAGGGCATGCGAAGAGACCTCCATGACGACCGCGTCGAGGCCCGCGTCGCGCATCTCGGCGAACATCCGGTGGAGGGAGACGGGATCGGGCGTGGTGGTCGACGCCGGGATCTCGCGGTCTCCGATGACGTAGGTGACGGTCCCGAGGAGTCCGGAACGGCGTCCCGCCGCCTCGAGGATCGCCTTCACGAGATGGCTCGTCGTGGTCTTGCCGTTGGTCCCGGTGATCCCGACGACGGTGAGGGCCATGGAGGGGCGTCCGTACAGAAGGTCGGCCGCCTCGCCGATCGCGCGGCGCGCGTCGGGGACCACGATGCGGGGAAGGCGCGACGGGGGGGTGACGGGTCGTTCCGAACAGACGGCGGCGGCGCCGCGGGAGACCGCCTCGGGGACGTAGGCGAGACCGTCCGCCTTTGTCCCGGGGATCGCGACGAAGAGATCGCCCGGCCTGACCTGCCGGGAATCGGCCGTGACGCCGGTGATCGCGAGCTCGGAGAAGTCCTCGAACCTCGCGGCGGGCCAGAGCCGGCGCAGGTCGTCCAGCGTCATCCGACGCCCCCTTCTGCCGCCGCGGGGCGCCGGATCAGCGGGGACCGGACCCGGCGCGCGGCGACCGCGGCGGACCGGACCGCGTGACCTCGGCGCGCACCGGATGTGCGTCCCGAGGGGCGCCATGGGTGGCCTCGCTCATTCTGTTCATGCCGGGGGGGATTGCAAGGTAATTCACGGTGCGGTCGAGAATCCGCGAGCAGGCCGGCGCGGCCACGGTGCCGCCGTAGTACTCGCCCTGCGGGGAATCGAGCAGGACCAGGGCGAGCGCCCGCGGATCTTCGACGGGAGCGAAGGCGATGAACGAGGAGACGTGCGCGTCGTGCCGGTACTGGCCGTTCGCGTCGATCTTCTGGGCGGTGCCGGTCTTGCCGGCGAGCGCGAGGTCGGTCAGTCGGGCCTTCGTGCCGGTCCCCTCGCTGACGACCTTGGACATGATCGCGACCATCTGCCTCACCGTCTCCGGCCGGAGCACACGACGCAGCACGGTCGGCGTCGTCCGGGCCGTGGTGCGCCCCTCCGGATCGGTCACCCGGGCCACGAGGTGCGGCCAGATGAGGTCGCCGCCGTTGGCGAAAACGCAGTAGGCGCGCGCGAGCTGAAGGACGGTGGCGTTGATCTCGTGCCCCATGGGGACGGAGGTGGTGGTGTAATATGACCAGCGGGCGGGCGAAGTCACCTTGCCCCGGCCCTCTCCGGGGAGTCCCGATCCAGTCGGGGCGCCGAAACCGAACGCAGCCAGGCAGTCCTGCAGACGCGCCGCCTCGAGACGGAGCCCCAGCTGCGCGGCGCCGATGTTGCTCGACTTGGAGATCACCTCCTCGATGGAGAGCATGCCGTAGGGATGGTGATCGTGGAGGGTGCGCCCGCGGTACCGGAAGACGCCGTTCATGCAGTTGATCCGCGTGGCGGGGCTTCCGAGGCCGTTCTGGAAGATCCACGAGGCGATGAACGGCTTCATCGTCGAGCCGGGCTCGTACGGATCGGTGACGAGGCGGTTCCGCCGGGCCTCGGCCGGACCGTTCCCCGTGTTCGGATCGAACGTCGGCCGCACGGCGCCGGCGAGAATCTCGCCGGTGTGCGGATCGATCACGATCGCCATCGCGCAGGAGGGCTTGAACTCGGCGCACGCGGCGTCAAGTTCCTCCTCCACGATCTGCTGGATCACGAGGTCGAGGGTGAGCGTGACGTCGCTCCCCGGAAGCGGTTTGACGCGCGGATCGAGTTCCCGCACGATCGTCCGACCCAGGGCATCCCGCTCGACGAGCCGCATGCCGTCCGTTCCGCGAAGCCACCGGTCGCACGCCCGCTCCAGTCCGCCGGAGGACTGCTCGTCCTGTCCCCTCCCCTGGAGAAAGTGCGCGGCCAGCGACCCGTTGGGGTAGACGCGGCGGAACTCGTCCCGGAACGAGATCCCGGGCAGTCTCAGCAGGCGCACCGCATGGGCTTCTTCCGCCGTCACCCGCCGCTTGATCCACACGAACTTGCGGGAGCGGCCGGGAACGCCGCCGCGATCGTCCGGGGCGCGGCCGGTGAGGTCGATCCGGAGCGGTTCCACCTCCAGCCCGAGCACGGGGGCGAGAAGGTGGGCGGTAGAGTCGGGATCCTCGACGAAGGGGATCTCGGCGCAAACCGACTCCACCGGAACGGAGATCGCGATCGCGCGGCCGCACCGGTCGAGGAGGGCGCCGGTCTGGGCCGGGAGGACTTCCTTCTCGGTGCACTGCCGGGCGGCGGTTTCCCGGGCTTCGGCGTGACGGGAGATCTGACAACTGTAGAGGCGGGCGGCGAGCGCCAGACCGACGACGCCGAGGAGGGCGAAGGCCCAGTCGGCGCGACGCCGGCACATCGATACGTGATCCATGACGGACAGCCTCATCGGCCCCGACGCCGATCCGCGACGAGGACCTCCGGGACGGGGGCCACGACGCAACGGGCGCGCTCCGGATGTCGCCAGTCGACGCACAGCACCCCGCCCGCCGGGGGGGTGGTCAGTTCCAGACCCAGTTCGACCGCGCGCCCTTCGAGGGCGGCCGAACTCCGGGCGCGCGCGACCTCGGCGCGGAGCACCCGCTGCTGGTCCCGGAGATCGGCGGCTTCCGCGGCGAGCCGGCTCACCTGATACCCGAGCGTCACCCCCTGTACCTCCATCCAGACGGCGGCGATGGCGCCGCTCGCGGCGAGCACGACCCCACAGACAGGACGCCACCAGGGACTCATGTCGATGCTCCCGGCCCGTTCGGGGCCTCGGACCTGAGGATCGCCCGCAGTTTCGCGCTTCGGCTCCGCGGATTCGCCCGGCGCTCCGCGAGGTCCGCCACGACCGGCTTCCGCGTCAGCACGGTCCAGGCCGCGCCCCGCTCCAGGGCGAGGAAGGCGCGTTTCACGCGCCGGTCCTCCAGCGAGTGGTACGTCACCACCGCCGCGCGCCCGCCGGGGCGGACGAGCCGGGGCAGCGCCGCCAGAAACGCGTCCAGATTCTCGATCTCCCGGTTCACCGCGCAGCGCAGGGCCTGAAAGACGCGCGTCGCCGGGTGCCGCGCCCCGCGACGTCCGCCAAGGGCCCGCGAGACGATCCCGGCCAGGGCGCCCGTCGTCTCGATCGGACTCCGGCCGCGCGCGGCGACGATGGCCCGGGCGACCCGTCGCGACCGGTGTTCCTCGCCGAGTTCGTAGAACAGGTCGGCCAGCGCGTCTTCGGACTCCCGGGCGACGAAATCGGCCGCGCTCCGACCCGACCGCGGATCCATTCTCATGTCAAGCGGGCCGTCGCGCAGGAAGCTGAACCCGCGCGCGGGATCGTCCACGTGCGCGCTCGACACCCCGAGGTCTGCGACGAGGGCATCGAAACCGTCCGCCGCACTCCTATGATCGGCAAGCGCGGCGAAGTTCCCGCACCAGATTTCGCAGTCGGGGGCCACGCCGAGATCTCCGGCGCGGGCGGCATCGCAGGCGGACGGATCGCGGTCGCAGACCAAGAGACTCCCGCTGGGGCGGCAGGCGGCGAGAAGCCGGCGGGCATACCCTCCGGCGCCAAGCGTGGCGTCGCAGCAACGGTCGCCCGGTCGCGGGGCGACCCGCTCCAGCACCGCATCGAGCAGGACCGGGACGTGGACGGGCCGGTCGGCGGGCGGCGTCGGCGGCATTCCCGACGGCCCCGGCTAGAGCAGCGCCGCCGCCTTGCGCAGCAGCGGAAAGCCGACGATGTACTTTCGCCGGCCGACGAGCTTCAGCAGTTGCTGAACATCTTCGCCGACGCTCACGTCGCGGAACTCCGGTCCCAGCGACCGGACGCGGTCGAGCCGCTTCATGACCGTGTACAGATCCTCTTCGATCTCCCCGACGCGCTTAAGCGTCGTCTTTCCGTCGCGGAGGTCGTTGAGGAACTGCCGGACCACGTCGTAGGCATCGCGACGCGTCTCCGTCTTCACCGCCTGCCCCATGGTGCCACCCCCTGTGTTCGAACCTCTTCCCACCGGAATCCCCGCCATCACCCCGGCCGCGCGGGACCCATGCCCGCTATGGCGATCCGGCCGGTGTGCCTGGAGTGCCATACGTGAATCTTTGAAGATCGGGCGCCTCGGCCCGGAGCCGTTCATCCATGGCGGCCCACCGTGGCGCGTCCCACACCTCGATCCGGGAAAGGACGCCGGCGATCACCACCTTCCGATCGAGTCCGGCGCCGCGGATGAGCCGCATCGGAAGAATGCAGCGCCACTGGCCGTCGAGCATGCAGTCCTCGGCGTCCCACATCGTCTTCCGGAGGTAGCGTTCCGCCTCGGGGCGCTCGCGCGCGGCGCGATCGAGCCGATCGGCGGCTTCGCGCCAGGCCCCGGGGGGATAGAGGGAAAGGAACGCGCCATCGGCGGTCTGGGTGAGAGTGGCGTAGACCATCCGGTCCTGCTCCCGCTTCCCAAAGAACGGACGGAATTTCTTCGGAACCACGAGCCGCTTCTTGACGTCCAGCGTGTGGGTGTACTGCCCGACAAACATGGGCGCCGGCGCCTCGCGTGGTCACCCTTCCCCGATCGTTCCCTTTCGTGGGAAAGCGCCCCACATCCTATTGATTCTCTTCGACCTGTCAAGCGAATTTCTTGACGCCGGGCGGGAACGACCTATGGACGCGGAGATCCGATAACCTGAGTTTCTCGATATGTGTGGTATCACTCAAACTGTGAGCGCAACAGGTGGGGTTCCGATAACCATGGGACGGCCACGCGTTTTTTAAGCGATTTCTGTCGGACGGGAGCAGTTTCGGACGACGCGTGGGAGATCGTCCCACCGGGGAGTTCATGACGCAGTGCGTCATTAAGGAGGGGTTACGGCACCGGCTCGAACCCGCCGTCGCCGTTGGAGCCGGGGCGGCGCTTCAGGTTTTTGGTGAGGGTGATCGAATTGCCGGAGTCGTTGTACTCCAGGTGATCCGCGCAGCGGAGCATGAGCATGATGCCGAGGCCGCCGAGGCGGCCTTCCCGGTGTCGCTCGCGGGCCGCCGTGATGGCGTCGCCGGCCTGGCCCCGCGAAACGTAGCGCGTGTGCTCGAAGCCGGGGCCGGAGTCCTTCACCTGAACGGTGACCTTCTCGTGATCGAGGAGATAGAGCACCTCGATCTTCTTGTCGCGGCGATAGCGGTTCCCGTGCTGGGCCGCGTTCCCGACCGCCTCCCGGAAGGCGGCGCACATCGCCACCTGGCTGTCCTCATCGAGCCCGCTCATCTCGAACAGGCGGTGGGCCAGCTCGTTGGCGCGATCGATGTTCCCCTCCTCCGTCGGGAACTGAAAGGTGACCTGGTGGTCGAAAATGATCTCCTCTTCGGAGACACGGACCAGTTCCGAGTCGGCGAGGCTGAGGAGCTTTTTCACCTCATAAGGCTGCACCACCTGCTCGTCGCCGCAGATCATGAGTTCGGTGGGAGCGCCCAGGTTGGTCCCCGACGGGTACGTCACGATGAGCGGGACGTTGCTGAGTTCGCGGCGGCACTTCACCCCCTGACAGAGCTTCTGCGCCTCCTTCATCACGTGATCGAGGACGATCAGGTAGGTCCCCTCCCCCTCGATCTGCTGCATCGCGTCCACCACGCTCGTCGACACATTCGTCTTCCACCCGGCCCGCTGGAAGTAGTACTCGAGGGTGCGCACGTAGGCGTCGCGATCCGGGACGGCGAGGAGGACCGAGAGCGGCCGGGATCCGGAGACGGCCTGCTGGAGTTCGGGCTCGAGCTGGAGGGCCACCTCCCGGCCGGTGGAGGCGGTCGCGGGGTCCGGAGTGAAGCCGATGGACTGCGAGGCGGGGGCGATGATCTTGTGGCCGCGCGAGGAGTCGCGGACGATCCTGGCCTTCTCGCGCCGGACCTCTACCGTTCCGAGCGCCGAGAGCGAGATGCGCTGCCCGCCGAGGGCCGCTTCGCGGAGGGCCGCCCCGAGGGCCGGCACCAGCGCCTCGCATTCGTCGGAGGGACGTCCGGTGGCGGCGGAGAGGGCCGCTCCAAAGGCGGAGAGGTCCATCGCCTCCCCCCCCCCGGCGCCGAGGAAGCCGAAGGAGGGAAGGGCGATCCCCTTCCCCTGCGACACGGACTGGGCGATCTGCTGAAGGGCGCTCTCGAGGAGCGTCTGCGTCCCGGCCTCTTCGCGGCCGGTGGACGAGGCGATCGATCGGGCGATGTCGGCCGTGCTCACCGTCTTCATGGGTGGTCCTGGTGCGTCCCGTGGCTAGCCGAGGGTCCTGGCCTTCGCCGCGAGTTCCTCACGGGTGATGATCCCCTTCTCGATGAGCAGCGGGATCAGGGCGTCCCAGAGCGCGGCGGGCGAAATCTCGCCTTCCGCCCCCACCTTTCCGGAATCGGGCGCCCGCTCCAGTTCCTTGAGAAGTTCTTCCTTCGTCCTGGCGGCCCCCTCCGAGTAGAAGAGCTGTTTGATGGCCTCCTTGATCTCCGCGGCCGAGGCCACCGCCAGCTCGATTTTGAGGTTGGTGGCAAGCTGGATCGCCTCCACCATCTCCATGTTGGTCGGGTCCGACGTGGCCAGGGTGAGGACGCCGTCCTGGAAGGCGATCGGAATGACCTTGTACCCCTCGATCAGTTTCTGCGGGATCCGCTTCACGAGGTTCTCGGGGATCACCATCCCCTTCAGGTCGGCCACCGGCAGCCCCTGTTCCTTCGCGACGAACTCCATGAGGACTTCGTCCTTCAGCATGCCGAACCGGACGAAAATCTCCGGGAGACTGACGCGCAGGTTTTCCTGATACTTGAGGGCCATGGTGATTTGCTCGTCGGTGACCAGTTTGGCGTCGAGCAGCATCTGGCCCAGTTTCGGTATCTCCATCCCGGCCCCCGTATGACGTTGTGATGAGGTAACTTGCGGCAATGGCCGCACATCGGGCGAAATCGTATTTTAGGAGGGGGGAGAAGGACGGTCAAGGATATTCGGGCTGAAGCAGGCCGTACGCATGGACCTCCGGATCGCCTCGCTCCACCCGCCGTCCCAGCGTTCTCAGGAAGGTCCGCCGAACGAGGTTACTGTCCCGTCCCTTGTCATCCTGAGCCTCGGCCGCAGGCCGAGGCGAAGGATCACCAGCGTGTGCGGTTCGCAGACTCCGACGTTGGCGATCCTTCCCCTTCGCTGCGCTCAGGGCGGCCAAACGCCTGTCCGCCATCTCCGCCACACGAATGGCGGACAGGCGCGTGGCGGAGAGGCGGGCTCGCTCAGGGCGGACGGTTTTCCGGGGAGATGCACCGCCCGCTCATGAATAGCCCGGGCCAGGAGACTAGTTCAGAAGCCCGCCGTTGGGGCACGGCGGCGCCGTGCCCCTACGGACGGCGAGTCTTGAAAAGTCCCCAAGTCCCCGCCAGGCCGGCCCAACGGAGGTGCGCGGAACCCATGACGACGGATTCGCTCGGGCACACACTCCAGGAAGCGGCGAATGGAGGCAGACCCCGCGCTCAGATCGTCCGGAGCACGGCCCGGTGGTCCGCCGCGAGGCGGTCCACGATGGCGCGGGTGGAGAGGTCCACCTCGTCGCCCGTGAGCGTGCGGTCGGAGGAACGGAAGCGCAGCGAGAAAGCAAGGCTCTTCCGGCCCGGAGGGACCGGCTTCCCGCGGTATTCGTCGAAGAACTCGATCGACTCGAGATGCGACGGGGCCGCCGCGCGGACAGTGCGCTCCACCGACTCCCAGGCGACTTCCTCGTCCACGATGACCGCCAGATCGCGCTGTACAAACGGCAGACGGTTCACTTCGCTCACGGGCCGGTCGATGCTCGCCTTCGCCACGCAGACCTCGAAATCGAGTTCCGCCACGGCGGGCGTGCCCCTCAGGGCGGCGGCATGCGACGTCTCCGGGGTGACCTCGGCCGCGTAGCCGATCTCCGCGCCGCCCGCCCGGAGCCGCACGGTCCGGTCGGAGCGGAAGCCGGGCCAGTTCGCCGGCTGGACCTCGAGCCGATCGGCGATCCCCCGCCGCTGAACCAGCGCGGTGCAGCGGCCGAGCACGGCGCGGAGCCCGGCGGGGTCGATCATTCCGCAGAGCTGGCGTTCGCTGAACGGCGCCTCCGTCGGCCCCCCGCCGAGATAGACCCGGGCGATTTCGAAGAAAGGGGTGGGCGTCTCGGAATAGGCGTCGTTCCGCCGCTGGACGGCGAGCAGCGCCGGCGCCAGGCTCTTGCGCAACTCCCGCGGCTCCTTCCCGCGCGGGTCCGGGACCGCGATCGGCTCAGCCGCGCTCCAGTAGTCCACCCGCACCGACGAACCGGGCTCCGCGAAACTCGGCGTCAGCGCCTCGCATCCGCCGAGTCCCACCAGCACTTCGCGGGCCTGCGCCTCGACCCGCTGCGCCGTCGTCGGGCGGACCGGGATCAGCGAGAGCCTCGGCGTGGAGGGAATCCGCTCGTAGCCGTAGATGCGCGCGATCTCCTCGATCAGGTCGACCTCGAGGCGAACGTCGTTGCGGTAGGAGGGAACCGTGCAGTCGAGGGCCTCCCCCGCCTCGTGACAGGTGAAACCCAGCCCTTCAAGAATCCTGAGCACCGTCTTCCGGTCGATTTCCCGTCCCAGCACGGCGTAAAGGCGGGGCAGCCGGAGCCGGACCTGGACCGGCCCCGGGCGCTCGATCCGGGCGTCGATGTGGCCCTCCACCAACGTTCCCCCGGCCAGCTTGACGATGAGTTCGGCCGCCCGCCGGGAGGCCCACTCCACCCCTTCGAGATCGACCCCGCGCTCGAACCGGTACGACGACTCGCTCGCCAGCGCCAGGGCCCGCGAGGTGCGACGGATGCCGGAGGACTCGAACGCGGCGCTCTCGAGGAGGACGTGTCGGGTCGACTCCCCCACCTCGGTGGCCTTCCCCCCCATCACGCCGGCGACCGCCACCGGGTTCCGCGCATCGGCGATCACCAGCATCCCGGGACCGAGCTTGCAGGTGACGGCGTCCTTGATCGCCGTCATCGTCTCTCCGGGACGGGCGCGGCGTACCACGATGCGACGCTCCTCGAGACGGTCGAGATCGAAGGCGTGCAGCGGCTGGCCCGATTCCCAGAGGACGAAGTTGGTAACGTCGACGACGTTGTTGACCGGCCGCATCCCGACCGACTCCAGCCTGCGCCGGAGCCAAGCCGGCGAGGGACCGACCTTGACGTCCCGGATCACCCGGGCCACGTATCGCGGGCAGCCGACGAAGTCCTCCACCTTCACCGTCGTTCCGTCGAGGGTGCCGACCACCTCTCCGGCGGCCCCCACCTGCGGCGGATCGATCGAGCGGTTCGTGAGGAGCGCCACCTCGCGGGCGATCCCGATCACGCCCAGGTAGTCGGGACGGTTCGCGGTGATCTCCACTTCCAGGACCGTGTCCTCGCCGTGGCGGCCGATCGACTCCACCTTCGCCCCGGCCATGGTGAGGAGCGACGCCAGCTCGGCCGGCGGGAGGTCGCAGCGGCAGTATTCGCGCAGCCAGTCGGTGGTGAATTTCATTTCAGAACTGACCCAGGAAGCGGACGTTGTTCTCGGTCAGAAGCCGGATGTCCGGGATCCGGTGGCGGAGCATCGCGATGCGCTCCACCCCCATCCCGAAGGCGAACCCGGTGTATCGCTCGGCGTCGTACCCCACCTTCTCGAAGACGCGCGGGTGCACCATTCCGGAACCGAGGATCTCGATCCAGCCGCCCTGCCCGCAGACGGAGCACCCCTTCCCCCCGCAGAAGATACAGGAGACGTCCACCTCCGCGCTCGGCTCGGTGAACGGGAAGAACGACGGGCGGAACCGCGTGCGGGTCTCCGGGCCGAAGAACTGCCGGGCGAAGACGGTGAGCACGCCCTTGAGGTCGGCGAAGGAGACCCCCTCGTCCACCATCAGTCCTTCGACCTGGTGGAACATCGGCGAGTGGCTGGCGTCGGCCGTGTCGGGCCGGAACACCTTGCCGGGGACGACCACGCGAACGGGAGGCGGCAGAGACTTCATCGTCCGGACCTGGACCGGCGAGGTGTGACTGCGCAGGAGCCAGGTGCTGCCGCCGAGGTAAAAAGTGTCGAAGCCGTCCCGCGACGGATGGTCGGCGGGAATGTTGAGCGCCTCGAAGTTGTGATACGAGGTCTCGATCTCGGGGCCGGTGACGGCGGCGAACCCCATGCGCGCGAAGGTCTGCACGATCTCGGCGAGGGTCTCGTAGACGGGGTGGCGCCGGCCGACCGGGAAGCGGGTCCCGGGGAGGGTGACGTCGAATCGCGGCCCGGCGGGGGCGACCGCGGGCTTCGTGCCGCCGAGGGCGGACACGCGGGCGTCGCAGAGCGACTCGACCGCGTTCTTGACGTCGTTGGCGAGTTTCCCGGCGGTCCCTTTCTCGGCCCCGGACAGTTCCCCGAGGCGCGCGGTGAGATCGCGGATCCTTCCCTTGCGTCCGACGTACCGGGCGCGAAGCGACTCGCACGCCGCCGCATCCGCGGCGGCGGAGACGGCCGCCTCGGCCTCGGTGCGGAGCGCGTTCAGGTCGTCGATCAGGGACATGGGGAGGGATCAGGCCTTCTGCAGGGCCATTTCCACGATCCGGTCGAAGGCGCGAACGTCGCCGATCGCCAGCTCGGACAGCACCTTCCGGTTCAGGGCGATGTTCGCCTTCTTGAGTCCGCCGATGAACCGCGAGTAGGAGAAGCCCCGGGCGCGAAGCGCGGCGGTGAGACGGGTGATCCAGAGCCGGCGGTAGTCGACCTTCTTCTGCTTCCGGCCGCGATACGCATCGACGCCGGCGGAGAGGACCGCCTCCTTGGCGGTGCGATAGAGGCGGTGCCGTCCACCCCAGTATCCCTTCGCGGCGGTAAGGGTGCGGCGAACCCGCTTGTGACGGGCGACGTTGGTTCTGGCTCGAGCCATGACATCACTCCTGTTTTTCTCGTTTTCTGGACCGCAAACGCACCGGTTTCAGGTTTTCCCCCGGGCGCGCAGAAGAAGGCGGGAAGAGGAGAGGTCGACCGCCTACTTCGGAGTCGTCGGTGAAGCGCCGGAGGCCGTCGCCGCCGCGCCGGGAGCGGTCTCCCGGGGAAGCGGAAGGGCCCGCGGCCCGCCGAGCGCGACCCGGAGCTTGTTGGCCAGCGTCCCTTCGAGCGCGCCGACGCGCCTCATGTGACGCCGTCTCTTGCCGGACTTTCCGGACATGAGATGGCGCAGCCCGGGCTTCTTGAACTTGAGCTTTCCGTGCTTCGACAGTCGAATACGCTTCGTGAGCAGCTTGTGAGTCTTCAGTTTGGGCATGAGTCACCTTTCGGGTTCCAGGGAGGATCCGGAGCGATCGTCATCCGTGCTTCGGCATCAGGGTCAGGGAAAGCCGCGGTCCGTCCTGCGTCACCGGGCGCTCCACCTTTCCCATCGGGGCCAGTTCCTCCGTGATCTTCGCCAGGAGGGCGCGTCCGATCTCCTTGTGCGCCCCTTCGCGGCCCCGGAAGACCATCGTGAAGAGCACCTTGTCTCCATGTTCGAGGAACTGCTTCGCATGATTCACCTTCGTCATCACGTCGTGCTCCTCCGTGATCGGTCGAAGGCGGATCTCCTTCAGCTTCTGCACGTGCTGCTTCTTGTGCTGCTGCTGCGACTTCTTGCGCAGCTCGTACTTGAATTTCCCGAAGTCCATGAGCCGGCAGACCGGCGGATTGGACATGGGCGCCACCTCAACGAGGTCCAGGGTCGCCTTCACCGCGGCGGCGCGCGCCTCCTCGATCGGGACCACCCCCACCTGGCTCCCGTCGGCCGCCACCAGCCGCACCTGCTTGGCCTGGATCTTCTCGTTCACCCGGTACATCTGCGCCGTAGTACACCTCTCTTTCTCTGAGTCCGTTACTCCTTTACTCCATTACTCCGTAACTCGGTCACCTCCGCGCCCCGTTCTCCTCCGTCACCCGCCGGACGAAGTCGTCCAGGGGGATCGCCCCCTTGTCCCCGCCGGATCGCTCCCGAAGGGAAACCGTCCGGTCGCGCTGTTCCCGCTCCCCCACCACCGCCATGTAGGGCACCTTCTGCTGCTGCGCGATCGCGATCTTCGCCGAGGCCCGATGGTTCGAATCGTCCAGCTTCACCCGGAGCCCCTTCCCGGCGAGCGCCTCCGCCACTTCCCGGGCGTAGCCGTTGAAGGCGTCCGCGATCGGAAGCACCGCCACCTGCACCGGCGCGAGCCAGACGGGGAAGTTCCCGGCGCAGTGCTCCAGATAGACGCCGAAGAACCGCTCCAGCGACCCGAGGATGGCTCGATGGATCATCACCGGGCGCTCCTCGCGGTCCGCGGCGCTGGTGTATCGGAGGTCGAACCGCTCCGGGAGGGAGAAGTCGAGCTGGATCGTGGCGAGCTGGTGCTCGCGATTGAGCGCATCGCGCACCTGATAATCGATCTTCGGCCCGTAGAAGGCGCCGTCCCCCTTCGCCACGGCGTACGCGATCCCGTTCGCCTGCAGCGCCGCCGCGAGGGCGGCCTCCGCCTTCTGCCACATCTCCTCGCTGCCGATCGACTTCTCCGGCCGGGTACACAGACAGACCCGGGGCGAAGAGAAGCCGAAGATCGTGTAGACCTCGGTCAACATCTTCACCACGCCGGTGATCTCCGACTCGATCTGTTCGGGCGCGCAGAAGATGTGCGCGTCGTCCTGACTGAAGGAGCGGACGCGGGTGAGCCCCGCGATCTCGCCGGACTGCTCCAGCCGGTGCAGCCGGCCGAAGTCGGCGAGCCGCAGCGGCAACTCCCGGTACGACCGCTTCGAGTGCGCATAGATGAAGGTGTGGCCCGGGCAGTTCATCGGCTTCACGGCGAACTCGCGCTCGTCGGAGAGCGTGAAGTACATCTTGTCCTTGTAGTTCGCGTAGTGGCCGCTGGTGTGCCACAGGCTCACGTCGAAAATCTGCGGGGTCACCACCTCCTGGTAGCCGTACTTCTGATACAGCTCGCGCATCAGGCCGATGAGGAGGTTGTAGACGATCGCCCCCTTCGGATGGAAGAACGGCGCGCCCGGGGCGACCGGCTGGAAGGAGAAGAGATCGAGCTCCTGCCCCAGGCGACGGTGATCGCGCTTCTTCGCCTCCTCCATCCGGAAGAGATAGGTTTCGAGGTCTTTCCGGGTGGCCCAGGCGGTCCCGTACAGGCGCTGAAGCATCTGCTTCGACTGGTCGCCCCGCCAGTAGGCCCCGGTCGCCTTGAGCACCTTGAACGCGGTGAGCCGCCCCGTATCCGGAACGTGCGGGCCGCGGCAGAGGTCGATGAACTCCCCCTGCTCGTAGCAGGAGACGGTGGGATCGGGAATGTCCTGATTCATCATCTCGATCTTGAGCGCCTCGCCCCGTCCCTGCATGATCCGGATCGCCTCGTCCTTGGAGAGTTCCCGGCGCCGGACGGGGATCGCCTCCTCCGCGATCTTCTTCATCTCGGCTTCGATCTTCGGAAGATCGTCGGGACTCAGGGTCCGGCCGACGTCGACGTCGTAGTAGAAGCCGTCCTCGATGACCGGTCCCACGCCGAGTTTCGCCCCGGGGTAGAGGCGGCGGACCGCCTGGGCCATGAGATGAGCCCCGGAATGCCGGAGCACTTCCAGCCCCTCCGGCCTCTCCTCGGTGACGATCTCGACGCTCGCGTCGCCGCGGAGCGCGTGGGAGAGATCGACGAGACGGCCATCGACCTTGCCCGCGATGGCGGCCTTGGCGAGACGCTTGCCGATCGAGTCGGCGACCCCCTGGACGGTGGTTCCCTCCGGGTACTCCCGGGTGGAGCCATCGGGGAGACGGACGCGGATCAGGGTGGCGGCGGTGGACATGGCTCACACAGGCCCGGAACGGCTCCCGGGCGAAAATTCCGAAACGCGTAAAATAGCAGGAAAGCCGCTCCGGTCAAGGGATTTCGGCTTTGGAGACTCCCTCAGAATCGCCCCGTAGGGGCACGGCGGCGCCGTGCCCCTACGGACGGCGAGTCGACGGAGCCGCGCCCTCGCTCAGGACGGACGGTTCTACCCGCGGGTTTAGCCGTGACGGATCACTAGTAGACGGCCCACTCCGCCGCCACATTGAACCCCGTTTTCAGATACAGATCCAGCGCCCCCGGCGAGAGTTCCGGGATGGTGAAGACCTCGCATACCTCGAGCCGGTCGGCCTGCATCCGCGCCAGAGCGGTCCGAACCAGTGCCGAGCCGATTCCCAGCCCCCGGGCGGTGTCGAGCACCTGGAGTTCAAAAACCCCGCGACGACGGGCGCTCACCTCGGTCATCGGATAGTGGACGAGGTACCCCTGAACGATCCCCGCGCGGGTGCATGACACCGTCTCGAAGTCGAACGGCGCGTCAAAGGTCCGCGCCTGGATGAGGAGCGTCCCGGGGTCCGGATAGGCGTTCGGGACGGACCGCAACTCGAACCCGCGGACCTGAAGGTCGCGCTGGGTCTCCTCCACGTCGCCGAAGTCCCGACCCGCCAGGGAAATCTCGAGCGACACCCCCTTGAACCGCGGCTCGTGTCCCCGGTTCGCAAGAAAGCGGCGCGTCTCTGCATCCCCCCACCCGATCCCGATCCCCTCCGGCGTTCCATAGAGCGGGGTTCGCGGACCCGCGCTGTTGCCGTAGTAGGGGTTAAGGCACTGCCCGTCGACGGCGATCCGGGCCACCCCCGCCTCCCTCACCCGCGCCATGGCCGCGTCCCAGAGCGCCGAGCCGATCCGCCGCCGGCGGGCGGCGGGGAGCACGGCGAACACGGCCACATAGCCCAGCGTGCCGCCCGGCCAGTCGGCGAAACAGGCCTCGCAGAACTCCTCCG
>JACPTZ010000020.1:0-8379 GCA_016192525.1 Planctomycetota bacterium
GCCCTGAGCGAGCCGGCCTCCGTCCGGCCGGCGAGTCGAAGGGCCGGACCGCAACACCGTGTCGCCCTTCGACTCGGCGCCCCGTAGCACGTGCTGCGGGGCGCCTCGCTCAGGGCGGACGGCTTGACCTGCCGGGCGCTCGGCGCAAAGGCGCCGCGCATTCATGAATAGTCCGGGCTAGAGCGCCCACGGCAGCCCGAACGCCGTCCACACCGACTTTCGCGCCAGCGAAGTCATCACGGCCGAGACCGCCATCGACAGATTGAAGTAGCGGTGCCTCAACGCCTCATCCCGGAGGCGGGGATCTTCGGGAGGGGCCCGAAAGCCGTCGACGAGAAGGATCAGCACCAGGACGCAGCCGACCAGTTCCCCGACAAAGGGAATCAGCCCGAAGAACGCGCCCATCGCGGCGGCCGAGGGGATGAATCGACGGAGCAGGCGGAGCCGGACCACCACGGTGTGCTCCCCCTCGGGCCAGGTCACCTTCAGTCGGCCGATCGCATACTTGGACACATGGCGGGTCGCGGGCGCCGGACCGGTAAGCGCGGCGGGTTTCACGACGAGATCGACTTTCTGAGGCTCCACCAGTTCGCGTTCGGGCGATCCGTCGAGACGCAACCACGGGGAGTCGGATGAAAGCGACTCCCGGCGTCCCGATTGTAGAGGGTGAAGGAGAGCCTCTGCTCCACGCGGGGGCCGATGGACACATCGAACCGGTCGTCACTCAGGAGAACCCTCGATGGGGCGACGACCCCTGAAGGGGCCAAGGGGGCGGGATTATCGGACGCTGGCGCCGGATCGCTAGTCATGTGGCTGAAGGGCCTTGCAAGGGGAGTGCCAGTCCCGAAAACATCCTGCGCGGACGGTGCAGAAAAACCGGACGGATGCCGATGATGTAGATAGGCATCCCGTGCGGAACGACATGGAGGTCATGTCCCACGGGGCCGGACCGTATCTTGCCGAACGTATTGCCATGTCCATGGCACCCACCCCAGGAGCCGCCTCGATCGTCCGGAACGCGGGTTCAGAAGCCGCCCCCCGGATCCGGCAGTTGATGCGCTCCGCCCTCGCTCCGAACCGAATGGTCACGCAGATGCGCGCCAATCAGTCGCGACTCGATCAGAAGGTCGACTCGGCGCTCGACGGCACGCGATCGGCGATTCAGAGCGCAGGGTCCCGGCGCTCCGGCGGAATCTCCTCGGCGTCCAAGGCGCTCGCCTCGGCGGGCATCGGGCGCCGCGTTGACCGCACGGCGTAGGGAACAGGGCACGCCCGCGGAGAGGCGCGCTTGCGGGCGCGCCACAAACGCGCCCTGACGGGCGCACTACGAACGCGCCCTTGCAGGCGCACCACGAACGCGCCCTTGCGGGCGCGCCACGAACGCGCCCTGACGGGCGCACGACGAACGCCCTGACGGGCGCACCACGAACGCCCTGACGGGCGCACTACGAGCGCGCGCTTGCGGGCGCACTACGAACGCGCCGCGCTTCGCCCCCGCTTGCCCCTGGCTGGCCCGGTCTCCAGCGACTTCTCCCGGAGTTCCCGCACCAGATCCCGCAGTTCGGCCGCCTTCTCGAACTCCAGCCGTTCCGCCGCCTCGAACATCTCCCTCTCGAGATGCGTCGCAATCTCCGCCGATTCGTAGTCCTTCTCGTCCATCCCGATGGCCAGCCGCGCCATCTTCTGCGTCCTGATCTCCTCCTCGATCCCGGCCCGGATCGCCTTCGCCACCGTCTTCGGCGTGATCCCGTGCTCCGCATTGTACTCCGTCTGGCGGCGGCGACGCCGGTCGGTCTCCTCCATCGCGCGTTTCATCGAGTCGGTCACCGTGTCGGCGTAGAGCAGCACCTCGCCGTTCACGTTCCGCGCGGTGCGCCCCACCGTCTGAATCAGCGAGGTCTCGCTCCGCAGAAACCCCTCCTTGTCGGCATCGAGAATCGCCACCAGGCTCACCTCGGGGAGGTCCAGCCCCTCGCGCAGCAGGTTCACGCCCACGATGACGTCGAACTTCCCCTCCCGGAGATTCCTCAGGATCTCGACCCGCTCGATCGTCTGCACCTCGGAATGCAGATAGCAGCACTTGATCCCGGCCTCGACCAGGTACTGGCTGAGCTGTTCGGCGAGCCTCTTGGTCAGCGTGGTGACGAGAACCCGTTCGTGCCGCCCCACCCGCGTCCGCACCTCGTCGAGCAGATCCTGAACCTGCCCCGCCGAGGGTCGCACCACGATCGGGGGATCGACCAGTCCCGTGGGACGGATCACCTGCTCCACCACCGATCCGCCCGAAGCGCGCATTTCCTCGCCGGCCGGCGTGGCGCTGACGTAGACCCGGGCCCCCACCGCCGCCTCCCATTCCTCGAAGCGCATCGGGCGGTTGTCGAGCGCCGACGGGAGCCGGAAACCGTAGTCCACCAGCACCCGCTTGCGCGACTGGTCGCCGTTGAACATCCCGTGGATCTGCGGCAGCGTGACGTGCGATTCATCCACGATCGTCAGAAACCCCTTGGGGAAGTAGTCGATCAGCGTGTACGGCCGCTGCCCGGGGAGTCGGCCGCTCAGGGGGCGCGAGTAGTTCTCAATCCCGTGACAGTAGCCGACCTCCTCCAGCATCTCGAGGTCGTACCGGGTGCGGGCCTCCAGCCGCTGGGCCTCCAGCAGCTTGTTCTGCGATTTCAACTCGCCGAGCCGCTCCGCCAGCTCGGTCCGGATGGCGCCGAGGGCGCGCTTCACCTTCTCGTCGGGCATCACGAAGTGCTTCGCCGGATAGATGCAGCACTGCTGAAGGTCGCGCTTCGTCTCGCCGGTGAGCGGATCGACGATCTGGATCGACTCGGCGAGGTCGCCGTCGAAGGCGACCCGGACGACCTGCTCCTCGTACGCCGGCCAGACCTCCACGGTGTCGCCCCGGACGCGGAAGGTGCCGCGCTTGAGGGCCGTCTCGTTGCGGGCGTACTGGATGTCGACGAGCCGGCGCAGGGCGAGGCGGCGGTCCAGCGCCTCCCCCGCTCGCACGGTGAGGACCATCCCGGCGTAATCGTCGGGCGATCCGAGGCCGTAGATGCAGGAGACGGAGGCGACGATGACCACGTCGTCGCGCGACATGAGGGCGCTCGTCGCGGCGAGCCGGAGGCGATCGATCTCCTGGTTGATCATCGCGTCCTTCTCGATGTAGATGTCCTTCTGCGGGATGTAGGCCTCGGGCTGGTAGTAGTCGTAGTAGGAGACGAAGTAGTGGACCGCGTTCTCGGGGAAGAACTCCTTGAATTCGGAGTACAGCTGGGCGGCCAAGGTCTTGTTGTGGGAGATGACGAGGGTGGTTCGGCCCGTCCGGGCGATGACATTGGCCATCGTGAAGGTCTTGCCGCTGCCCGTCACGCCGAGGAGGACCTGATGCCGCCGGCCGGCCTCGAGCCCGGCGACGAGGCGGTCAATCGCCGGACCCTGGTCGCCGGCCGGGGCGTACGGGGCGCGCAGATTGAACTTGGCCATGACCGCAGAATAACCCGGAGCGGGGCGGGGGTCAAGGTGCGGTGGCCGTCATTCGCTCATTGACTTGGGCACCGCACAAGGTACACTGAAGTCGGAGGGGCCGGTCGAGGCGCCGTACCGAGGAGCGCGGCCTGAATGTCTGCGGATCCCCCGTCCCCCCCCCCGCCCGCCGATCCTCCATCCCCGCTCGGGGAAAAGCCGTCGGATCTCACCCATGTCATTGAGCAGGCCGCCACGGCGCCGCCGGACGCCCCGCGCATCCTCGTCGTGGAAGACACCCACGTCGTACGGCGGATCATCGCCTACCATCTCATCAAGGCCGGCTATGCGACCGTCGAGGCCCGCGACGGCAACGAGGCCCTGCACCTGCTGGGAGCAGGGAAGATCGATGCGGTTCTGCTCGATCTCGCCCTCCCGCACCTCGACGGGCTGTCCGCCCTGCGGCAGATGAGGCAGGATGCCCGTTACAAGGACCTCCCGGTGATCGTCGTGACCGCCAAGAACGATCGCGCCGCGATCCTGCAGGTCGCGGCTCTGGGGGTTTCCGAGTACGTGATGAAGCCGTTCGACAAGGACGACATCCTGAGGCGCCTCGCGAAATTCGTGAAACCCGGAGCGGTCCCGCCGGCGCCTTCTGAGGCCAACCGCGAGAGGCGCCGGTCTCGAAGGATCGAGATCCCGGCGGGACAGTCGACCGTGCGGGCCAAAGCGAAGGGGAAACCTCCCGAGGACCGATGCGCCGTGGTCAATCTGAGCCCTGAGGGGTGCGCGTTCGAGTGGACCCCGAAGACCCCCTCCGGGGCGGCGGGGAAGGGCGAAATCGCCGCGAACTCCGCCTTCTACCCGTTCGCGGGTTCCAATCCGGAAGGGGCGACCCTGCAACTGCTGCTCGAGGTGCGGGACAAGGAACATCCCGTGCTGGACGTGGGGGTCCGCGTGATTCACGTCACGCGGCCGAAGGCGGGATCGAGCGAGATCGTCGGCGTGCGATTCCTGGAGATCGACAAGGCGGCGAAGACGACGATCAACAAGTTCCTCTACGACGTGCGGCAGGAGCAGGCGAAGTCGAAGCGGGGGAGCGGGGGGCCGGAGGGGGACACGACTTCGGCAGGCCGCGCCCCGTAGCCGCTCACCCGCCGGCCAGCGTTCTCCCGTTCCTCCGTTTTCCCGGAACCCACGGGCCGGTCAGGCGTCCAAGACATCGGGGAAGGAGTCGGATTGGAACGAAATGGCCACTGGCCCCATCACGCTCCGAAGCGCGATCTTCGCCTTGCTCGGCGCCGCGCTTCTGGGATCATCCCCGGGACGTGCTGAAACTCTGCCGGTCGAGTACGTCTCTCCCGCAGACCGGGCGCACGCCGCGACCATGCTGGGAAAGATCAAGTCGGGGGACTCTACTTCCGTCCTCGTCCAACTCAGTTCGGATTCAGACGGCGCGGTCCGTTGGGCCGCCGTCCACGCTCTGGCCTCTCTCGGTGACTCGCGCGCCCGGGGCGCTCCGGAAGAGATCCGGGATGATCCCGCGCAAGCCCGCGTGCCCGGGGTGGAGATGTTTGACGGACAATTCACCCGGTACGGAAGGGGGGGACGACTCGCGGAACCGGGAGTCTGTTACAACGTCCAGTTGACGGCATTCCTCGCGCTCGTGGGACATCCGCGGGAGGCCACGCCGGAGGAGATCAGGCGTGCGCTGGATCATCTCAGGACGGTGGACCGATCCGTCCTGGAGCGTTTCACCACGCGACGAAACGTCTCCACCTACTATGGATCCCGACAAGGCACGGAGGACCGCCTCGTTTTCGACGCCACGGTTCGAGCCCTGGAGAACCTGACAACCTCGACGGCCGACGAAACGACGGACGTGATCGTCGGTTTTCTCGGGAGCGGGATCGAGGACATCGTACCCCGGGCGGCCGGATTGCTCCTGAACGGCCGCTCCGATCGGGTCCTGCCTCACGTGAGGTCTGTCCTGGAACAGGCCCGGTTGACGGACCTCTCATGGACCGCCTGTCTTCGACTGACGCTCAAGCACGATCCCGCCTCGGCCCGCCCCCTCGCCATCCGTCTCCTCCGAACCCTGCATGCGCGAGCAACCCTTCGCGGAATGCCGTATGACGACGGCCCGCTCCTGCAGCAGTCACTGAGGCGCGAGGATGTCCCGCTGCTCCGTGATCTGCTGGGCAAGCGCACCGACGAGGCGGAAAGAAAGGCCATTGAGGAGGTGATCGCCCGTGTCGAGGGACGCCAGCCCCCCGTCGACATTCTTGAGGCGAATGAAATCCCATCGTCCCAGATCGAAGAGGCGCTGCCGGTTCTTCTCGCGGAGCTCAACAAAGAGGAGCGTGACTGGAAGACGTTCAAGGCCGAGTACCAGTTGGGACGTCTCCAGGCCAAGGGCGCCATCCCCGGCCTCCTGAAACACCTCGGGATGGCTCTCGAGGGCGGCTTTGCCCTGTGGAGAAACACGGCGTCCTCGTATCAGGGCATGGCAGGATGGGCCCTGGTGCAGATCGGCGACAGGGGATCTGTAGACCGCATTCGGGAGGTGGCCTGCTCCCGCTCCCACGGCCGTCAGGCCCGCTCGGCGGCGCTCCTGGCCTACGCCCTCCTCGCGGGGGAGCGAGCGGTCCCGGAACTCGCCGAGGTGTTCCTGGAGGAAGACCGCACGTTCCGTTGCTTCTCGACCTGGAGCGTGGGGGCGGCCCCCGAGAGCTCGCCGCCCTTCGCCCGCTGCACTTCCGTGCGGGAGTCCGCCGCTCTGGCGCTTGCGCAGGTGGGGGGAAATGAGGCCCGTGCGGCCCTGTGTCAGTATCTGTACTCGGAGGAGCCGGTGACCCTGTCGATCGCGGAGGCGGTGCATCGCGTGGATCCGGAGAAGCTCGATGGCTGGTCGAGGGCGCGACTCGAATCAAATGATCCGCTGGAACGCAGCTGCGCTGTTGGGGTCAGGTTTGCCTTCTTTCCGACGACATGCGCCGGCCTCGTCCAAATCCACCTCGAAGACGCGCAAAGTCCTCTCCACGGCGGGACCCTGACCTTTCTCCGCCGGTACTCTCTCGCCGACGAGTCTGTGTCGAATGTCCTGATCGGTCTCCTCCGACGTGCGGAATCCGGCTCATGCAATGACCGTCTGGTGCTGATCGAGGCCTTGGGCGTCCAAGGTGGGGAGAAGGCTCGGGCGACGCTGGAAGAGTTCGCACTGACAGGAAAGGTGGCGAAGAAGTGACTCCGTCGGGGCCGCCGGGGCGGGGCGGCCCGCGGCCCTCCACCGCCGTGCCGGGAACTACCCCCTCGACGCGGCGGCCTCCGCCGGCACCCACACCGTGGAGCGGTTGCGGCCGGAGTCCTTGGACTGGTACAGCGCGGCATCGGCGCGGCCCACCAGATCGACGGCGCCGCGCAGGTTCGGGGTGAACTCGGCGATGCCGAGGCTGATCGTGACCGCGATGGACTCCTTCTTCGTCCCTGCGATCCGCTTCCCCTCCACCCGCTTCCGGATCCGCTCGGCGGCGGCCAGCGCGGCCGAAGTGTCGGCCCGCGGGATGATGAGCGCCATTTCCTCGCCGCCGTACCGGAAGGCCAGGGCGTAGGCGCGGATGCTCGACTTCACCACCGACGCCACCTTCTTCAGCACGATGTCCCCCGTCACGTGCCCGTAGGTGTCGTTCACCTTCTTGAAGTGGTCGATGTCGATCATGATGAGCGAGAGGGCGTCGCCGTGCCGGCGGGCCGCCTCGAAGTGAGTCTCCAGTTCGGTGATGAAGTGCCGCTTCGTGAAGAGCCCCGTGAGGGCGTCGGTGATCGTGCGGGTGTAGAGATCGGGCGTCTTGATCGCGAGTGCGAGCGTCCCCAGGATCTCGGACAGGCTTCGCTCGATGTGCTCCGCCCGCGCCACGATCTCCCCGGCCGCCCCGCGGGTGGGGATTCCGACCTGCACCGCCCCGATCGTCTCCTGGTCGGCCGTCAGCGGGACGGCCAGGATGAACCGCTCTCCGTCGCTTACGCGCTGGATCTGGCGAAACTCCACGCACTCCTCGACGCCGGCGCGATTCACCGATTTGCGCGACAGGTCGCGCGCGAACCGGGTCCTTCCGAGGAGGTCGGCGGTGATGCGAAGCGTCTCGTCGAGGATGCGCTCGAAGCCGACGTCGCTCGTGAGGACGGCCGTGACGTTCTTGTACGCGGAGAGAATCTCGAGGCGCTCCTCGACGGCCATGAGGCGCCGGCGGCTTCCCTCGTCCTCCTTCCGCACCCGCTCCAGTTCGGCCGTCGTCCGGAGCAGGGCGGCGCGGGACCGGCGGTGGAGCGCGAGCAGCAGACCGGCGTAGGCCGCGCAGAGGGCGGCGGTGACGGCGAGGAATCGGGTGCTGAACGGCCAGGCGGAGGGATCGGAGGGGCGGCTGAGCCAGGCGGCGAGCACGGCCGCGCCGGTCAGCGCGGGGAGGGCGACGAGGGCGAGGGCGGGGAGCCAGTCGGGACGGCGGAGGCGCATGGGCCGAATCTCACGTGCGGGGCCAGTCGCCTTGACAGGACGGGCCCGATCCCTTTCACCTCGTCGAGGTCCTCCACCCTCTCGAAGGGTCGTCCCCGCGAGAGGCGGCATCCGACGATCTCGGCGGCCTTCGACGGCCCGATCCCGGGGAGCAGGCCGAGCGTCGGCGCATCCGCGGAGTTCACGTCGATCCGGAACACCACCGCAGGGGCGGTGAACCAGTCCGGCGCGGACGGACCGGCCTGGCGCGCCGTCCGCACGCCAAGGCCGCCGAGGATGGCCAGCAGGGCGGCGACGCCGAGCGTGGCCGCCTCGTGACGCGTCACCATGCGGCCCCCCCCCGCCAGACGTCCGGATTGGCGCAGTCGCGGGGCCGCCGGCCACTCTCATAATCGACC
>JACPTZ010000020.1:8440-13423 GCA_016192525.1 Planctomycetota bacterium
CATCCTCGACCGGGTCTCGCGACCCGCGCTCGCGATGTGGGAAGCAGAACCACGTGTCGCATTTTCAGCAGCGACGGAACCACGTCCGGCACGCGTTCGAACACGTCCAGGCCGGCCCCGCCCAGCCGCCCCGACCGCAGGGCCGCCGCGAGCGCCTTCTCGTCATGCACCTTCCCGCGCGAGGTGTTGATGAAGATCGCGCCCGGCTTCATCCGGGCGAAGGCGGCCGCGTCGAACAGTCTCCGGGTGGGGGGGAGAAGCGGGACGTGGACGCTGACGACGTCCGACACCCGCAGGAGCCCGGGGAGCGTCCTCCGCCGGGCCCCGGTCCGGCGCTCGAAGCCTTTTTTTCCCGTCCGGGCGGCGTAGAGAAGCCGCAGCCCGAACGGAACGGCCCGCTCCCCCACCGCCTGACCGATCCGGCCCGCCCCGACGATTCCCAGCGTCTTCCCCCGCAGGTCCATGCCGAGAAAGTCGGTCATCCCCCAGGAACGGAACCGCCCGGCGCGGACGCAGGCGTCGGCCTCCACGACCCGCCGGGCCACGGCGAGGATGAGGGCCCAGGTGAGATCGGCCGTCGCGTCGGTCAGCACCCCCGGGGTGAAGAAAACCGGGATCCCGCGCGCGGTCGCGGCGGCGAGATCGATGTGCTCGAATCCCACCGAGACCGTGGCGATGGCCCGGAGCCGGGGGACGCCGTCGATCACGCGGCGCGTCACCGGATCGAGGGCGTTACAGCAGAGGGCGTCGAAAGGCTGGAGTCGATGGAGCAGGGCGATCTCGGAGACCGCGCGGCGCTCGGGGCAGAGGCGGATCCGCCATCCGGCGCGGCGAAACTGCTCGATCCCCGCGGGCAGGATGGGATGGGTGATGAGGACGCGGGGAGGGGGCATGGAAAGACGACCGGATTACGGCCCCGCCCTCGCCGTCGCGTTCAGCGCCTCGATCCCCCGCTTGAGGGTTTCGTCGCCGACGGCGTAGGAGAGCCTGAAGTGCGTCTTCTTGCGGGAACAGGCGCTGCCCGGGACCACGATCACGCTTCGCTCCAGGGCGCGCGCGACGAACTCCTGGTCGTCCCCCCACGGAACCTTGGGGAACAGGTAGAAGGCGCCCTGGGGGACCACCAGCTCGAACTGGTCCTTCAGACCGGAGACCACAAGGTCGCGCTTGGTCCGGTATTCGTCGAACAGCCCCGAGAGATCGAGGTCCATCGAGGCGAGCACCGCCTTCTGCGAGGGCGCATTCGGACAGACGTAGGAGAACTGCTGCAGGAGCTTCATCTGTTCGATGACGTCGACGGGCCCGGCGACGTACCCGATCCGCCACCCCGCCATCCCGAGCGTCTTGGAGAAGGCCGTCACCAGAATCGTCTTCTCCGGGTAGTACTTGAGCGTGCTCTCGTGCGGAAAGTCGAACGAGAAGTGGTCGTACACCTCGTCGGAGATCACCGTGAGGTCGTACTTCCGGGCCACGGCGGCGATGGCCTTCACCTCATCGGCGGTGTAGGCCACTCCGGTGGGGTTCACCGGGTTGTTGAAGGTGAGAAAGCGGGTCTTCTTCGTGATCGCGGCCTCGATCTTCTCGGGCGTGAGGCGGAAGTCCGGGTAGGTGTCGATGTAACGGGGAACGCCGCCGGCCATGTGGACGAGGTGCTTGTACATGACGAAGTACGGGTCGGGGATGAGGACCTCATCCTTGGGATTGACCGTGGTGAGATAGGCCATGAAGAGGCCGCCGGAGGCCCCGCAGGTGAGCATGACGGCGCCCGGCGGGATGCCGAGCCGGCGGGTGATCTTCTCGGCGATCCGGTCCCGGAGTTCGGGGATGCCCTGCGTCACGGTGTATCGGTTGAATCCGCCGCGGATGGCGGCGATGGCCGCCTCCTTGACCGGCTCGGGGACATCGAAGTGGGCCTGGCCGATAGAGAGGTCGATCGGGTCGGTCATCCGCTGGGCCATCTCGAACATGCGACGGATGCCGGAAGCCTCGAGGTGAACCATCCGGGCGGCGATGGGAATCGGCGTGACCATGGTCGCGGGCTCCGGGGACGGGAATCGCGTCTTGGTGGCGCTGCTCATGGTGAAGCCTCACAAGGGGCGCCGCGTGCGGCGGCCACGGACGCGCCCGGAAGGCGCTTAGTAGCATGTCCGGCGATCGAGCGCAAACGATTATTGGGGGGACCGGGGGACGCCCGGCGCCTCGATCCCCCCCGCCAACACGGCGGAGCAATGCAGGGTCGCCGAGACCGGGAACTGGACGAAGGCGAGCAGCAGCGCAACGGGATCGGCCCGGACTCCCCTCGACTCGCGCGCTACCCACCAGACGTCGGCCAACAGCATGACCACGGCAGAGTCGATCAGGCAGCCGGGCGCGATTTTCGACACGAAGTACGTGAAGTACTCCGGAGCCAGCCCGATTCCGAGGAGCGCGTGGAGGCCGACCCCGAACAGCATCACGAAGACTTCGGCCAGGAAGGCGAGCCCGAAGAGCGCCTGCGGCCAACCCAGCCCCCGGCCGATCCGCGCCCGATAGGCCTCCGGGTGTTTCCGCTTCAGGAGAGCGTCGTAGCGGTAGAGGCGCGCCTGCCGGAGAAACTTGGTCCACCCCGCCGGGCGCGGGGGATGCTCCACGACCGCTTCCGGGACGAACCGGATCGTGAATCCGCGATCGAGGCAGTGAAAGGCGAGATCGGAATCCTCCCGGAAGGCCTCCCGGAACCGCTCGTCGAATCCCCCCACGGTGCGAAGCACCACCGTCCGGTAGAACATGTTGCAGGTGACGAACCGGCCCCCGGACTCGTTCGCGAGCCAAGCGTCGAACAGGCCGATCCGGGCGCCTTCCCCGGGAGTCACGCGACCCTCCACGGCCGACACGGTGGGATCGTCGAGGGCGGCGAGCCCGGCCGCGAGCCACCCGGGGCCCGGCACCGCATCATCGTCGGTAAAGGCCACGATCGGCGCGCGGGTGGCCGCGATCCCGCGGTTTCGGGCGGCGGCGGGACCGGCGTTCGCCTGGACGAGGGCGAGAAGCCGCATGGGGCCGGAGGCGACCCGCTCCTCCAGACGGGCGGCGGTGCCGTCGGTCGAGCCATCATCGACGACGATCACCTCGAACTGATCCGGGGGAAGGGTCTGGTGCGCAAGGGCATCGAGGCAGCGGGAGAGGAGTTCCCGGCGGTTGAAGGTCGGAATGACGACCGAGACTCGGGGAACGGGAGAGGGGGCCGATCCGGCCGGAGCTTCCTGGGTCACGAACGGTTCCCCACCCTGAGGGGCGAAGGTCGATCCGGACGAAGTCCCCGGTCACCCGCACTCCGCCATCCGCGGCTCCTCACTCGCCGGAGGTCACTTGGACTCCTTCGGCTTCTCGCGCTTCAGAAGCTCCTGGAATCTCGGGTCCTTTCGGACGTTTTCGAGGTCGGAGTCCTGCTTCATCCAGTCGAAATTCTCGTATCCCGCATCGATCGACTTCCCGAGCGCGTCGAGGGCGTCATCGATCTTCTCCCCGAGCGAACAGGCGCAGGCGAGGTTGTACCAGGCGGTCTGGAGCAGGTCGGTGTACTGTTTCCGCTTCTCTTCCGGCTCCTTCAGGATGAGGCCGATGGCGTGCCGGTAGTCGTCCTCGGCCTCCTGCAGCGAGCGTTCTTCGAGGAACTTGTCGGCCCGCTCGATGAACTCGGCGACCGATTCCAGTTTGAGTTCCATCCGGGCCACCATCCGCCGGGCCGTATTGAGCCGTTCGGCCATTTTCTTCACCCGGCTGTCCTTCGGCGACAGCGTCGCGAAACGCTCCCAGTCCAGCATGGCCCGCTCGTACTTCTTGATCTTGTAGAAGACGTCGCCGCGAACGACGTAGACCTCCGGATTTTCCGGATCGATGAGGATCGCGGCGGCGTAGTCGTCCAGCGCCTTCTCGTAGTCTTTTTTTCCCGCGTGGACCTTCCCCCGGTTCGTCCAGGCGTCGGCGTAGAGCGGATTGACGGCGAGGGCGGCGTCGTAGGCGGCGATCGCCTCGTCGTCCTTGTCGTTCCGCCGGAGGAGATCGCCGCGGCGGTTGTGCGCCCAGGCGAAGGAGGGGACGCGGTCGGTGACGGCCTTGTAGGCGGCGATCGCCTCGTCGTCCTTGTCGCGGGCGGCAAGGACGGCGGCGGCGACCCCTTCGGCCAGGGGATCTTCCTTGGCCAGTTTCAGGGCCTCCTGCGCGTCAGAGTCGGCCTGGTCCACCAGCGCGGCCAGTTCCTTGAGGCCTTTGTCCTCCTCGGGTTTCTCCTCCTCCGGGGGATCGCCCATCCCCGGATGAGGCGGGCGGCGCGGGTTCTTCGAGGCCGCTTTCTCCGCCTCCCGGCGTTCGGCCTCCTTCACAGCTCGGAGCCCCAGGCCCGCGAGAGCGCGAACGATCCACGCCGGTTCGTGCGTCTTGTCGAGCTTGATGGCGTTCGACGCGTACTGCAGGGCGAGATCGTAGTGGCGCGCCTCGAGGGCGAGAAGGGCGCCGCCAAAGTTGTAGGGCAGTCCCTGGTTCCCGAGCGGATCGATCTGGCGGGCCCGATCCAGGTCGGCCACCCCCATCGCCCGGTCGTTCAAATAGTAGTAGGCGATGAAACCGCGGACCAGCAGGGCATCCGGGTCCGAGTCCCGGAGGAGGAGGGCGTGATGGCAGTCGTCAAGCGCGAGGTCCGCCTCCCCGGTGACCCGTCGGGCCGCCGCCCGGGCCAGCCAGGCGGCGAAGAAACCGGGGTCCGCCTCCACGGCCCGGGTGAAGGCCGCGATCGCCGCCTCCCCCGAGTCACGCTTCCCCTCCTCGTAGGCGGCCTGCGCCTCGGGCTTCGGGGCATACTGCGCCCGGACCTGAAGCGGGTAGACGAGAAGCGCCAGCGCGGGAAGGAGAAAACGGCGGTCCATCATGCGCGTCATCATAGCCGGCGGGCCGCCGCGGCGCAAGGGAAGCAGCGATTCGAACCGCGCCGGCGGCGCCGGTCCCGGG
>JACPTZ010000045.1:0-7227 GCA_016192525.1 Planctomycetota bacterium
CACCGCGGAGGTGGCCAGGGTGGGGCCGAGGACCAGCGCCCCCCAGAAGGCGAGCCCGGTCACCATCGCGCCCAGGGTGCTCTCGTTGCGCGCCGAGGCCCAGCAGCCGATCGCCGCCGCGAGGAGGGCGGAGGCGATCAGCACGGAGTAGACCGCCGCCACCTCCGCCGGGGAGACTCCTCCAAGCGTGGTGATGAGGAGCAGGATGGGGAGACCGGCGGCCACTCCCAGGAGCGGCAGGCTTCCATGCGCGATGAACTTCCCGAGCACGATCTCCGACGGCGCGAGCCGGCTCAGAAGGATGAGTCCGAGCGTCCCCTTCTGTCGTTCCTCGGCGAGGACGGGGGCGACGAAGCCTGGACCCAGCACGCTCACGAGGAACAGCTGGATTCCGCCGAACCAGAGGAAGACGTCCCGTCCCGTCTGGTAGGTGCTCTGGGAGTTGGAGGGATCGAACCCCCGGAGCGTGAGGATGATCAGGCAGCAGGCCGAGAGGGTGAACGCATACGCGGTGGCGTTCCAGGCGTTCCGCGGATCGGACCACGCGGAACGTCCCTCACGGGCGCAGACGGCCGAGATGCCGGTCATGGAGTCGTGGTCCAGTGTGAACGGATCCCTCCCCATCCGGGAGAGGGGAAGAACTATGAGACCGTTCCCTTGGTCAATCCCATAAACACCTCTTCCAGCGTCGGCCGGGACTGGTCCAGCGCGAGGATGCGGACTCCGGCGTCGAGGAGCATCGACCCGATGTCCCCCGGGCGGGTCCCGTCGTTCAGATAAAGGTCCAGATGCGCGTCGTGCGCCCGCACCTCCCGGAAGGCGTCGCGGGTCTGCGGGCGCGAGGCCAGAAGCGAGGCCACGCTGTCCACATCCCCGCCCGGGCGCAGACGGAACCGGACGGCGCCGCCGATCCTTTCGCCCGCCTCGGGGAGGGTGCCGCTGAAGAGGAGGCGGCCCTTCTCGAGGATCCCCACCCGGTTGCAGACCCGGTCGAGATCGGGGAGGATGTGCGAGGAGAGGATCACCGCCTTGCGCTCGTGGCGCATCTTCTCCAGCATCGTGAGAAAGTCGGCCCGCGCGTGCGGGTCGAGCCCGCTCGTGGGTTCATCGAGGAGCAGCACGTCCGGATCGTGCAGGAGGAGCCGGCCGAAGTGGAGCCGCTGCTGCATCCCGCGCGACAGGGCGCGGATGTTGGCGTTCTGCTTCTCGAAGAGCCTCGTGAGGAGGAGGATTTCCCGGATGCGGCGACCCCGGCTCTCGGCGGGCAGCCGGTAGATCTGGGCGAAGAACTCGAGGTAATCGACCACCTTGAGGTCCTCGTAGATCCCCGTGTAGTCGGGCATGAAGCCGAGATGGAGGCGCGCCACCGACGGGCGCTGCCAGACCGAATTCCCGCAGACGTACGCCACCCCCTTGTCCGGCTTGATGAGGGTGGAGAGGATTTTCATCAGCGTCGTCTTCCCCGCCCCGTTCGGCCCCACCAGGCCGAAGATGTCCCCGGAGCGGACTTCGATCGAGATGTCGTCCAGGGCCCGGACCGGGCCGTACGACTTCGTGAGGTGCATCGTTCTCACGAAGCACTCGGGATCGTGGACGGCGCGATAGTGTTCACCGGCAGGCTCGGGAAGGGGGTCGGTCATGCGGTCTCAGCGGGGCGCCTCCACCCGATAGTACACGTGGTGCTCCCCCTCCACCGGGGACCCGTCGACGAACAGCCGGACGACCTTCTGGTCCGACCAGGCCCCCACGAATGTCCGACCCTCCTTCATGCAGGCCGTACGGAGGTTCCAGCACGGAAGGTCCACTTGGCCCGTGAGCGTCTCGGCGCGGTCCCCCTCCAGGAGGTGGACCCTTGCCCGCAGCTCGAGCTCCTCCGCGCGCCACGGGCGGCTCCACTTCCACGGTTCCATCGACGGAAGGCCGTCGGGATATCCGCCGCCCCGCCACTCCTCGCGGAGAGGGGCATCCGGGTCGCGATCGGGCTTCCAGGTCATTCCCCGAGTTCCTCCGGAGACGACCGGTCCCCGAGGGGTGATCCCGGCCCACGGGGGAAAACTCGAGACGCCGGTGGGCTCGAAGAGGAGCATCCCGCCCAGTTCCTCCTTCGCCAGTTTCCTCACCCGCGCCTCGGGAGAGGCGGGTGTCTCGGCGGCGCGAACCACGACCGGCGCCGTCCCCCTCGGGCGCTCCTCCATCCAGACCGCCATCAGCGGCGCCGCGCTCCACACCGGCATTCGCGCCGAGATGCCCGACCTCTCGCCGGGAAACGCCCTCGTCGAGAGGGCGCTCCCCATGAAACTGGTCGTGGATCTCGGATCCACGCCCCATACGGCGTCAAGCCCCTCCGCACCGAGGCGGTGCGTTCCGCCGGAGGGGGCGAGGAGCGAGACCATGAGCACCCCCCGGCTCGCCGTCCCGTCCGGCGCGTTTTCCACGACCGAGCAGGTGTGGACGCGCAGTCCGACGACGAAGGGCTTCTGCGCGATCAGGTAGGCGAGCGCGGTGAAGAGCGCCATCGTCGCCGGGACGCTCGCCGCGAGGATTCCGCGGCGCCACTTCCGGAGGCCCCAGACCTGGAGCGGTCCCAGACAGGCCAGGTAGACGAACGCGAAAAGCAGGATCAGCGCCAGCGAGACCGGGCGCGCCTCCTCGAAGCGGCCGAGAAGGCTGTAGATCTCGGGATCGGTCCGGGGTCCCGGACCTTCGGGGATCGGGATGAGCGTGGCCTTCGGGTCGGGCGGCGGCGGGAGCCGAAAGACTTCGGCCCAGAGCCTCGGCATGCCCGCCCAGGCGTTGAACGGGAAGTTCGTCGGATCGAAGGCCAGCAGGGTGACCCGTCCGAAGCCGGCCGGACGACTCACCGCGATCGGAAAGGCGTCACCGCCGATCACCGTTGCGGCGTCCGGCCGCGGACTCAGGGCCGCGGCGAGAATACGGGCGGGCTGGAGCGGATGCCCGCCGACGGCCAGGAAGGGTCGGGCCATCACCTCGTCCGTCGTCTCGAAGGTCCGGGCGGACTCCACTCCGGCGGGGAGGATCGCCGCCAGATGGGTCTGCTCCGAGGCGAACCACGAGGCATTCCACGGAAGAAGGAGGTGCCCTCCCGCCCGTGTCCATTTGCGAAGCGCCTCCCACTGGAGGGGCTGAATCCGCCCCACGTCGCTCGGCGCGAGCACGCAGATCTCCGCCGCGTCCAGTCCGGACCAGTGCGTCGGGAGGGCGTCGTCCGCCAGCAGGAGGCAGACGCCGACGTGGTCGTAGGCGGCCTTGAGCCGCCCCGCGATCGGGCTGGCGGCGTCGCCCACGACGATGGCGAGCCGCCCGTCGTCGCGTCCGTTGACGGGGTTTGCGAGGACCACCTCGGTCCCGCCCACGGGCGATCCCTCGCCGCTCGGCGAGGAGACGTAGGAGACGACGATCCGGGAGTACCGGGGTGTCGGGACGAGGAAGGGGATGTCGAGCCGCTTGGTCGAGACCCCCTCGATCAGGAGCGGGACGCAGACGCTGTGCGACCCCTTGTCGACCGAGAGCCGGATGGCGCCGTCGTGCCGCCCCTCGGTGTTTCGGACGGTGACCCGGATGAAGGTGCAGCGGTCGGCGCGCACCCGGCCGCCGAGGCCGAGCTCGGCGCTCAGCGTGAGGTCCGCCCGGCTGAGGGGGGGAAGGGCGAAGAGGAGCGCGGCCGACAGGAACAGCACGCGCCTGGTCGGATTCATGAATTCCCCCTCGCGGACCGTCGAAGCGATTCGTCGAGGGGGAATTCTACGACAGGCCGGCTGAAAACACAACTCGTCGCATCGGATTTCACCGCGGAACCGGGTCGCGTCCATGCGGATTCATACGTCTGCGACCCGCGCGGGTTCGGATCGACTACCAGCCCATGTCCTCCTTCTCGCCGGTGATCTCCTTGAGGCGCTGGTCCACAATCGAGTCCTTGTTCGTCTTGCGCTTGCGCACCGTCTCTTTCAGGCGGCTCAGCTCCTCCTCCAGTTTTGCGATCTGACGCTCCTTGGCCGCCTCGCGCTGGTCGAACAGCCTTCCAAGCTGGGTCTTGAGCTCCGCCAACTTCGAGGCCCGTGTCGGGTCGTCGGACTTCATCGAGCGAACGGACTCGGCCAGCTTCATGCAGGCGATGTCGAGCTTTCGCTCCTCGGCCATCTTGGCGTATTCTTCCGGGTTGCGCTTCTGCATCTCCTTCATTTTCATCATCTCGGGGTAGGCGTCCATCAGCATCCGTCTGGCCATCTCCGGATTCTCCGCCGAGACCCGCTCAAACTTGTCCAGACGGCCCGGATCGAACTCCTTCAGAAAGGCCTTGAGTTCCTCGATCTGTTCGTCGGAGAGCTTCATCGGCGGCGGGGGCTGGCCGCCCCAGGGGCCGCCCTTTCCCTCCGCTCCCGGAAGCATCGGGGGTTGCGGGGTCTTGGGCGGCTGGCCCTCGAAACCGGGTCCCTCACGCGGTCCCTCGTCGCCCCAGCCCTTCTCGCGGCGCGCGCGCTCCTCCTCTTCCCGGCGCATGCGCTCGATCTTCTCGCGCTGCTCGGGCGTGAGTTCGTCTTCCTGGGCCTGAACAAGGGCCGGGAGGGACAGAAGGGACAGGAGGGACAGAACGGACAGAAGGGACGACGGGCGGAATCTCATGGCTTCTCCTTTAAAACTGGTCCACCTCTCGTTGGAGCACGGCGATCTGTTCGGCAACCCAGTGGAGCCGCTGCTCGAAGGACGGCTCGTCACGCCGGGGGCCCTGGGAGCGAGGCCGGCGAAGCGGATTCATCTGACCGTCGATGCGGCCGACGGTCTCCTCGAAGGAGCCGCCCCATTGGTGGTCGGCCGGTGCCAGCGGCTCCGGAGGGGGGGGCTTGCGATCCGTCGACTCGTTCGTGAGCGACGGGCCCGGGTCCTTCGGCCGCGTCCTGGGCCAGAGCATCGCGGTGAGGGCGATGAGAAAGATCGCGGCGGCGGCGAAGGGGGGGGCGTAGCGGCGGAACCACGAGGCCCGGACCGTCGGCTCGGGAAGGATCCGCGCGGCCTCTTCCGGATCGAGGATCAGATCCGCGAGGGCGCGACGCGTGCGAAAGGGGACGGTCTCCGTCGGTGAGGCCCGGAGGCGACGCACCATGGCGCGCGCGGAGTCGCGCTCGGCCCGACAGGCCGCGCAACCCGCCAGATGAGCCTCCAGAGAACCCGCATCCGGGGAGGGGAGGCGGTCACCCGAAGCTTCGCGGATGAGCAGTTCGTGGGACTGTTCGCAGTTCATGGGCCTGTCCTACTTCCTCGCCGGCGCCGCGGACTTCAGCAGTTTCTTCAGGGCCCCGATCGCGTAGTGCATCCTGCCCAGGGCCGTGTTGATCGGGCAGTTCTGGATCTTCGCGATCTCGGCGAACGGGATGTCGGAGTAGATTCGGAGGAGCACGACCTCCCGTTGCTCGGACGGCAGCGCTTCGATGGCCCGGCGCACGGCTTCCGCATCCACTCTCCGCTCGAACTCTTCGGGCGGGAGACGTCCCAGGTCGGGGAGCACGTCGCGAAACTCCGCCCCGTCCTCCTCCTCCGCCGCCCCTTCGAGGGAGCGCATCCGGCGGCCGCTCCGGTACTGGTCGGTCGCCAGATTGGAGGCGATCCGGTGCGCCCAGGCCGAGAAGGCCGCCAGCACCGTCGCCCCCGGAGTGGGCTCGAAGTCCGACACCGACCTCAGGACGCGCAGCCAGGTGTCCTGGATCAGATCCTCCGCCGCCGAGGCGTCCCGCGCCATCCGCCGGCAGTAGTGGTAGAGCGGTCTCTCGATTTCAGAGAGCAGGTCGTAGAGCGCCCGGCGATCTCCCGCCCGGGCCCGGTTCAGCAGATCGCGCGCGTCGGCGTCGTGCATCGCGTGCCACACCCTTCCAAACGTGGGGAGGGGCTCATTATTGTGCGGCGGGTGAAGTTTGTCCAGAACGGAGATCCGCACGGGGCACCTGCAGGGAGCGGTGCCGCCGGGCCCGGGACGCGTCCCCCGGGCCGGATGGTCCATAAATGCTGGACAGCCGATACATAAACATGTTAACGATAGGGTCGCCTCCGGTTCTTCACCCGCCAGCGGGGGCGCTTCATCACCGACGGTCACGCCACGGGGAATGGGATCCGGGGACGTCATCGCCAAAGGAGGCTGCAATGTCGCTGTCGCCCAACACTTCACGGCTGCTGAGGGGACTGGTGATCGGGATCGTCGTCGCGCTGGCCTGCCCGTCCCCGGCGAAGGCGCAAACCGCCGGATCGCCCTTCCAGATCCAGAACCCAAACAGCAACCTCGACTGGATTGCGAGCGCCTACGCCCCGCCGGCCGGCGTCTTCCTGGTCGCCTGGGAGGACGGCGGAGTCTCCGGGGCCCAGAACATCTACGGGCGCCTCTACGACCTCAGTGGGGCGCCGATGAGCCCGCAGTTCAACATCTGCGACAATTGCGGCACGCCGAGTGGAACCGGACCCCACATCGCCTTCGACGGGACCAACTTTCTCGTCGTCTGGCGCGACGCTCGCGATTCGAGCCTCTTCGGCTTCGCCGGCACGGAGGGATTCAACATCTACGGGCAGTTCGTGGACACCACAGGAGGCACGGTCGGGGCGAATTTCCTGATCTCCGACTGGGACGGCGGTGTCCTGGTGGATCAGCGGGGGCCTGCCCTCGCGTTCGACGGAGTCAACTACCTCGTCGTCTTCGAGGAGGACAACGGCTTCGGCAATTTCGGGATCAGCGGCACCCGGGTCAACACGAATGCCGCTTCGCCCACCATCATCGACTCCGCGTCGCCCATCGTGTTCCGCTCTCCCATCGTCGACGAGGATGCCCTGGATCCCTGGGTCGACTGGAATGGCTCGGCCGGGATGTACCTCGTCACGTGGGATGTCGATGCGGGGTCCGGGCCATCGGTCGAGTGGGAGGTTCAGGGCCGGAGCATCGATCCCGCCGCCACGCTGGGCTCGGTGGTGAACATCACGTCCGTCGCCGGGTCGACCCAGCGGTTTGGGGGAGCCGTCTCGGATCAGACGACCGGCAAGTGGGTCGTTGTGTGGTCCGACAACCGGAATGACGTTTCGCCGCCCTACGACTCGTACCAGGCCTGGGCCCAGGCCATCGACATCGATGGGGTGACGTTGCTGGGCAGCAACACCCAGATTACGACCGACGACATGTGGGACCGTCACGCCTCCGGCGGCGTCGATTCTGACGGGATCGGCATGATCGCGTGG
>JACPTZ010000045.1:7255-25225 GCA_016192525.1 Planctomycetota bacterium
CGCGGACGCTCAAGGGCCGCCGCCTCAAGCTTGACGGATCCGGGATCGCGTTCGTCGGAAACGTCTTTGACATCGCCCCGGCGCGTCCCCAGATCAGCACTCAATCGGCCTCCTTCGGCGACAACGGTTCCCTCAGCGCGTTCCTGGTCACCTGGTGGGACTCTTCCGAGAACATCCTCTGGGGACAGATGGTCCTTCCGTCGCTCCAGGCCAGTGCGGTCATGCCCAACAGCGGCGCGGCGGCGGGAGGAGACTCGGTCCAGCTGGACGGACACGGCTTCACCCAAAGCGCCACCGTCACGATCGACGGCAACCCGCTGGGAAGTCCGTTCGTCCCGCCCGACGGGACCACGTTCTCCGGGATCACTCCGGCGGGAACTCTGGGGAGTTGGGACGTGTTCATCGATAACGGCGACGGGCAGACCTGGACGATCACGAGCGGCTTCACCTACACCAACGACAAGATATTCAATGGGACCCAGGTGAATGGATTCTGGAGCGACGCCGCCAACTGGAGCCCGGCCGGGGTTCCGGTCTCCACCGACAGCGTCTTCTTTCCGAGCGGGGTGCCGTTTGCTCCCGTATTCGACCTGGCCTCGGCGCAGGTGGTGAATGTCACGATCGGGTCAGGCGCGGTCCTCAACTTCATGGCCAGTCCGAGGACGCTCTCGGTCTCCGGAAACTGGACGAACGACGGTTCGCTGTCCGCCATGCCCTCCGCCACGGTCGACTTCAATGGCAGCGGGGTCCAGCTGGTCAATGGCGTCACGATGTTCCCGACCGTCTCGATTACCGGGGGGGGGACGGTGAAGATCGAGCCGGGCGGCGTGATGTGGGCCCCGGGCTACACGCAGGCCTCCTGCTGCACCGTGATGGTCCTTGGCGGAGGCGAGCTGGCGATTCAGACCGGAACGATCGACGGGATGGTGGACGTCTGGGCGGGGGGGATCCTCGAGTACTTCAGCAGCCTGACGGTCAACGCCACCGGGACCGTCAATCTCAATCCCGGATCCCAACTGCTGGGCGACAATACGGCGTCGATGATGGTTCTCGGGACCTTTCAGTCGGCGGGGGCGCTGGTGTCGAGCCTGTCGCCCGGCACGAAGCGTTACACCCTCACCCTGGACGGTGTGGTGGATGTCGTCGGGACGAGCTTTGATTCGCCCGAATCCAGCGGCCTCATCATCTCGAGCACGGCGGCGATCGCCGGGTTCAGCGGCAACAGTTTTACGGGCGCGGTGAGCGGCGGGACGCACCTTCGCGTGGAGCAGGTCGGTCCCTTTTCGATGACGGCCCCCGGCTGCACGTTCGACGACTCCTTCGGTCCGGGGATCGGATCGAATGTGACGGCGGAGGACTTCAGCGCGCCCGCAAATGTCACGGTGGCCTTCCCCTCCTCCAGCGGGGTCGGCGCCGGGGAGTCCTACGACAACGAGATCGGCGGGGCGGTCATCTCCTGGAACGCCGCGCCGCAGATCTGGGACATCTACCCTGAGTTCGGCCCGACGGGTGGAGGAACCGTGGTGACGATCACCGGATACGACTTCGATCCCGGCTCGACCGTCTACTTCGGGGCCTCGCCCGCGAGCAGCACCAGCGTCCTCTCGCCTTACGAGATTCAGGCGGTCTCGCCTTCCGGATCGTCGGGGGAGGTCGACCTGTTCGTCTACAACCCGGACAACCAGTCCGACATGACCCACTTCGTCTACAGCACGTCGACCTCCGTTCAGATCGGCGTGTCCGGAGGATCTACGGCCAACGACTACCGCATGTACTCGGTCCCGGCCTTCATGACCGGCTCGCAGATCATCGACGCGATGGAAAGCCAGTTGGGGCCCTACGATTCGACTCAGTGGCGTTGCTACCGACACGAGAGCGACTGGGGCTATATGGAATGGCCCTCCTTCTGGGACCAGCCGGACTCAGATCCGATGGGGAGGGCCATTTGGATCATCTCGAGGAATCCCGTTTCCCTGAACTTCAGCGGCTACTCGACCGGCGTCGTGAGTGAATTCACCGTCGATCTGGAGATCGGGTGGAATCAGATCGGAACCCCCTACAACTCCGCCGTGGCCTGGAGTTCCGTGCTCGCGCAGGACGTGGATCCGGTGACGCACGACTTCGTCGGCTCGCCTGAGCCGGTGACCTCCAGTTCTCTCGTGGGCAGCACCCTCTATGCGTACGATGGGAACGGCTACGTGGCCTCCTCCTCGCTGGCGCCGGGGGCCGGATACTGGGTCTACAACGCGGCCGGGCACAACATCTCGCTTCGCGTCCCGTCGCCCGGCGGCGCCACGAAGCCGTCATCGGCGCCGATCTACAGCGGTCTCTCCGCCGCAACGCCTCTGCCACCGCCCCCGCCCGGGGGAACGGTGGCCGGGGCCTCCGGCGTGTCTGCGCCATCGGCCAGCCTGCCCGCCGCGAGGGCGAGTGACACCGGGGGTGCAGCCTCATCGTCCTCGGGCGTCGGTGCGGCGTCTGGTGGGGGCGGGGGAGGCGGGGGAGGGTGCTTTGCAGGGTCGGCATCCGCTGGGTCGATCGCAGGCATGGCCGCCTCGCTGTCCGCAGTCATGGTTGCGCTGTTGCTCTTCCAGTTGACGGTTTTCGCGCGGCGCCTTCCGGGAAATCGGTGAAACGGGCGGAACGTAAGGGCGGGTGCCGACCGGTCGCCTGGGATCCGTCTGTCCCCGATTACGCGCTCTCCTCCATCTCCGCCCAGTTCGGCCCGGTCGAAATGTCGACCGTGAGCGGCGCCCGCATCTCGAAAGCCTTCTCCATCGCCTCCCGGACCAGCGGACGGAGCCGCGGCAGCTCCGCCGGCGGGCACTCGAACACCAGTTCGTCATGGACCTGGAGGATCATCCGCGACCGGAGCCCGGAGGCGTGAAGCGCGGCGTGCGCCCGAAGCATCGCCCGCTTGATGAGGTCGGCCGCCGTCCCCTGGATCGGCGTGTTGAGCGCGATCCGCTCCGCCATCCCGCGCAGGTTCGGCGTCGGATGTTCGATCTCCGGGACACGACGGATCCGGCCCAGCAGCGTGCTGACCCGCTTCGTCCGCCTGGCCTCCTCCAGGAGCCGGTCGAAGAACCGCCGGACGCCCGAATATCGTTCGAAATAGGCGTCGATGAACTTCTGCGCCTCTCCGTGCGGGATGCCCAACTGACCCGCCAACCCGTGCGCCGACATCCCGTAGATCACCCCGAAGTTGATGGTCTTCGCCCGCCGCCGCATCTCTTCGTCCACGAGCCCCGGCATCACGCCGAACAGCTCCGCCGCCGTCCGCGTGTGGATGTCCTCGCCGCTCCGGAAGGCCTCGATCAGGACCGGGTCCTTGGACAGATGCGCGAGGACACGGAGCTCGATCTGCGAGTAGTCGGCACTCAGAAACGTCCACCCTTCCGTGGGAATGAACGCGCTCCGGATCCTCCGGCCCTCGGGAGTCCGGATCGGAATGTTCTGAAGGTTCGGATCGCTGCTCGAAAGCCGCCCCGTCGCCGCCACGGTCTGATTGTACGAGGTGTGCAGCCGGCCCGTCTTCGGGTTCACGAGCGGCGGCAGACTGTCGACGTAGGTGTTCTTGAGCTTGATGAGCGACCGGTATTCCAGAATCGCCGCCGGCAGCGGGTGAACCCGGGCGAGCGTTTCGAGGACGTCCACGTCGGTCGAGTAGCCGGTCTTGGTCTTGCGACCCCGCGGGAGCTTGAGCCGCTCGAAGAGCACCTCCTGGAGTTGCTTCGGCGAGTCGGGGTTGAAGTCTCCTCCCGCCTCTCGGGCGATCTTCGCCCGCAGCGCGTCGCAGGAGGACTCCATCTCTTTCGAGAGGGCGCCGAGGAGCGCCACGTCGAGCCGGACGCCGGTCATCTCCATCTCCCGCAGAACGGGCAGGAGCGGCATCTCGAGGTCGCGGAAGAGCGGCATCAGCCCCGACTCCTCGAGCCGGCGCTCCAATTCGTGCGCCACGAGAAGGGTGACGTCGGCGTCCTCCCCGGAGTAGGTCTTGGCCGTCTCCACGTCGACCTCGGCGAATCCGATCTGCTTCTTCCCGGTTCCCGTGACCTCGGCGTAGGTGATCATCTGGTGGCCGAGGATATCGCGGGCGATCGACTCCAGGTTGTGCTGGCGCTGTTCGGGGTGGAGGAGATAGGAGGCCACCATCGGGTCGCACCGGATCGGCGCGACGACGATCCCGTGCCGGGCGAGGATCGTGGTGTCGTACTTCGCGTTCTGGGCGAATTTCGCGATCGACGCCTCCTCCCAGGCGGGGCGGATGGCCGCCAGCACGGACTCGAGCGGGAGTTGCCCCGGCACGCCGAGGTAGTGGTGCGCCACGGGAACGTAGAACGCCTCGTGCGCGGCACAGGAGAAGGAGAGCCCGACGATTTCCACCCGCATCGGGTCGATCCCCGTCGTCTCGAGATCGAAGGAGAACTCGCGGGACGCCCGAAGCCGCTTCGCCAGATCGCCGAGTTCCTCCGGGGTGAGGACGAGCCGGTACTTTTCATAGGAGACGGTCTTCTCCGGCGCGAACGCCTTCAGGAGCGATCCAAAATTGAACTCGGTGAGGAGGGCCCGCAGACGGGGCTCGTCCGGTGGCCGCGGGGCGAGCGACTCGAGGGGGGCCTCGATCGGGACGTCGGTCCGGATGGTGCAGAGGGTCTTTCCCAGTCGGGCCGCCTCGGGGGAGGCCTCGAGGGCCGAACGGGCCCGCTTGAGTTTCACGTCGACGACGCGGGCGAGGAGGTTCTCGACCGAGCCGAACTCCTGGATGAGCGCCGTGGCCCCCTTGTCTCCGATCCCGGGCACCCCCTTCACGTTGTCCGACGAGTCGCCCGCGAGTCCCAGGACGTCCGCCACCTGGGCGGGGGGGACTCCGAACTTCTCGCGCACCCCCGCCTCGTCCACCACGAGGTCCCTCATCGTGTCGAGGAGCGTCACCGTGGGGGAGACGAGCTGCATCAGGTCCTTGTCCCCGGTGACAATCACGCACCTCAGCCCGGCCGACTCGGCGCGACGGGCCAGGGTACCGATCACGTCGTCCGCCTCGAATCCCGCGGCCTCGAGCGTCGGGATGTTGAACGCCGCCACAACCTCTTTGATCCGCGGGATCTGCTGCTTCAGCTCTTCCGGCGCCTCGCGCCGGTTCGCCTTGTACTGCGGGTAGATCTCGTCGCGAAATGTCGGGCCGTGAGGATCGAACACGACCGCACAGTAATCGGGCTTCTGCTCCCGGATCACCTTGAGGAGCATGTTGATGAAGCCGAAGATGGCGTTGGTCGGGAACCCCTGCGGGTTGGAGAGGTGCGGGACGGCGTAGAACGCGCGGAAGATATACGAGTGACCGTCGATGAGGAAGAGTCGGGCGGGGCCGGCCATGGTCGTCGAGGGGAGAGGGGTGGCACGGGCCGCTGGAGGTCCGTGCAGGACATCGTCACGGGGACGATGCTACGCGCGCACGCGTGAATGGTCAAGCCATTTTCCCTACAAAGATGTAAAGGCACATCATGTGCTGCAATAATAGGTTATGTGTAGTCACGCATGAGTTTTCCAGATTCCCCTTGCGTTGACGCGGCGCGTCATTATAATGCGCCGTGAGTTGTGGATTGCTCGCCCCGCAGGTGGCCCGCCTGTCTGATTGATGCGCAGACCGACGGCGGCCGAGGGCCGTCGGGAACCTCCGATGCGAATTGACCTCCATCTCCACTCGTCTCTATCGGACGGCGCCTTCGTCCCCGAAGATGTGGTTCGCTTCGCGCACAAGACGGGGCTGGAGACGGTCGCCCTGTCGGATCACGATTCGATCTCCGCCTTCGCTCGCGCCGAGGCGGTCCTTCCGGCCGGAATGAGGCTTCTCCGCGGCGTCGAGCTTTCCTCGCGCTTCGAGGGGACGGAGTTTCACATCCTTGGCTATTTTCCCTCCGACGTCGGCGACTCCTTCCGGGCCTATCTGTCCGAGGCGCAGCGGAGTCGCCGGGAACGGATGGCCGAGGGGATCATCGCGCTCCGGGCGCGCGGCCTCTCCGTGACGATCGAAGAGATCACAAGCCGCTTCCCCGGCTCCGAGAGCGTCAGCCGGAGCCACGTGGCGCAGTACCTGGTCGACACCGACCAGGTCCCGTCGCTTGCGGAGGCGTTCGAGCGCCACCTGAAATACACGCTGGATGTGATTCCGCGGACCCGCCTCTCCTCCGAGGGCGCCATCGCCCTCATCCTGGAGCACGGCGGCCTGCCCGTCTGGGCCCATCCGTCGATCGAGGCGTTCGACGCGCACGTCCGGACCCTGGCCGCGGCCGGTCTGCGGGGGGTCGAGATTTACACCCGGCGCCGTCCCGGAGGCGAGGCCGCCTTCTGCGAGAAGACCTGCGACGAACTCGGCCTCCTCGCGACGGCCGGCTCCGATTGGCACGGCAACGGACGCCGCCCGCGGTTCATCCCGCTCAACTACGACGACGCGAGACTCGAAGAATTTCTCTCCCACTTCCCGGCGGCGGCCGGGACCCGGCGCACCGGCGCCGTGGCGTTGGCCGCCCCACAGACCCCCTGACCGTTCGGAGGACCGTTCGACATGGATCCGGAAGTCATCCTGAAGTCGGCGCTCGAGCAGGGCGAAATCAGCACCATTGAGGCCCTCATCCTCATCCAAGCGCCGGACCGCATCGTTCCGCAGATCTATCAGGTGGCCGGCCGCTATTGCACCTTCTCGCGGCGGAAGGGCGACCCGCAGGGGTACATGTACAAGATCGACCAGTTCATCGAGAAACTCGGCGAGACGCCGGACCTCACCGAGGTCCACGTCCAGGGCGGGCTCAATCCGGACCTCACGCTGCAGTACATGTGCGATCTGGTGGCGGCCATCCGCGACAGTTATCCGCGGATGAACATCCACGCCTTCTCCCCGGCGGAGATCTGGTTCATCGCCCGGCGGGCGAAGATGCCGGCCGAGGACGTCCTGATCCAGCTCAAGGACGCCGGGATGACCACGATGGCCGGGAGCGCCGCCGAGATCCTGAACGACAAGGTGCGAAAGAAGATCTGCCCCAACAAGCTCCGCACCGCGGACTGGGTGGAAATCGTGAAGACGGCGCATCGCGTGGGGATCAAGACCACCTCCACGATGCTCTACGGGCACATCGAGGACGAGATTCACGTCATCGAACACCTCGAGATCCTGCGGAACATCCAGCGCGAGACCGGCGGGATCACCGAGTTCGTTCCGATCCCGTTTAACCCGAAAGGTTCGGTCCTGTTCGCCAAGAATCCGCGCGTCCGGCTGGCCACGCCGGAGCAGACCCTGAAGCTCATCGCCGTGAGCCGGATCTACCTGGACAAGTGGATCCACAACATCCAGGCCGGCTGGGCGCACCTCGGCCTGGACCTCGCGGTCCGTGCCCTGGGCGTCGGCGCCAACGACCTCGGCGAGACGGTGTTCGAGGACGCCATCGTCCGCAGTCCGTCCGAGGAGACCCGCTCCGAGATTCCCCCGGCGCAGATGAATGCCGTCATCCGCAAGGCGGGGAAGACGCCGCGGACGCGCGACACCTCTTTCCGGCACGTCACCTCGCGCCGGGAACTGGTCGGGGCGAGATAGGCGGGCCGTCGAATGACCCCACGTCCCGTCGGCATGGCGGGCCAGTTCGCCGAACTGGTCCGTTCCGGCTCGACGTATTCGCTCCGGGCGGTATCGAGTCTCCTCCAGCGGGCCCCCGGCGCCGAGACCGTCCGCCAGCTCCTCTCCGCCGGCGTCGACATCCCCGACATCATGTCGGTCCTGGTTCGACAGGCCCGGCGGGTCCCGCCCGTGCTGGACGCCGCCTGGGTCACCGGCCGCGCCGTGCCGGAACGGGTGCGACGGGAAATTACCCGCGCCGTCGCCGGGAACTGGCCGAAGATCCTCGAACAGCTCCGGGACTCGCGGGAGGCCTCCGCGATCTGCGTGCGCCTCGCCGCCGGTCGCCGGCCGTCCGCCGCGGAGATGAAAATCCTGAAGCGTCAGCTGACCGACATCGCGAAGGGGATCCCGGCGCTCGCGATCTTCATGATGCCCTTCGGCATCGTGGTCCTTGCCGTGCTCATCAAGGGACTGAAGGTCAATCTGCTGCCGAGCGCGTTCGCCCCGGATGCTCCACCCCGCGGCGCGGAAGGCCGAAAATGAGTGTGGGGCCGCTCTCCGACAGCGGCCGTCGGCCCGGGGCGGTTTCGGTGCGGGTCGACACCCCCCTTGACCCCCGGTTCGGGCATGCTAGAATGACCTCCATGCGCGCCCTCCTCCTCCCCGCGCTGCTGCTCCTCACCCTGGCGACGGCTTCTGCCGACGTCGTCTGGCTCAAGGACGGCTCCCGGCGCGAGGGGCGCGTCGTCGATCAGGGGCCGTCGATCCGCGTCATCACCCCGCACGGCAGCATCAGCATCGAGAAGTCGCAGATCGATCACATCGACGCGGGGCCTTCTCCGTGGGACTCCTACGCCGAGAAGGCCGCCGCGCTCCTCCCGGAAGATGCCGACGGCCACTTCGCCCTCGCCGAGTGGTGCGGCGAACATCGCATGCCGATCGAGCGCCAACGGGAACTGGAGGCGGCCGTCCTGGCGAACCCGGATCATGCCGCGGCGCGGAAGGCGCTCGGCTTCGTCCTCCAGGACGGGCGATGGATGACCGAGCGTGAGGCGCTCATCGCGCGCGGGATGGTGGAGTACGAGGGGCGCTGGGTTCGGCCGGAGGAGCGCGATCTCCTCGAGGAGGCGAAGCGGACCATCGAGATCCAGAAAGAGTACTCGGCGCGGCTCAAGCAGTGGATCCGGCAGACCGGCGATGAGGATCCCCTGGTCCGGAAAGAGGCGTACGGCAAGCTGGAGCAGATCCCTCCGGCCGACCTCGTGGAGCCGCTGCTCGCCGCACTCTACGACGAAAACCCGGAGGTCCGTGCCTACGCCACCGCGGCCCTGGCGAAGATGCCGGACACCCGCGTCGTGCGCGGCCTGGTCTACCGCACCCTCTACGACGCGAGCCCCGCGATCGCCGAGATGGCGCTGCGGTCGCTCCAGTCGATGAACCTGCCGGAGACCACGTCGAAGTTCTGCGAATCGTTGAGGAGCCGCCAGCGCGGCGTGCGTCTGCGGGCCGAAATCTCCCTCGGCGAGATCGGCGACGAGCGGGCCATCGAGCCGCTCATCGACGCCTTCGAGCACTCGCTCCGGGAGAATGCCGGCACCGTCAGTATCACCGAGACGAACCCCGATCCCGCGAAGGCCCGCGGCGGGGCCTCACTCTTCGGCGGGACCGGGCAGGAGGTGGTGGGGGCGACCGGCGGGATCGAGGACGGCTCGAACAACCCGGACCAGATCTACGCCGAGCGTCAGGCGATCCTCGCCGCCCTCAAGAAGCTCACCGGCTTCCAGTTCGGCTACAACCTCGAGCGGTGGAGGTGGTGGCTCGAACTGCAGAAGAAGAATGCGAAGAAGGATCCGGACCCCGCCGCGCCGGTGAAGTGACACTCCATTTCTTGACTCCCCCGCCGAACTTCGTCAGGATTGCGCCCCGCATGTCCGACATCCCCGAGGCTGTTTCCGTCGACGAATCCGCGCTCCCGGTCGCCGAGGTGCTCGAGGAGGCCGCGGTCGATCGCCGCGCCCGATGCTGTCCCGCCTGCCACGCCCCGATGGAGCCCGGCGCCTCGTTCTGCACCACGTGCGGAAACCGGCTCGGAAAGGACGAGGAATTCGGCGAGGACATCGTCCAGACCGGGTTCAAGTGCGACCGCTGCGGCGCCGCCGTCCAGGTCGAGGCGGGCCAGCGGGCCTACCAGTGCGCCTTCTGCGACTCCACCTACGTCGTCGAGTTCAAACCGGAGGGCACCCGCCAGCGGCCCGAATTTGTGGTGCCGTTCGCGATCACGAAGGAGGAGGCGCTCAAGCGGTTCAAGACCTGGGTGGGGACCGGCTGGTTCACCCCGAAGAACCTCGTCCAGATCGCGCGCGCCGGAGAACTCAAGGGGGTCTATCTCCCGTTCTGGTCCTTCTCCGCGCGGGCGGAGAGCGAGTGGAGCGCCCGGATCGGCGAACACTGGTACGAGACGGTCACCGAGACCTACACGACGCGCGACTCACAGGGTCGAACCGTGACGAAGACCCGGACGAAGCGGGTGCAGCACACCGAGTGGTACGGGCTCTCCGGGCGCTGGCACGGATTCCAGCACCACTACCTTGTGAGCGCGTCGAAGGGGCTCTCGCAGGAGTGGGTGGAGGAGATCGTCCCGTTCGATCTTCTGCGGATGTCGCGCTTCAGGCCGTACATCCTGGCGGGATGGGCCTCGGAAGAGTACGTGATGGAGCGGGAGGAGGCCCGGAATCTGTCGCTCCAGAGGTACGACGGACAGGTGAAGCGGAAGGTGGCCGGATTCCTCCCGGGGGACACCCATACCGGCCTCACCGTCCACACCCAGTTTTTCGACGTGACCTCGGACCTGATCCTGCTCCCGATCTGGATCGCGGCCTACCAGTACAACGGGAAGACGTTCCGGTTCGTCCTGAACGGCCAGACCGGGTCCGTGACAGGCGACAAGCCGACCTCCTGGATCAAGGTGACGCTCACGGTGGTGGCGGTGGTGATTGTGATTGTCCTGTTCTTGCTGGCGACGAGCCGGTAGCCCGGCATGGGGACTCCTCAGCGCGGCTGGGAAACCACGAATTTCACGAATGTTGGGGTGACAACAACAACGACAGAAACAACAGCAACGACAGCAACGACAGAAACAAGGTCCATCCGGCAAATGAGTAGATCCTGGGGGAACAACAGAAACAGCGGAGTGTGAGTAGTTCTACTGTCACCGATCGCGGGAGTCGTGTCGCAACGTGGCACCGGAACGGGGATAGACCGAGTCCCTGAGTAGCGACCGCTCGGCGCCGTTGGCCGCGCGGTCGCGTATCGAAGGGACGGTTGACGCGAACGGCGCTTCGTCTTCGGGCTACGGTTTACAGGCGCGACCGGCGCGCGAACCGTGACAGTAGAAGTAGGTTCGAGCCTCGCAAGGTCCAAGGGTGCCTCTTCCGTTGCTCTCTGCGCCTTTGAGTTGAATCGGTGGCCTGATCAGCGCTCTGGCCGCTCTTCGACAGAATCTGCCCATTTGCCGGATGATCCTCTTCTTCTGTTGTTCCGCTTGAATTCGCGTAATTCGCGTAATTCGCGTAATTCGCGGTTCTCCCCTGGCGCGATTGGCGGTCCCCATGCCCGCCGAACTGATGAAGTGCGAAGCGTGTGCCGAGCTCCTCGACGTCGAGGATGTCTTCTGCCCCAACTGCGGCCGCGAGGCCCCGATGCGGGCGGAGGAGAAGAACACGCCGGCGTCGAGCGACGTCCACTCCTTCGAGTGCCGTCAGTGCGGCGCCACCACGGCGTTCGATGCCGCCGCGCAGGGGCTGAAGTGCGCCTTCTGCGGGTCGGTCTCCATCGAGGCGCTCGGCCAGGGCAAGTGGAGTCTTCCGCCCTCGGGACTCCTCCCGTTCAAGATCGACGCGGGGCATGCGCAGGGGGCCTTCCGCACCTGGCTCGGTCAGGGATTCTGGCGCCCGGGGGACCTGGCGTCGATGTCTTCGGTGAACCAGATTCGCCAGCTCTTTCTGCCCGTCTGGTGCTTCTCCGGGGACACGCACACCTACTGGTGCGCGGACTCGAACCGCACTCCGCCCGGGGCGCGGGCCGACTGGTGCCCGAAGTCGGGCGAGCATTCGGGCGCCTACGAGGGGCTCCTCGTCCCGGCCACTGCCTCCTTGAGCGACGGAGAACTGGAGGCCATCGGAGATTTCTCCTTCGCCGAGCTGCAGCCCTACGCCCCGGCGGCCGTGAAGGAGATCGCTGTCGAGCCCCCTTCGGTCTCGCGGAAACGGGCGCGTCGCTCGGCCCAGAAGACGTTTGAGGCGCTGGAAGCCTCCGCGTGTGAGCGTCTCGTGCCCGGGAGCGCCCGGAACGTGCACGTCAACGTCATGGTGACGAAGACCGTCTCGACGCTGATCCTCGCGCCGATCTGGATCTTCGCCTACACCTACAAGGGGAAGGTGTTCCGCTTCGTCATGAACGGCCAGACCGGCCAGTCGACCGGCCAGGCCCCGACCAGCGGGACCAAGGTGGCGATCGCCATCGCCATCGTGATCGCGGTGATCGCGATCATCCTCGCCCTCGCCGCCCAATGATTTGGAGTGCGGGAACCCTTCGGCAAGCTCAGGGCACGGCTTGTTCCCGCTTTCGAGGCGCCCGGAGTCCGACCCCACCCCTCGCCGCGTAGCGGCGCCAGGCTTTCCGGCCGTTACGACGTCCCTATTGTTGTGGTCGTTGTTGTTGCAGCTGTTGTTGTTGCTGTTGTTGTTGTTGTTGTCATCCTTGCCGCCCCCCCGAGCCCCGGAGGGGCGACAAGAGCGGCGGGCGCGCGCCACGGTTCTGTCGCCCCCTCCGGGACGAACCGCCTGCTGTCTTCGCGCTGATCGGCTTAGAAGACGCGGTCCACGGGAGGTTCCGCTGGTCCTCCGACCGCCTCCCTCTGGCATCGGGAATTCCCCACCCCAGCCATGCGCTTTCCCATCCTGATGGTCGGCCCTCCTGCACCCGGTCGGCCTGCTCGGGGGTGAGGCCCAGGCGACCGGCGAGCTCGCGCTCCGCCTCGATCTGGAGTTCGAGGAGGTGGAGCTGAAGCGCCATGGCGCGGTCCCGCGGGAGTCGGCGGCCGAATTGCACCGCGAACTGGTCCCGGGCGAGGTTGGCCTCCCGGACGTACTGCTCGGCGACGGCGCCGAGCGTGCGCTGCTGCGTCTCGTCGATCCCGAAGGCCTTCGCCCACAGCCCGGCCACCGTGCCGGCGGCCTGCGTTGAATCTCCGGCCACCGGCTGGCGCTTCACCTGCATCCCGAAGAAGGGGTTGGCCCCGACGGTGTGGGCGTAGGCCTGGGCCTGATCCGGGGTGAGGAGACGGGAGAGGGCGGCATCGAACTCCGCTGAATCGCGCGCCTCGAGGAGGGTGCGCTCCAGCGATCCGGGTCTGGCGTCGGAGAGGGCGAGCGCGTCCGTCCTGGCCGCCTGCTGCCTGAGGAGCTCATTCAGCTGGCCCCGCTGCTGGTCGGTGAACGCCAGCCCGAGTCCCTCCAGATAGGCGGGCATGAACTTCTCGGAGACGATCGGGTCCTTGTAGGCGTCGAACGGGTTCTTCAGGCCGAGAATCTTGGCCGCCTCCATCATCGTCGAGTTCAGCATGGAGAGGGTGATGAGGTCGTCGTTGTTCGGCTCGAACGGCTGGCCGGTCTGGCGCGACTGCTCCTCCCCGATCACCCACCGGGCCACCGCCTGGCCGTAGGACCTCCAGTCGGCGGAGTTCACCAGGATCCGCAGTCGTTTGTCCCGCTCCTCGGCGCTGAGAGGGGCTTCGGCGGGCGGGGCAGGAGCGGCCGCGGCGGCCTGAAGCTCCTTCACCTGTCCCCGGAGAATCGCCGCCTCGCGCCGGGCCTCCTCAAGTTCCCTCTCCATGCCGGCGAGTTCCAGTTTGGCCCGCGCCAGATGCTCTCTGGCCTCCTTCACCTCCGCCTGCTGCTTACGGAACTCCTCGGGCGTGAGGCGGACGCGCTTCCCCCCCTCGAGCAGGATGTAGGCCGATTCCCGGGACTGATTGGCGTCCATGACCCAGGATCGCAGCGCGTAGAAGGCCACGGCGGCCGCCAGCATGGCGGCGAAGACCATCACCGTACCGAGACGGCTGGGGATGCTCATGTCGCTCCCTGGGTGGCGGCGGGAATCGTCGGCTGGGCCGCGGCGCGGCTCAGGCTCAGAGCCTGAGAAGAAATGCGCCGAAGTGCGAGGCGCCAGATTGTCATCCTGAGCCCTGCCCGCCTCCGTCTGGCGGGCAGGGCGAAGGATCACCAGTACTGGAGCGGGTTTGGCGCACACGCTGGTGATCCTTCGCGTCCGCCTGCGGCGGACGCTCAGGATGACAAGAGCCCCGCACTTGTCGTCCCGGGGCATTTCTTCTCAGGCTCTCACCTCAATTGGCATACTGCCTCACAAAGTAGTCCGTGTTCAGGGGCTCTCCCGTCGCGCGCCGCAGGGTCTCGTCCCAATCGGACGTTCCGCCCTGGCGGAAGAGCGACTCCACGAGGAAGCGGCCCGCCTTGGGGTTCGACACGTAGGTCCCGCCGTGACCCAGCGCCTCCACGGCATGCACCATCTGCGAGGCCATGCACTCCCCGAGCAGGTAGTTCTGGTAGTACACGGGCGACGTGGCGATGTGGATCTTCGACGCCCAGTCGGGCGCCTTCCGACCCTCCGGACGCGGCACCTCCTGGAACTTCTCCACAAGGTCCCACCAGAGCGTGTCCAGATCGCGCTCGGGGTCGGCGTACATCGCCTGCTCGAAGTACACCACCACCAGCGTCCACCGCGCGAAGAGCAGCTGGTCGAACCGCTGAAACGACTCCAGCGCCGGAAGGAGACGATCCACTTCGGCGGCCGGCTTGCGGGCGATCTCCCGGAGCCAGCGCCCGTCCTCCGTGTGGCGCCCCATCATCTGCGCGATTGCCTCCGTCGAGAGGATGTGCGGCGGCTCCCGGAGGAGCCACGGCAGGTCGCCGCCGATGTACTTGTCGTACACGGCGTGGCCGAACTCGTGGAGCATCGTCGTCGCCCACCGCTTGGTCCCGGAGATGTTGCAGAGGACGCGCACGTCCCCGCCACGGTCGATGTGCGTGCAGAAGGCGTGCTGGCACTTCCCCTCGCGCGCGTGGAGATCGCTCCGCTTGAGGATGTCGCGAATCTCCAGACCAAGCCCGTCGTAGAACCGGGTGGTGAGGTCGACCAGGTCCGCCTCCCGGAAGAGGTCGTCGGGGTCGAACGCCTCGAAGCGAGGAGGATGCTGGAAGTACGGGTCGGCATAGTGCCAGGGCCGCAGTTCCCCGACGCTCACGCGGAATCGCGCCGCCCGGTCCCGGTCGAGCGCGGCCTTGCCGCGTCGATAAGGCTCCCGCGTGTCCCGGTGTGATGGTCCGGAAAGCCGAGGTCGTGCGCAATCCGGTTCCTGAGCCGGGCGAGTTCGCGGATGCGGTCGGCGACCTCGCGACCGATGAGTTTCCGGGCCTCCCAGGCCGCCCTGCACCGGTCGGAGTCGGTCGATTCCGCCAGCACCTGCTCGAGTGTGTTGTCGGAGGCGGGCTTGCCCTCGAACGAGGGGCGGAAGTTGTTGTAGATCCCCGCCACTTCGACCGAGAGTTGCACGAGCCGCTGGATCGCCTCTTCGGGGCCCTGATTCGCGGCGAAGGCGTGGTGCAGGAGCCTCACCTGTCGGGCGGTGAGCGGGTCCCTCGCGGCGCCTCCCCGGTCCCACTCGCGCAGCCGTTCAAAGGTGACGCGGTCGCGGTGCAGCCTCACCTCTTCGGCGGAAAGCCGGGCCACCTCGGCCTGATCCTCCGGGCGGCCGGTGGTGGCGAACCGCCACGAGGCCTCTGCATGCGACTTTCCGAGGGGGCGCGCCTTCTCGATGTGCGACTCGATGATGTCTTCGATCACAGTCCGGCCTCCTGCCAGTAGCGGACCAGTTCTGGTTTGACGACGACGACGGTTCCGCAGAAGAAGTCATGCAGCGCGCGTCTCTCCCGCGTGAGAATGACCAGGAGCGTCCCGGCGATCGCCAGGCCGGAACCGGCTCCCAGGATCACGATGGAGGAGCCTCCGAGGAACGGCGACACCGTGTTCACGCTGATCGCGGGAAGGATGGAGAAGGCGAGCTCCACGATGCCGTAGGAGCAGGCGTACCGGACGAACACCCGCTGGGCCGAGGGGATTCTGCCGGACCGGGACCGGAGCTGGATCTTCGTCGCCCACTTGCCGAGGGTCTGTCCCGCCCGCCGCTGGGATTCGACGAAGTAGATCGCCCCCAGGGCGAAGCAGAAGATGGCGCTGAACAGGGCGGTCGCAGGCCCCGGTGTCTCGTCGTCCAGCAGCAGCACGTCGATGCCGCAGAGCATGTGGATGATGACGCCCAGGATTAGCTGGCCGATGCCGAGCAAAGTGGTATCGACCAGCGAGGAGCAGACCCGTCTCCCGAATCGGGCGTAGACGGTGGGGATCCGGACGAGCGTCTCCAGTTCGCGGAGAAGGTCGGTGTAGCTCGCGTAGCGCCCCTGCGGATCCTTCGCCAGCAGCCGCGTCAGGACCTCCGTGAGGTGCGGGGGAAAGGTCTGAAGAAACTCGGGGAGGTGCGGGATCGGCGCACTGGCATGTTGCACGAGCACATCCACCGGGCTCTCCGCGTGGTACGGCGGCTTTCCGGAGACGAGATGGTAGAGGGTGGCGCCGAGCGCGTACATGTCGGCCCGGAAGTCGCACGCCTGGCCGCGACCCTGCTCCGGCGCCATGTAGAGGGGGGTGCCGATCACGAACCCGGTCTGGGTCACGCCCTGTCCCATCAGGGCGGGCTTCGCGAGGCCGAAGTCGGTGATCTTCACGAGCCCCTCGCGGGTCACCATGATGTTGGAGGGCTTCACGTCCCGGTGGACGATTCCCTTCGCGGCGGCCGCGGCCAGGCCGCGTGCGGCCTGCAGGATGTAGTCGCAGGCCTGGGGCCAGGGGAGGTGTCCGCGCTCATTGAGGAGGTCCTGGAGCGAAACCCCGTCGATGTGCTCCATGACGAGATAGGGGGTTCCCGCGAGTTCGTCGATGGCGTGCACCGAGACGACGTTCGGGTGATTGAGTCCGGCGGCGGCGCGCGCCTCGCGGAAGAAGCGCTGGACGATCTCCGGGTCGGCGGCGAGCGACTCGCCGATCACCTTGATGGCGACCACGCGATCGAGCCTCGGATCGTGCGCCTTGTAGACCACCCCCATCCCGCCCTGTCCCAGCGTGCCGAGAATCTGGAACGCTCCGAACTGCCGGACCGGCGGCGTGGGGGAGGGGGCCGGGGTGGCGCCGAACGGGGTGGCGTGGCGGCTTCCCGGCGCCGGAGTCCCGATGCGGATCTGCGTCGGAGTGCTCGCGGCCACGGCGACGACCAGGTTCGGCGGAAGCGGAACGGTCGTCGGGGTCGAAGATCGGCCCGGCGGGGGGGGGAGCGGAGTGCGGACCAGCGCCGGAGCGGCGGGAGAAGGATCGAGCGCGGCGGACGGCGCGGCCGGGGTCGGCCCGGGCAACGGGGCCGGCGGGGGAGAAGCCCCGACCGGCGGGCTGGGATGCGCGGGCGACGAGAAGTTCGGCGGATGCGGTCCGACCGGCGCCGGACTCAGCGGCGCCCCGGGAGAAGCGCCGCGGGTGAACGGAACGGCGTACCCGCGGCCGCAGGAGGGACAGGTGAAGTGGTCCCCCGGCTTCAGGCCGAACAGCGGCAAACGCATCCCGCACTCGCACGGGAGCACCTGGACCGAGACGGGGGAGTCGGGAGAAGGCGACACGGGGGGCACCCCTTCGCACTCAAACCGTTACCGATAGCACAAATGCCGTGGGAAAGTAAAGCGGGAAAGACAGTCACCAAAGGTGCATCAACGAAATTCGGGGCCAGGCGCCGATGAATCGGCCCGTCCGCCCTGAGCGAGGCGCCCGCCATCCGTACGGCGGGCGCCGAGTCGAAGGGCGCGCCCGCGGTGCCGTCCTTCGACTCGCCCCGCAGCGCGTGCTGCGGGGCTCGCTCAGGACGGGCGGGTGGCTGGGTACTTTCCCGACCCAGCTTGGACCTGCGCCCCTGACCGCGGGGGCCGTCATCATTGACCACAATGGATGTATACACCCATAATGGTCAATGACCCGGCTCACCTCCGGGACCCTTCGCGGCGCTTCGCCGCGTCGAGCGCCACCGCCCCGATCGCCGCGGCGAGGGCGAACCCGGAGAGCCACGGCCGCAGATCGGGTCCGGCGGGCGAAGGGGAGCCGGCCGGTCGGTCGACCGGGCTCCCCGTCTCCAGCGCGGCCAGGGCGGAGCGGTCCGGGCCGAGGGCGGACCACTCCGTCGCATACGGGCGCGG